>NZ_JAUOSY010000019.1:0-3647 GCF_030549125.1 Zobellia sp. 1_MG-2023 | reverse complement strand
AACTTTTTGTTGGTCTTCCCGATATCGAATACGGCCGTTACTTTAGTTTTCATGGTGTTGTGGTTATAGTCCGGATGCGACAGAGTCAGCGCCTCTTTCCCTAATTAAATTTTCTCTTACATTTAAAGATCGATAAGCGTCTAAAGGACTTAAAGCTCCACCTCTGTTTAATCTTGCTTTTTCCAATAGAGGTCTAACATCCGTACGGTAGGCATCTTGAAGAATCTCTTGACATTTAACCACATCATGATTCAATTGTGCCTCGGTCAATAGTTTTTGGTCTACAAGTAGAGCTTTTGCGTGCGCCTCCTGTATGGCCTCTAAAGATTGAATCAAATCCTCTAATGGATCTTTTATGTTATGGCTGGCATCTATCATCCAAGCCGGATATGGATTTTGAGGATTATTTTCCATTCCATAAACCAACGCATTAAAAATCAAAAACAGGGCATAAGGTTTAACACTACCAACGGTAAGGTCATCATCGCCATATTTGCTATCATTAAAATGGAAACCTCCCAGTTTACCCTTTAACATTAATGTAGAAACTATTTGTTCAATATTGGTGTTAGGTAAATGATGTCCCAAATCTACCAAGGTATATGCTTTATCTCCACATGCGTTGGCAAGCATGAATGAAGTTCCCCAATCTTGAATTACCGTACTATAAAAATTGGGCTCATAAGGCTTATATTCTATGAACATTTTCCAGTCTTCGGGAAGGGTTTTGTAGATATCCTTAAGGCTATCTTCTGTATTTTGTAATGCAGATTGAAAATTGGTCTGTCCAGGAAAATTAGAACCGTCCGCTAACCAAACCGTTAAACTTTTGGAACCTAGCTTATCTCCAATTTTTATTACCTCTATATTATGTGCTACAGCCTGTTCGCGAGAAGCTTTACTTGTGTTGCTCAGAGAACCGAACTTGTAACTTTCCTTACTGTCCTTTTGGTCCTGGAAGGTGTTGGAGTTGACAGCATCGAAGATAATATCGTGGGAGTCTGCGAGATCCTTTATGGAGTTGTAGTCCGTTGGAACATCCCATGGAATATGTAAAGATATGGCGCCCGCACTTTGTGTAAGTGAATGAATCAGTCCCACATCGTCTATCTTCAGCTCTAGGCTAGAGGGTTCTCCTTGAAACCCGAAACGACCGAAGCGAGTACCGCCGGCCCCTAACGCCCAACTGGGTATAGCTACTTGGAAGTCCTGTAGTTTCTTGATAATTGCGTTAACGTCGTTCCCCTTGTTAGAAAGGGTATGTGCTAAAAAGTCGAAACGTTCATTGTGACCGGTGATTCCGTTTTGGTTGGCATCACCAAGCCGATTTTTATCTATTCTCATAAAGTTCTTGATTTTGGTAAAAATACTTCCATGGGCCGTACGGCCCATGGAAATAAAAACAAACTAACTCAAAACGATCTATCTTACAAAGGCATTCGCCATGCCCCCGTCCACATTGATGATGTTGCCAGTGGTCTTGTTCAATACGCCCACGCATGCAAACACCCCGTCCGCGATATCCTTGGGGTATATGATCTCGTTCAGGAGGTTGCGTTTGGCGTAATGTGCGGGAAGCTCCTCAACGGTGATCCCGTAGGCCTTGGCACGTCCCTCGGCCCAATCGCCTTCCCATATCTTGCTGCCCACGATCACCCCGTCCGGGTTTACGGTATTGACCCTTATCTTGTCGCCCCCCAGTTCCGCGGCCAATAGGCGCGCCATATGCTGCTGTGCGGCCTTCGCCGTTCCGTAGGCCACGTTGTTGGGCCCGGATACGAGCCCGTTCTTGCTGGCTATGCTTATAAAGTCACCTCCCTTGTCCTGTTTGCGCATGATGGCCACGGCCTGCTTGGCCAGTTCGAACTGCCCCTTTACCAAGACGTCCTGCAGTATGTCCCAATCCTTTTCCGAGGTGTCCTGTAGGGGTTTTGAAATGGCGAGACCCGCGCTGTGCACCACGATGTCCACGCCCCCGAACTCCAGACATGCCTTTTTATAGGCGTCGGCTACCGATGCGCTTTTGGTGACGTCGCACACGGCATAGCTTGCGGTGTCCCTTGGATAGGTGGCTACGCCTTCCTTCAGCCTGTCCTCGGCAATATCGGTCAGTACCACGTTGGCGCCCTCCGCGGCGAGCTTGTCGGCAATGGCCTTTCCTATGCCGCCCCCCGCTCCGGTGACCAGGGCTACTTTACGTGACAAAGGTTTTTCCTTTGGCATACGCTGCAGTTTGGCCTCTTCCAACAACCAGTACTCTATATCGAAGGCCTCCTGTCTTGGCAACGATGTATATTCCGTGATGGCTTCCGCACCGCGCATGACGTTTATGGCGTTGATGTAGAACTCATTGGCCACACGGGTGGTCTGCTTGTTCTTCGCGAAGCTGAACATGCCTATTCCCGGATAGATGATGATTACCGGACTGGCATCCCTAACGGCGGGGCTATTGGCACGTTTATGGTCGTCGTAGTACGCTTGGTATTCCTTTCTGTACTGTTCAAAGGCAGGACGGAGCTTGGCGAGCACGGCTTCCGTATCGGAAAGGTCCTCGTTGGCATCCAGTTTCAGTACCAAGGGCTGGATCTTGGTTCTCAAAAAGTGGTCGGGGCACGAGGTGCCCATGGGCGCGAGCCGCTCCAGGTCGTTACTGTTGATGTACTCCATGACCACGTCGCTATCGTTAAAATGGCCTATCATCCTGTTGTTGGAAGAACACAGTCCCCTTAACATGGGCATAAGCTGTGCGGCCTTTTCCAGACGCTCCTCTTTTGGTAGGCTCTCTATTTTTTGTCCCCCGAAAACGCTTCCGTTGGCCTTGATCTTGTTCTCTATATATTCGGAGGCCATTTCGATGACCTCAAGACTGTTCATGTAACATTCATGGGAAGTGTCCCCCCAAGTGAAAAGCCCGTGGCTGCCCAGGACTATCCCACGGATACCGGGGTTGTCCTCCAGACATTTTTCCAGTTGCAGGCCCAGGTCGAAACCCGGCCGCTGCCATGGTACCCAGCCCATGGTATCGCCCCAAATCTCCTTGGTCACCTTTTCGCTGTCCTTTGCCGCGGCCACCGCGATCAGGGCATCGGGGTGTAGGTGGTCTATGTGCTTGAAGGGCAACAGGCCGTGCAAGGGGGTATCAATGGAAGGGGCCTTGCTGTCCAGGTCGTAGATGCAATGGTTGAAAAGGCCCACCATGCGGTCCTCGTCCTCCAGGCCGCCGTAAACGTTCTTCAGGTTCCTGAGCCTTTCGGTATAGAGCCCTGCGATACCGGCCTTGGTCAGGGTACCGATGTCCCCGCCGGAACCTTTGATCCACATCACTTCCACCTCTTGGTCGGTCAAGGGGTCCTTTTCGATGGTCTTGCAGCTGGTGTTCCCACCGCCATAGTTGGTTATCCTTAGGTCGGCCCCCAGGATATTGGAGCGGTATAGGAACAGGGCCACCTGGTCATCGCCCAGTGCGGCGGCTTTCTTATCGTCCCAAAGATGGTCTACGTACTTGAACTGTTGTGCTGTATTTTTCATTTGAAGGGTTATTACGTTTGGGGACAAAATTATATGATGGGGAAAAGCTTTCCGTCCTGTACTGTACCGCTCGGCCCAAAAAAAATAAATATGTATATTTTGGGCGGATTATAATTTTT
>NZ_JAUOSY010000018.1:0-5461 GCF_030549125.1 Zobellia sp. 1_MG-2023 | reverse complement strand
TCCCACCGTTCGGGACGGGACAAAAAAAAAGGTCCCGACCAGTAAAACTGATCGGGACCTCGAAGCAAGGCGGCTTCCTACTCTCCCACCTATTGGCAGTACCATCGGCGCTGGCGGGCTTAACTTCCCTGTTCGGAATGGAAAGGGGTGGGCCCCGCCGCCATGGCCACCTAAATTTTGGATATCTTGATACTTGGCCTTTTCGCTATCGCAGCGGCCGAAGTATGACATAATAATGGGACAGGTATGAAGAGGGGAAAACAGCGTTCCCTTTAAGTAAAAAGGTCGAAAGTCATAGAGAAAAGGTTGTCGCCCTTCCCCGCACAGGGCGGGAAAGGGACTTATGTTGCGCAAGCCGTACGGACAATTAGTACCACTCGGCTACGGACATTACTGCCCTTGCACCTATGGCCTATCGACGTGGTCGTCTCCCACGGTCCTTTAAAGAAATCTCATCTTGCGGTTGGTTTCGCGCTTATATGCTTTCAGCGCTTATCCAATCCCGACATAGCTACCCGGCAATGCCCCTGGCGGGACAACCGGTGCACCAGCGGTCGGTCCGGCCCGGTCCTCTCGTACTAGGGCCAGGTCCGCTCGAATTTCTAACGCCCGCAGTAGATAGAGACCGAACTGTCTCACGACGTTCTGAACCCAGCTCGCGTGCCACTTTAATGGGCGAACAGCCCAACCCTTGGGACCTTCTCCAGCCCCAGGATGTGACGAGCCGACATCGAGGTGCCAAACCCCCCCGTCGATATGAGCTCTTGGGGGAGATCAGCCTGTTATCCCCGGCGTACCTTTTATCCTTTGAGCGATGGCCCTTCCATGCGGAACCACCGGATCACTATGCTCTTGTTTCCAACCTGTTCGACCTGTATGTCTCACAGTCAAGCGCCCTTGTGCCATTGCACTCTACGTACGATTGCCGACCGTACTGAGGGCACCTTTAGAAGCCTCCGTTACTCTTTTGGAGGCGACCACCCCAGTCAAACTACCCACCACGCACTGTTCCCTCTTGGAGGGTTAGGCCCCGGACAAGCAAAGGCTGGTATTTCAACGGTGACTCCAACACACCTGGCGGTGCGCCTTCAAAGTCTCCCAGCTATCCTACACATTGCTTGACCAAGGTCAATACGAAGCTATAGTAAAGGTGCACGGGGTCTTTTCGTCCCACTGCGGGTAACCGGCATCTTCACCGATACTACAATTTCACCGAGCTCATGGCCGAGACAGTGTCCAGATCGTTGCACCATTCGTGCAGGTCGGAACTTACCCGACAAGGAATTTCGCTACCTTAGGACCGTTATAGTTACGGCCGCCGTTTACTGGGGCTTCAGTTCAATGCTTCCTCCCGAAGGATTCACATCTCCCCTTAACCTTCCAGCACCGGGCAGGTGTCAGGCCCTATACTTCATCTCTCGATTTTGCAGAGCCCTGTGTTTTTGATAAACAGTCGCCTGGACCTCTTCACTGCGGCCCATCTAAAAGATGGGCGACCCTTCTCCCGAAGTTACGGGTCTATTTTGCCTAGTTCCTTAGCCATGAATCTCTCGAGCGCCTTAGAATACTCATCCCAACCACCTGTGTCGGTTTACGGTACGGGCCGCACATCTCGCTTTTCTTGGAAGTCGATACGCTGGATTATCACCTTGGCCGTAGCCTCGGTGTACTATCGCGGTGTTACCACTCGCTTCAACGTGCAATTCCGTCTGCACGCACCAACTTCTCGCCTCCGTCGCTTTCAATGATGTGCGGGTAGCAGAATATTAACTGCTTGTCCATCCACTTCCCCCTTCGGGTCCGCGTTAGGTCCCGACTGACCCCCAGCTGATTAGCATAGCTGGGGAAACCTTGGTCTTTCGGCGTGCGGGTTTCTCGCCCGCATTATCGTTACTTATGCCTACATTTTCGTTTGTAGCTCCTCCAGCATCCCTCGCAGGTACACCTTCAACGGCACTACAATGCTCCCCTACCCCTTGTATAAATACAAAGCCATGGCTTCGGTAATATGCTTATGCCCGATCATTATCCATGCGGAACCGCTCGACCAGTGAGCTGTTACGCACTCTTTAAATGAATGGCTGCTTCCAAGCCAACATCCTGGCTGTCAATGCAGTTCCACCGCGTTTTTTCAACTTAGCATATATTTTGGGACCTTAGCCGATGGTCTGGGTTCTTTCCCTCTCGGACATGGACCTTAGCACCCATGCCCTCACTGCGCAGAAACGTTTTATAGCATTCGGAGTTTGTCAGGAATTGGTAGGCGGTGAAGCCCCCGCATCCAATCAGTAGCTCTACCTCTATAAAACTATCTACACGCTGCACCTAAATGCATTTCGGGGAGTACGAGCTATTTCCGAGCTTGATTGGCCTTTCACCCCTACCCACAGGTCATCCCAAGACTTTTCAACGTCAACGGGTTCGGTCCTCCACTATGTGTTACCACAGCTTCAACCTGCCCATGGGTAGATCGCACGGTTTCGCGTCTACTACTACTAACTATGGCGCCCTGTTAAGACTCGCTTTCGCTACGGCTCCGGACCTGAAGTCCTTAACCTTGCTAGTAAAAGTAACTCGTAGGCTCATTATGCAAAAGGCACGCCGTCACCCCGAAGGGCTCCGACCGCTTGTAAGCGTATGGTTTCAGGATCTTTTTCACTCCGTTGTTCACGGTTCTTTTCACCTTTCCCTCACGGTACTGGTTCACTATCGGTCTCTCAGGAGTATTTAGTCTTGGCGGATGGTCCCGCCGGTTTCACACAGGGTTTCACGTGCCCCGCGCTACTCAGGATACCGCTATCTTGCAGGTCTTTACCTATACCGGGCTATCACCGTCTATGGCCAGGCTTTCCAACCTGTTCTAGTTCATCGCTGTTCGAACGTCGCGGTCCTACAACCCCGCACATGCCGGAACATGTACGGTTTGGACTAATCCGGTTTCGCTCGCCGCTACTCCCGGAATCACTTTTGTTTTCTCCTCCTCCGGCTACTTAGATGTTTCAGTTCACCGGGTTTGCCTCCTTGCGGATGTTATACCTTCAGTATAACGGGTTGCCCCATTCGGATACCTGCGGATCATATCGTATGTGCCGATCCCCGCAGCTTTTCGCAGCTTATCGCGTCCTTCATCGCCTCTGAGAGCCTAGGCATTCCCCATACGCCCTTATCTAGCTTGTCGCCAGACCTTTTGTTCTATTCGTATTTCGTACTCTTTACTTAAAAAATTCGTGTTTTCTTTTTCTTCAGTACATATATCCCGAAAGATATACGTCCTGTCCCAATATGTCAATGAACTTGTGGCGAGTCGCCACGGACAATTAAAAATTACCCTTGTGGCCACTCATGCAATACTTGAAGACAAATCAATTGTCCCCAGGCACCGCCTGGTGGAGAATATCGGAGTCGAACCGATGACCTCCTGCGTGCAAGGCAGGCGCTCTAGCCAGCTGAGCTAATCCCCCATATACTAGTAGTTAGCATATAGTAGTCAGTAGTCAGTACTTCCAACTACTACTCAACTTCTAGAATTTCCTATTCAATTTTATTCTCAATGAACGTGCGCACCTAACAAAAGGTGCCCTCTGTAGTCCCAGGCAGACTCGAACTGCCGACCTCTACATTATCAGTGTAGCGCTCTAACCAGCTGAGCTATGGGACTGTCCCTACCACTCTTTGTACTCCGTACCAAAAGAGGTATCTTATATTATTAATGTGGAGACTCTATCCTATACTTACAGATGTTGTACGACTTGAATATTTAGAACGAGGCGTCGGGGCCCTTGACAATTCCGAAGGCCGAAGCTCTAGAAAGGAGGTGTTCCAGCCGCACCTTCCGGTACGGCTACCTTGTTACGACTTAGCCCTAGTTACCGATCTTGCCCTAGGCCGCTCCTTGCGGTGACGGACTTCAGGCACTCCCGGCTTCCATGGCTTGACGGGCGGTGTGTACAAGGCCCGGGAACGTATTCACCGGATCATGGCTGATATCCGATTACTAGCGATTCCAGCTTCACGGGGTCGAGTTGCAGACCCCGATCCGAACTGTGACCGGTTTTGTGGATCCGCTCTGCGTTACCGCATGGCTTCCCGCTGTACCGGCCATTGTAGCACGTGTGTGGCCCAGGACGTAAGGGCCGTGATGATTTGACGTCGTCCCCACCTTCCTCACGGTTTGCACCGGCAGTCCCGTTAGAGTCCCCGACATGACTCGCTGGCAACTAACGGTAGGGGTTGCGCTCGTTATAGGACTTAACCTGACACCTCACGGCACGAGCTGACGACAACCATGCAGCACCTTGCAAATTGCCCGAAGGAAAAGTCATCTCTGACCCTGTCAATATGCATTTAAGCCCTGGTAAGGTTCCTCGCGTATCATCGAATTAAACCACATGCTCCACCGCTTGTGCGGGCCCCCGTCAATTCCTTTGAGTTTCATTCTTGCGAACGTACTCCCCAGGTGGGATACTTATCACTTTCGCTTGGCCGCCCAGGTCTCAAGGACCCGGACAGCTAGTATCCATCGTTTACGGCGTGGACTACCAGGGTATCTAATCCTGTTCGCTCCCCACGCTTTCGTCCATCAGCGTCAGTCGATGGTTAGTCAGCTGCCTTCGCAATCGGTGTTCTATGTAATATCTATGCATTTCACCGCTACACTACATATTCCGCCAACTTCACCATAACTCAAGACCGACAGTATCAAAGGCAATTCTACCGTTGAGCGGCAGACTTTCACCCCTGACTTATCGGCCCGCCTACGGACCCTTTAAACCCAATAATTCCGGATAACGCTCGGACCCTCCGTATTACCGCGGCTGCTGGCACGGAGTTAGCCGGTCCTTATTCTTACGGTACCGTCAGTGGGCTACACGTAGCCCTTTTTCTTCCCGTATAAAAGCAGTTTACTACCCATAGGGCATTCTTCCTGCACGCGGCATGGCTGGATCAGGCTCCCGCCCATTGTCCAATATTCCTCACTGCTGCCTCCCGTAGGAGTCTGGTCCGTGTCTCAGTACCAGTGTGGGGGATCCCCCTCTCAGGGCCCCTACCCATCGCGGTCTTGGTGAGCCGTTACCTCGCCAACTAACTAATGGGACGCATACTCATCCCCTACCGTAACCTTTAACCATAAATACGATGCCGTAATATGGTACCATGTGGTATTAATCCAAATTTCTCTGGGCTATCCCACAGTAGGGGGCAGATTGTATACGCGTTGCGCACCCGTGCGCCGGTCGTCAACATCTAGCAAGCTAGACTTGTTACCCCTCGACTTGCATGTGTTAGGCCTGCCGCTAGCGTTCATCCTGAGCCAGGATCAAACTCTTCATCGTTGTTTCATTATATGTTATAAGTCTTTCAACCCCGAAAATTTCCCGGCCCCGACTCTCATCCTAAAATAAAAATCTTAAACTCTAATCTGTATGTTGTTTCGTAATTCACCGGAACAAAAAGGTTTCCC
>NZ_JAUOSY010000017.1:0-16145 GCF_030549125.1 Zobellia sp. 1_MG-2023 | reverse complement strand
TTTTTTTAATTATCCGTAAACAATAAAACTCTCGCTTTTAAAAGAAAGTCCTACAAGATATGCAATCCGTTCCAACCGTGCATAACCAAGGAACTTTTTTGATTGAAACTCTGGACCAAATGCAGGATTATTGGATAAGATGGAATTATTGGATATTGAATTTGTGATTACTTCACTTATGGCTATTATCCATAACATTCAGTAATTTTATTTGAATAGGTGAAAGCTTATGGAAAGAAAGGAGTGCTTTCAATTAACTCTTTAAAATTAGAAGTATTTGTATCATAATAGGACCCTGAATATATGTACGGTATAGGTATGATATGTAGTGGTCTTGTCTAAATGCATTCCGTTGGTTAGGGCTACCTTTTGAGATGGAATATTATCTACTTGAATTATAGAAATCAAGGAATCGGCTAATTGTAAGTGCTTAGCGTACGTTTTACATGCTAGAGCAGCTTCACTAGCATAACCCTGTCGCCAATATTTTGGTAGGATGGAATAGCCTATTTCCAATTCTTCAATACCGTCTACGGTTTGTTTAAGTAGGCCGCATAAACCAATAAATTCTCCAGTTGATTTTGAAATTAAGGCATTCATGCCGCCTAAATTGTTTTCATACCGCTCAAATATGCGATCAAATTGTTGCTGGCAGGCAATTTTTGGGTCCTTGGGTAATCCTACCCAAAATTGGTTGGACCGCATATCTTCATGAAAAGGTAGCCATAAGTCAAAATCAGATGGAATTACTTTTCGAAATAGCAGTCGCTGGGTTTCTTTTCCTTCTAAAAGCAAATCCATTTGAGATTATAATTTGGTGAACGCGACACTATCACCCGGTTGTAAACCAAAGTTTTGAACGAGTCCGGCATTTAACTCCAAAACATATTGCACCGGACCGGCAGAAGGTAAGCTAGACTCATTTAAAGGTTGTGCATTCTCATGAAAATTGGCAATGGTCATATCTTCTTTAATGAAAATAAGGTCTAAAGGAAATTCAGTATTCTTCATATAAAAGGAGTGTGCTGCCACATCAGGAAAAATGAAAAGCATGCCACGGTTGGTCTTCATGCTTTTGCGGTACATAAGCCCAGTTTGGGTTTCGTACTCACTATCGGCGATTTCAATCTCAAAAGAAGTGATTAAACTATCAGTTTTCTGTTTGAAAATAGAAAGCTCCCCCTCTTTTTTAAAGACTACAGGTTCCGCTTTAATTACTTTTTTAGGCTCTTCTTTGCATGCCGTGAACAAGAGTGCAGCAATGCTTAGATATAAATATGTTTTGAAGTATTTCATTTTAATATCGCTTATGCTTAAAAGCCGATGATAAATGAGGTGCTTTGCTCATAGACAAAACACTGATTTTAGTTCCTAGTCTTAAAAAAAAATCAATATAAATTATGATTTAGTAGCTTTTGGCCTGAACATAAAATAAAGACCAATTAGAATGAACGGAATACTCAACCACTGTCCGGTTGAAAGTAAACCTAAACTTTCTTCAAAGCCACCTTGACTTTTCTTAACGAACTCCACAAAGAAACGAATTGTCCAAAGTAAGACCAGAAACAACCCAAAAAGGTATCCCGTACTATTCTTTTTGTCCGTGTTCCAGTAGAGGTAATACAGAAGTATAAAAACAAAAATATAGGCTATTCCTTCATACAACTGCGCTGGATGACGAAACGGAATCTGTGCCAATTGGTCAGCAAATTGTGGATTGTTCTCTATGGCGCTATAGGCCGCATTCACAGTTTTTTCCTGCGTTATGGCCAATGCTTTTGATGGATGAAGATCATCTGAATCCCTAAGGAACTTAGTAGCAAAAATAAACGATTCGTCGGTTACCTTTCCATTGATTTCCGAATTGAAAAAATTACCTAATCGTACGCAAAAGGCACCTATGGCAAATGGTATGACCATACGGTCTAACAACCAAAGGGTTTTCATATCCGGGTATTTCTTTTGATATAAGTAGGTGCCAATAAGAACACCTATAATTGCACCGTGACTGGCAAGCCCCGTAAAACCGGTAAACTCGTAGCCGTTGATAAAACCAAAGAGTTGGCCGGAAGCACTCTCCCGTATTGGAAGTAATATTTCTAATAGGTGGTTTTTGTAATAGGGCCAGTCGTAAAAGAACACGTGCCCCAGACGCGCGCCCAACATAGTGGCAAGAACGGTGTGGATAAAAAGAGAGTCTAATTGCTCAACCGTTTTATTTTCGTTAGTGAAAATACGCTTCATAATGTACCAACCAAGGGCAAAAGCGGTAATCCAAAGTAAGTTGTAATATTTAATCTGTAACGGGCCGAGTGTGAAAAGTGTTTCGTTCGGATTCCAGATGATACCTAAAAAGTACATGTTAAGGTGTTTTAAGGGCACTAAGATAATAAAATAGATAGCCGTTGGGCTTTACTGAATCTTAAATCGACGTTATAAATTTTAAGGTACCGGGTCGTAGCCTTTTCCTCCCCAAGGATTGCAACTAAAAATTCGTTTTACGGACAACCAGCCTCCTTTAAAAAGACCGTGTTTTTTTAGGGCTTCCAAAGTGTATTGTGAGCAAGTAGGGGAGTAGCGACACGTTGCCGGTGTATACGGTGAGATGGCAAGTTGATAGAACCTGACCAAAAATACAAAAGGGGCTATCATTATTTTTTTTAGGGATAGGGCCAAGACATTGTGTTTAGAGCAGTAAAAGTACGATAAATTGATTAATCCTTTTAGAAAGTATCAGTATGTCCCAAATAAAAAAATCCGCATTTTAATATGCGGATTTTTAGCTATGATTACAGATTTTAATCGGTTTTATGCATGGTGTACCGGTTCCAAATCAAGTGTTTCTTCTTCGGTAAACAACCTTGATTTTATAACAAACCGAACTCCTAATGGAATTTCCAAGGAAAAGCTGGCCCCTCTTCCTTGAGTAACAGCAATAGTTAATTGGGTATGTTTCCAATATTCAAACTGATCTTTGGACATGTAAAAGTCACAGTCCGCAATATTGCCTAACCAAATATCTGTCTCGTTCAGCATGAGTTCCCCTTCGTTAAAACACATAGGTGAGGAGCCATCGCAGCATCCACCGCTCTGGTGGAACATGAGCTTACCATGTGTTTCTTTCAAATGTTGGATAATCTCCTTTGCTTCATCTGAAACTAAAACTCTTTGCGTTTTCATCTTAAAAGAAGCCCATGGCCTTTTTATCGTATGAAATCAACATGTTTTTGGTCTGTCTGTAGTGCGCCAACATCATTTTATGATTTTCACGGCCTATTCCAGACTTTTTATAGCCGCCAAACGGAGCGTGGGCAGGGTATAGGTGATAGCAGTTTACCCAAACTCTACCCGCTTGTACTGCTCTTGATATTTGATAGGCCTGATGCGTATCTCTAGTCCAAACCCCGGCGCCTAGTCCATATAAAGTGTCATTGGCAATTTCAATAGCCTCGGCTTCATCTTTAAAGGTGGTAACACAGACTACAGGTCCAAAAATTTCTTCTTGAAAAACTCTCATTTTATTGTTGCCTTTAAGTATGGTAGGCTGAATGTAGTAGCCGCCTTCAAGGCCTTCGTTGTATGCGGCTTCACCTCCCGTTAAAACTTCACAACCTTCATCTTTTCCAATGTTGATATAGTTTAAAATTTTCTCGTATTGGTCGTTGGAGGCCTGTGCACCCATCATGGTAGTAGGATCTAGCGGATGACCTAGTTTAATTGCCTTTGTACGTTCAATTACCCTTTCCATGAAACGGTCATAGATACTTTCTTGTACTAACATTCTAGAAGGGCAAGTACAGACTTCTCCTTGGTTAAGGGCGAACATAACGGCACCTTCCAGGCACTTGTCAAAAAAGTCGTCATCGGCATCAATAATACTTTCAAAGAAAATGTTGGGAGATTTTCCGCCCAATTCTAAAGTTACCGGGGTAATGTTTTTAGAAGCATATTGCATGATAAGCTGACCTGTAGTGGTTTCTCCGGTAAAGGCAACTTTGTTTATTCTAGGGCTTGAAGCTAGTGGTTTTCCCGCTTCTGCACCAAAACCGTTTACAACGTTCAGTACACCATCTGGCAGTATACCTTCAATAAGTTCCATAAGTACCATGATACCAACGGGTGTTTGTTCAGCAGGTTTTAGCACAACACAGTTACCTGCCGCCAACGCTGGCGCCAATTTCCAAGTGGCCATTAGTATGGGGAAGTTCCAAGGAATGATTTGCCCTACAACGCCCAAAGGTTCCGTTACGTTCAAGGCTACGGTATTGGAGTCCAGTTCACTTACGGAGCCTTCTTCCGCTCTTATAACGCCCGCAAAATATCTGAAATGGTCTATAGCCAATGGAATATCCGCAGCCATAGTTTCACGAATGGCTTTGCCATTATCCCAAGTTTCGGCCCTTGCCAATGTTTCTAAGTTGCGTTCCATAACATCTGCAATTTTTAAGAGCATATTACTTCTTGTAGTGGCAGAAGAGGAATTCCATTCCGGAGCGGCTTTCCAAGCGGCATCAATGGCCAATTCAATATCTTCCGATGTGGAGCGCGCTATTTTTGTAAAAGCATTCCCGTCTACGGGTGATAAATTTTCAAAATATTCTCCTTTTTTAGGAGCGGTCCATTTTCCTCCAATATAATTTTCATACTGGCTCTTAAACTTAGGTTTTTGTAGAACGTCTTTTTCAACTGTTTGTGTGCTCATAACTAAGGGTGTTAAATTAATAGAATGTTCTTGATTATATATCTGTATATCAGTTATATATAAATGGTTTTCTAAATGTAGTGGAGTTAGAATCAAATTATCTGACCATTTCTACCATTAGTATGACCAATACTATCATTCTTTGTTAAATTGGTATTTTACTGATGCTTATTTTGTATATTTCTTAGTAATTATTGAGTTGAATTGATACTTGTTCTGTTATGATTGGATTATCGGATAAATTTCTTTCGAACCGAAAGTTGGAAACATTAGTTGAGAATCAAACCTCCTATACCTTAAATAATGCGGCGTTGCATGTTTTTGAAACGCACCAACAGGCGGAAAGGGTATTGCTAAAGTTTGACCAGCCAGTTTTGGCGAGTATGATAGAGGGAAAGAAAATTATGCACCTTAGGGATTACGAGTCCTTTGATTTTTTGCCGGGAGAGTCTTTAGTGCTGCCTTCTAATGAAACTATGTGCATAGATTTTCCGGAGGCCATGAAAAAGAACCCTACCCGATGTTTGGCACTGGCTATTTCCGAGGATAAAATTGATCGGGTGCTACAACTCATGAACGAAAATATGCCAAAGCACGACAATAGGGAATGGGGCTTAATGGATTACAATTTTCATTTTGTAAACGATGCGGGTATTTTTCAAATTTTACAACGACTCTTGTATTTATTCAGTGAAAATCACCCTTCCAAAGATTTTTTTGTGGACAATATGCTACGGGAACTGATTATTCGCATTTTACAGACCAATGAACGTAAAATTTATTCAAATTCAACATTACAATTAGATGCTAGCAGTAGGCTGGCTACAGTAATACGATATATTCGGGAACATTTACATGAGCCTTTAAACGTTGAGGAGCTAAGTAACAAAGCTTGTATGAGTCCTTCACATTTTCATAGGGTCTTTAAGACCGAACTGGGAATTTCTCCAATTGAGTTCATTAATAATGAAAGGATCAAGCTTGCTGTGGGTTTACTTCAAGACCCCAAACGAAGTATAAAAGATGTGTACCTGCAATGTGGTTTTGAAAGCCGCTCGTATTTTAACCGGGTGTTTAAGGCGCACCAGCAACTTTCACCAAGTGATTATCAAGCAAAAACATTGAGTTTTAGAAATCAGATGTAAATTTAGATGCTAAAAGTGGTGCCTTCCTTACCGTCTTTTAGTTGAATACCAAGTTCTGCCAACTGGTCGCGAATCTTATCGGAGGTTGCAAAATCCTTGTTTTCACGAGCTTCCTTTCTGAGTTTTATTAATAGTTCTATAACTCCTGAAAGTTTTCCTGCATCCTCAGAAGTACCTCCCTTTTGTTCCAAGCCCAAAATATCAAATATAAAAGCATTTAAGGTATGGGTGAGTGTATCCTTATCGGCTGCAGTAATCTTTTCTTTGCCTTCTTTAATAAGATTTATATGCTTGACTCCTTCAAAAAGATGCGCAATTAAAATAGGTGTATTGAAATCGTCGTTCATGGCATCATAGCATTGCTGCTTCCATGCCTCAACATCAAAATTACTATTGGAGCCAGTTTCTAATCCATCTAAAATGGAAAGGGAATCCATTAGGCGGCTAAACCCTTTTTCAGAAGCTAGAAGTGCATCGTTGCTCAAATCTAGGATACTTGTATAATGCGCTTGCATCATAAAAAACCGAACCACTGAAGGTGAAAAGGCTTTACTCAGAATATCATTCTCTCCGGTAAAAATTTCGCCGGGAAGTATATTATTTCCTGTAGATTTGGCCATCTTCTTGCCATTCATGGTCAGCATATTGGCATGCATCCAGTATCTTACGGGAGAATGCCCGTAGCACGCTTCGGCTTGGGCTATTTCGCATTCGTGGTGCGGGAATTTAAGGTCCATACCGCCACCATGAATATCAAAAGTTTCGCCCAGATATTTGGTACTCATTGCCGTACATTCCAAGTGCCAACCGGGAAAACCATCGCCCCAGGGCGAAGGCCAGCGCATAATGTGTTGTGGCTCCGCTTTTTTCCAAAGAGCAAAATCCTGCGGACTATTTTTCTCGTCCTGAGCGGCCAATTCTCGGGTATTGGCAATCATGTCCTCTAATTTTCTTCCACTTAACTTACCGTACTCATGGCTGTCGTTAAATCTTGAAACATCAAAGTATACCGATCCGTTTACTTCGTAGGCAAAACCTTTGTTAAGAATTTCCTTTATGATTTCAATCTGCTCAATAATATGGCCCGTAGCGGTTGGCTCAATACTTGGGGGCAGAAAATTGAACTGCTCTAGAATGTTGTGAAAATCTATAGTGTAACGCTGTACCACTTCCATAGGTTCTAGCTGTTCCAACCTTGCTTTTTTTGCAATTTTGTCTTCGCCGTCCTCCGCATCATCTACCAAGTGTCCGGCATCCGTAATGTTACGCACATAACGCACTTTGTAACCTAAATGCTTAAGGTACCTAAAAATCATGTCAAAGGACATAAAAGTACGGCAGTTGCCCAAATGGACGTTGCTGTAAACCGTAGGTCCGCAGACGTACATGCCTATAAGGCCTTCGTTTAAAGGTTCAAATATTTCTTTTTTACCGGAAAGGGAATTGTAAATCTTTAACTTCTGGTTCAGGTACAATTGCATGTTATGCTAGAGCTATTAAAAAGTAGTATCTAAATTAATGTAATCTAAAAATTCGCGGCGCACGGCTTCTTCTTTGAACTTACCTCCGTATTCTGCTGTAACAGTGCTGCTTTCTATGTCGCGTATACCTCTTGAATTTACGCAAAGGTGCTTAGCGTCAATAACACAGGCAACATCATCTGTGCCCAAAACTTTCTGAAGTTCGCGTACAATCTGGATGTTCAAGCGCTCTTGTACTTGAGGTCTTCTCGCAAAATAATCTACTACACGGTTCATTTTGGAAAGACCAACAACCGTTCCGTTAGAGATGTAGGCAATGTGGGCACGGCCTACGATGGGTAGAAGATGGTGCTCACAAGTAGAATAAAGCGTAATATTCTTTTCAACTAACATTTCGCCATATTTATATTTATTGCTGAACGTAGAGGCTTTTGGTTTTCTGTCCGGGTGAAGCCCTCCAAAAATCTCTTTTACGAACATTTTAGCAACTCTATTGGGTGTGCCTTTTAGGCTGTCATCATCAAGATCAAGACCTAAAGTGAGCAATACCTCTCTTATGTTACCCTGTATTCTTTCAATCTTTTCATCATCGCTCAACACGAATGCATCTTTACGTAAAGGGGTGTCTTCTGATGTGGAAACATGATCGTCTCCTAAATCTTCAAATTGCTTTTCCAAAGTACTATCAATTTTCATCTGCTTATATCTATTGGCATTTCTAATGCCCAATTCGTCTTAAAAAGTTTCAATACACTACACTTCGTGCCGAGTAAAACGAACTGCAAAGATATACATAATATGGCACTTTATGTTCTATATGTCCTGATACACAACATAAATTGCTGTTAAGAAAAGGAACAAGTTACTTTTATGGTATATCAAGGTGCAATTTGTTAAATGAATCGTTTTACGATCTTATGGGCCATGTTGCTCTTTCTGGGAATAGGTGCTGTGCAAGCACAGGTTTCCCCAGATTGTAGCAATGCTATACCCATTTGTAACAATACCCCGGTTAACGGAGGTACAACAGGTTTTGGTATAGATGATTTTAACGGTGCGTCTGTTAGTGGTTGTTTAGAACAAACCTTGACCGGTGCTATTGAGTCTAATTCTGCTTGGTACCGATTTAGAACAGGGGCTTCGGGGCAATTGGGTTTTAATATTGGAATAGATACTCTGGAAGATTGGGATTTTGCACTTTACCGATCTAATGACTGCAGTAATTTAGGGGAGCCTGTACGATGCAACTTTTTTGATAATCAGGATGAGAATACTTTTATTGGAGTGGGAGAGGACCCTACCGGAAATGCGGAGAATGTTCAATATGAAGCTTGGTTGGATGTAGAGCCAGGAGAAGACTATTATTTACTCATTAACAATTTCAGTAATAACAACTCTGGATTTTCCATACAGTTCTCAGGTCATATTTTTGTGACCAATCCTTTTGATGCTTTGGATTGTTCCATAATCAATAACCTTCTTGGGCCACCAATAGCTGCCTGTGAAAATGAGACGGTTATTTTGGACGGTACTACCTCGGGAGCATCCTTATATAGGTGGTTTGCAGATACTGGTAGTGGATTTACGGAAGTAATTGGCGAAAATGGCCCTACGTATGAAGTGAGTACTTCGGCAAATTATAGGATAGAAGTTATTCGTCCTTCGGAAACTATTATTAGTGATGTTCAGGTGTTTTTTACGGATATGCCAGTGGCTCAGACCGTCACGGACGATGCTTCGTGTGGAGGCTTGGCCATGTATGATCTTTCTCAGAAAGATTCGGAAGTTTTGGGAGTTCAAAGCCCCAAAGAGTTTTTAGTAACTTACCATGCCATTATGGCCGATGCGGTTGGTGGTGCAAATGCTTTGCCTAAACAGTATCAAACTCAATCTGGTTCTCAAACCATTTTTGTACGGGTTACTTCCATAGGTAATTCAAGATGTTATGATGCTTCACAGCAATTTCAATTGACCAATATAGAAGCACCTGTTTTGGATTTTCCATTGGAAGTGTTTTTATGTGAAGCGGATGCCGGGGTAAGTATCGGTTTGGAAAATACCAACCCTAACTATAGTTATCAATGGAGCTCTGGTGAGACGAGTCCCAATATATTGGTGTCCGCAGAAGGTAATTATGAACTAACGGTTACCCACTCACAGTCGGGTTTGAGTTGTAGTGATTCCAGAACGGTAACGGTTTTAACATCCAGACCGCCTGAAATCATTGATATTGAAATTGAAGATTTACAGAATAATAATACGGTAACCGTGTTAACGGATGCTTCTGTGGAATATGAATACCGCTTGGACGGCGGAGCATATCAAACCGGAAATAAATTTTATCAAGTTGAACCGGGAATGCATACGGTTACGGTAAATAATCCGCAGGGATGCGGAGATGTGTCCGAACAAATTGTGGTGATAGGCTTTCCTAAATTTTTTACTCCTAACGGAGATGGTTCCAATGAATTCTGGAGCATTACCGGAGCGGATTTATTGGATTCTCCTATACTTACCATTTATAACCGTTTTGGAAAACTATTGGCTCAATTGGATCCTAGCAATTCGCAATGGGACGGTTCTTTTGATGGGAAACCGTTACCGGAAACGGATTATTGGTTCAAGCTTACCTATACGGCAGCCGATGGCCAGACCGTGACGGCCAAATACATTAATAATCATTTCTCTTTGAAACGATAGGTCTCTAGAATCTACTTTTAGATTGGGTATTTTATCGATAAACCGTCTATTATTTCTGCTCAAGCATACTAAAATTACTGTCTTTGAGTTATTTAATAGTATTGTTTTAGCCCCATACCTATGCGCTTTTTACTATCTGTTACTTGTGCGGTTTTTTTTCTTTGTATAGAAATTCAAGCCCAAAACTCAGCTGATTGTCGGACGGCCATTCCCGTATGTGCCGATGCTCCTATTATGGGATATGCAGACGGTACGGGCGTGATAGATGATTTTGATCCGGAAGTAATTACGGAAACCGGTTGTCTTGAGAAGGGTAGCGTTAGTAATGCTAATATTGAGAACAATACATCTTGGTTTGTTTTTAGGGCGGGCACCGAAGGCCAAGTTGGGTTTGATTTGGAAGCATTGCCCGTGAGTGGTTCTGGTACGCCAACGGCGGAATGGGATTTTGCCGTTTACGGTCCTGATGTAGATTGCACGGCTATAGGTACCGGAGCAGTGCAGCCCATACGGTGTAATTACGAAGTGAACAATACTAGGTTTACTGGCTTAGGGGTGAATCCTGAAAATGGTCAAACGGGATCACCTTCCGTTACTCAGAATTTGAACACCTATGATGAGTATTTAGATGTATTGCCAGGAGAGGTGTATTACATTTTAATCAATAATTTTAATACGAATTTTGATGACGAGCGCGAGCCATTTATGCTCACCTTTACAGGAAGTTCCGTAGCGGCCGATCAGAATACGGCCTTGGACTGTACCCTCAGAGATGAATTTTTAGGCTTGGATATAGCAGCTTGCGAAGGCGACCCGGATATTACATTGAGTGCTTTGAATTCACCGGCGGGACCGGATATTTCCAATATAGCATGGTCTGTTGATTATGATGATGATGGTACCATAGATGCGCCGTTAGGGTCGGGTCCATCTGCCACCCAAATCTCTGTTTCCAGTCCGGATACGGGAAGGTATTTTGTGGATATAACTACGGATGCCGGTGGACATATTTTAGACGATATTCTTATCACCTATTATGGAATACCCGTTCTTGATCGTGTTGAGACCCTAAACTCCAACTTGTCCTTAGACCCGAATTTGAACAACATTGAAATTTTTGTTGATGGCGATGGTGATTATGAATACGCTATTAACGAAGGAGAATTTCAGGATGAGGCCGTTTTTAACGATGTTCCTCCCGGTATAAACACGTTGGTAATCAATGATAAAAATGGGTGCGGAACAACAGAACCTATTGAATTTTTAGTAGTAGGCTATCCTAAATTTTTCACCCCTAATAATGATGGAGCCAATGATACATGGAACATTAAAGGAATAGAGACGTTAACTGATCCTATAGTCTTTGTTTTTGATCGTTATGGAAAATTACTGGCACAACTAGGGGTAAATTCAAGTTGGGACGGAACTCTAAACGGTAACCCTTTGCCTTCCTCTACCTATTGGTTTAAATTGGAGTACGGGGAGCAAGAAAATAACGTTCAAGTAGCAAAAACTACAAAGGCACACTTTGCCCTAAAAAGATAAAAGTCCGGCGGTTGCCAGACTTTTAAGAACATATATAGTTTTATTCTTCTAGAAATTTAAAGTGTAGCCAATAGTAACATTGGTATTAACTCTGTTTAAAAGAGCGGGAGTATTTATTCCTGTATCAAAGAAGTATTGGAGTACGTCTTGCTCGGTACGGTTTACCCCTAAATCCAATCGGCTTCTACCAAAATTATACCCAAGTCCACCGGAAACCCCATTTAGGTCTCCAATAATATTTCCACTTTCATAAGGGCTCTGCTCATAACGGTATCCAGCTCTTAAGCTAACTCGTTGTATACGATATTCGCCTCCAATCCGGATAGATGATACCGCCCCTAGGCTTTCGGAGATAAATTCATTTTCATCTGCAAAACCTGAATCGCTTGTAGGTCTTAACTCTGCGTTAGACATGTCTTGATAGCCGTAATCAACACTTAAAAGTCCGCTTTTACCAAAAATAGCAGAAATACTTCCTGTTACTTTTCCGGGTGTTTTAATTTGATAATCGAAAATGTTAATATAGTTCAGGTCAAAAAAATTGAAATTACTTTCTTTATTAGGGTAGTTAGAGTCTATTCCTTGGGAAAAATTATCGGTCAAACGATACCAAGTTGGTGATTGGTAGCTAGCGCCCAATCTAATAACGTCATTTACTTTTGCAATTGCACCAAGGCTGAGCGAAAAGCCTGTACCTTCCGTAACCAACAAATTGTCAAAAGCTACGGTCCTTATTTCTTGGGTGTCGGTATCCGTAAGAGATTCGTCATATCTGTCCAAACGATCATATTGAATAGTGTGAAAGTTAAGGGAAGCTCCAAAATAGAAATTCTCACCATACTGCGTGGCTGCATTGACCGTAAACTTGCTGTTGTATCCTGATATGGTTTGTCTAAAATCTTGGTTAACGTTCTGATAATTTGCATTGGAAAAGTAACTTGTATTATCGTCGTCATCAACGGTTGGCTCAATAATACCTGCTCGTAACCCTAAAAAGGCTTGTTGTCCAAAAAAACCAAGACCATTGGTTGCGCCAATATCCAAGTAGGCCTCACCAATAGTTTCGTTCTGAAATAATCTTAAAGGTTCAAGACGTATACCATCCGCATAGTCAAGAAAGTAATTGTCTATGGCTTCGTTACTACTGCCCAAAGTTGTAATTCGGTCGTCAAAATTTTGAACAACGTCATAATTCACCGCAAGGGATAATTTCCTCCATTTGCTATCTGGATCGGTAGATTTAAAAACAAATGCACCACCCACTTGGTTAATGTCAAAATTGTTGTTTCGGGTGCTGTTTAAAGTTCCGTTATAATCGGAATCCGTATTTCTGGAATAGTTAGTTCCGGATATAGAAAATAGTCCGTTGTTAAAAACTGCACTACCGGCAGGGTTAATGTTCAGGGCCGATAAATCTCCGCCTAGAGAACCAAAAGCTCCTCCCATAGCTTGAAAACGTGCCGAACCTTGAAGGTTTTCGGTACTGTAGCGCAAAACATCATTTATAGTTTGGGCACTTGCAATGGCACATGCAAATAGCCCTATGAATGTTATATATTTTCTCATTCCTAGCAATTTTAAAGTAAGTTACTTCGTGATTTTGGACTTAGTTTCTTCTACTTGATGATGACCTTGATCCAGAAGATCTAGAGCTTGACCCAGATGAAGATCTGCTTGAACTTCCTGAGCTTCTGTAAGAGCCCGAGCTACTTGAAGAGCGGCCAGAACTTCTATAGGTGCTTCCGCTAGAACTGCTTCTGCTTGTTCCCGAAGATCTGTAGGAGCTGCTTCTAAGAGAAGTGCTTCTATATGTACTGTTACCACTAGTTCTAGTTCCTGAACTTCTGTATGTAGAGGTTCTTCGCGGTGTAGTTGCGCTGCTTCTAGAAGTGCTGGTTCTTGACGAACTGTTGTATTTGGGAGTAGCCCTTGTGCTTCTGCTTGTTCTGTAAGAGTTGTTCCTGTCAACGCCTACAGTTCTTCTAGATGCGGACGAGCGGTTGCTGCTGTAGCTTCTTGAGGTTCCGGAAGCGGAACTTCTGTTGGTGCTGGTCCTTCTTGAGTTATTAGCAGAGTATCTTGGTGTTGACCTACTGCTACGATTTACGTTGGAACTACGTGAAACATATCTTGAGTTGCCTCCAACAATAGCATTGGTGTTATGTTGGTAACCCCTTCTGCTGCGGTTGTAGGCGTAGTTTCGGTTTCGGTAGGAGTAGTTGTTGAAACCATTATAATAGCCATATAGAGGGCACCAAGTTCCGTAACCGCCCCAGCCATAATATCCGCCATAGAAACCACCGTATCCGTAGCCTCCCCATCCCCAAGGGCTGTATCTGTATCTCCAAGGATTATAGAAACCACCATATCCGTAACCTCTCCAACCATAGCCGTTATATAGCCAAGGTGAAGCCCAGCCAAAACCGCCAAAATTGTTCCATCCGTTATCGTAAATATTAATGTTTACACCAGTTGCATTATCACCCCATCCTGCATATCCGGCGTAATCATTGTTGTTATTGTAATAATCTGTAAGTTGCCCGTCTGAAATGCTGTCTTGGGCAATGTCACTGGAGTATGAATCTATATCCGTAAATATTTCACCTTCCAGCATTTGGTCATATTGACCCGCTTGTTGTCCAAAATAATCAGAATAGGGTTCTCCGTTATCCTGCTTTTTTGTCTGCTGAGGTCTAGTCTGGCGCTCTACGCTAACTTGGTTGTCGCTAGAATAAATTCCATCATTATCATAATATGAGGCAGACTGGTACGAGCCGCAAGACACTGCAACAATGCCGATTAAGGTACAAAGTGCAAGAAGCCGAATTTTACTGCTGGGTGGTAAATGTATCATGGGTGCAATTTTTATTGTTGAACATAGTAAAAATAAGTAGTTTTACCCAATTATTTTGCTAACATAAGCACAAGTTTTGTGCCAAACTAAATATAATGGGTAAGAATTTGACAAAGCGCAGCGAGGACTATTCCAAATGGTATAATGAACTCGTGGTAAAAGCCGATTTAGCCGAAAATTCAGCTGTAAGAGGTTGTATGGTGATCAAACCATACGGTTTTGCTATCTGGGAGAAAATGCAAGCAGAGCTAGATAAGAGGTTTAAGGAAACGGGACATGAAAATGCGTATTTCCCACTTTTTGTACCTAAAAGTTTGTTTGAGGCCGAAGAAAAAAATGCTGAAGGTTTTGCCAAGGAATGTGCCGTAGTTACTCATTATAGGCTCCAAAATGACCCTGATGCACCTGGAAAATTGAGAGTTGACCCTAATGCAAAATTAGAAGAAGAGTTAGTGGTGCGCCCCACTAGTGAGGCTATCATATGGAATACCTATAAAGGATGGATCCAGTCATATAGAGATTTACCTTTGTTGATCAACCAATGGGCCAATGTAGTTCGTTGGGAAATGCGTACACGCCTATTTCTTAGAACCGCGGAGTTTCTTTGGCAAGAGGGGCATACGGCCCATGCTACTGAAGCGGAAGCTATACAAGAGGCGGAAACAATGAACGGAGTGTATGCGGCATTTGCTGAAGAACACATGGCAATGCCCGTTATACAGGGACTAAAGACAGAAAGTGAGCGTTTTGCCGGTGCGGTAGAAACGTATTGTATTGAAGCGCTTATGCAAGATGGTAAGGCTTTACAGGCAGGAACATCACACTTTTTAGGTCAGAACTTTGCTAAAGCTTTTGACGTGAAGTTTGCTACAAAAGAAGGTAAGCAAGAATACGTTTGGGCTACTTCATGGGGAGTGTCTACACGCCTTATGGGAGCTTTGATTATGACTCATAGTGATGATAATGGATTGGTTTTGCCACCAAAATTAGCGCCAATACAAGTGGTAATCGTGCCAATTTATAAAGGAACCGATCAGTTGGATGCTATCTCGGATAGGGTTGCACCTTTGGTAAAAGAATTAAGGGCCAAAGGTGTTTCTGTTAAGTTTGATAATAGAGATACCCATAAACCAGGTTTCAAGTTTAACGAATATGAGTTAAAGGGTGTTCCCGTTCGTTTGGCAATTGGTCAGAGAGATTTAGAAAACGGCACGTATGAAGTTGCTCGAAGGGATACTTTGGAAAAAGAGACAGTGCCAGCGGAAGATGTAGTTGCTAAAATTGAATTTCTTTTGGACGATATTCAAAAAAATATTTATCAAAAAGCGCATTCATTTAGAGAAGAGCATATTACCGAAGTTGCTACGTACGAGGAATTTAAGAAAGTTTTGGAAGAAAAAGGAGGGTTTATATCTGCCCATTGGGACGGAACTAATGAAACCGAAGAAAAAATAAAGGAAGAGACCAAAGCAACTATTAGATGTATCCCGTTAGATGCCGAAAACACTGATGGTAAGTGCATGGTAACAGGAGAACCTTCCGCAAAAAGAGTACTTTTTGCAAAAGCTTATTAAAAAAATTAAGTTAACTATTGCGTTAGTAAAAAATAATTGTATTTTTGCATCCGCAATTGCGCAAAGTATGGTCCGTTCGTCTAGGGGTTAGGACGCCAGGTTTTCATCCTGGTAACAGGGGTTCGATTCCCCTACGGACTACAA
>NZ_JAUOSY010000016.1:0-21610 GCF_030549125.1 Zobellia sp. 1_MG-2023 | reverse complement strand
TATAACGACACGCCGCTGAAGCAACTGTTGGGCATTACCTGTATCTCCACGGATTTCAAGGCCATGGGGGAGACCGCGGCCCGTATGATCATGGACAAGAAAAAGGGGAAGGTCAAGAACCCGTTCCGTTTCATCGACAGGAACTCGATATAAAAGACATGCCCGTTATCGGGTCTAGAGGTACCCCAGGTATTCTATCCTGTCCAGGTTCTTTTGGGTTTTCTGTTCGTAGAGTTCGGCAGTTCCAATTAGAATTTATTCATTATCTGAATTTCATTTCTTTAAAATTTCAAAGGGAATCAGTAATTCTAAAAACTTCTCTGAATCCAATATTTGTAATTATCTGAAGATGTTGTTGATTTAAGTTTAAGTCTTTTTAAAGGTGTATCCTATTTATTCCTCAATATCAATTTTCATAGTATTTCAAGATCTCTTCAACCTTATAAATGCTTTCGACATAGTTATTTTATAGCAGTAGGGCAGGACACTACAGGACACCACAGCATGGTACAGGATGAGTTATAAGAATGGCCCCTATACATTTGAAGATACCTTAAAATATCGCTCAATATTTTAGGGATAATATATAACTCAACTAAATAATTCAAGATTATGAAAAAAAGATTTAGAGGAAATCCTCAGGGGTTTCTTATGATTATGATTCTGCTATGGGGGTTTACGATACAAGCGCAGAGCGTTACCGTATCGGGAACCGTGGTTTCGGCAGATGACTCGCAGGCGTTACCCGGTGTAAATGTTGTTGTTAAAGGAACGACTACCGGCTCCGTAACGGACTTTGATGGAAACTATAGCATTGTAGCTCCCGATGCCAATAGTATTTTGGTATTTACTTACATAGGTTTTACCCCTCAAGAGATTCCGGTAAGTGGTAAAAGTCAGATTGACGTTTCCATGACAGAGGATGCAGCACTTCTAGATGAAGTTGTTGTGGTTGGGTACGGTACCCAGATTAAGCGTCAAGTAACTGGTGCAGTGTCTACGATTCAAGCCAATGAACTTGCGGATATACCTGTTTCACAGGTTACCCAAAAGATACAGGGTAGATTACCAGGAGTTCAAATAAATCAGGCCACAGGTAAACCGGGACAGGGAATGTCAGTTCGGATAAGGGGGCAATTATCCGTTTCAGGAGGAAGTGATCCATTGTACGTAGTAGACGGTTTTCCCATTTCCGGAGGTATAAACACCATAAACCCAGATGAGATTCAGGATATTACAGTGCTAAAGGATGCTGCCTCTACTTCGCTTTACGGTTCTAGAGCTGCCAATGGGGTAGTTTTAATTACGACTAAAAGTGGACGATCAGGAGAAACAAGTGTGAGCTTAAACATGACAACCAGCATGCAAAGTGTTCCGCAACGTGGAAGAATAGAGATGATGGATGCCGTTGAGTTCGCTCAATTCAAAAAAGAATATTATGAAGATCAAGGTAGCCCTGTTCCGGATATTTTTCAGAATCCGGCACAGTATGAAGGGCAGACCAATGATTGGTACGATGCACTTTTGAGAACTGCGCCTATGACCAATTATAATTTAAGTATTACTTCCAACAAAGAAAAATTAAAGACATCCGTAGTATTAGGCTTTTTTGACCAAGAAGGAGTTGTTCTAGGTTCTGACTATAAGCGTTATTCACTTCGTGCTAATTTGGATTACACCTTATCGGATAAGGTTCGTATAGGTGTAAACATTGCCCCCAACCATATAGTTGACAATGTGCCAAGAACAGATGGTACTAGGGGCACTGGTCTTTTGTTCAATGCATTGCATACATGGCCCATTATGCCAATTTATAATCCGGATGGTACAAGAACCGAGTTTAATAGATTTCCTGCGGATACAGGAAATATCTTCTCGTACGCCAACTGGTTGAACTCTGCGGAACGAATTAAGGATGAGACCAAAAGTGTTAACCTTTTGAGCAACGCGTTTCTTGAATATAAACCTATTGAGGGTCTTGCTATTAAGACCAGTTTGAATGCAGAATTATATAATGAGCAATATGAATTCTTCAGTCCAACTAACGCTACTTATTCAATCAACAGACCCGTGCCTACCAATAACGAGGCCATTTGGGACGATCGAAATACATTTTCTTGGTTGAACGAAAATACGATTACCTATGATAAGAGTATTGGTGACCATACCTTCTCCGTTTTAGGAGGTTTTACCTATCAGAAATACCGTCAAGATCGTAACAGGGTTCAAGCATCAGATTTTGCAGATGATCGTTTGCCTACTATTCAAGGCGCGACCAATATTAACAGAAACGGGACTTTTGATGAAGTTAGAGAGTGGAGTTTGGTTTCTTTTCTATCTCGTCTTACCTATAACTACAAAGGAAAATATTTGTTGACCGGATCCATACGTAGTGATGGTTCTTCTAGATTTGGGTCGGAGAACCGTTGGGGTACGTTTCCTTCTGTATCCGCTGGTTGGATAGCTTCGGATGAGCCTTTCCTAGAAAATTCAGAAACTATATCCTTGCTTAAATTACGAGGTAGTTATGGTGTTACAGGAAATAATAATATTGGTAATTACACGCAATATGCCTTGATTGATAATACGGTAAATGCCGTTTTTGGAGATACTTTTGCACCAGGTTCGGCAGTTAACTCACTGTCAAATTCAAACTTAGGTTGGGAAACTACCAAGCAGTTTGATGCCGGGCTTGATTTAAGTCTTTTTAATGATAGGGTATCCTTTGTGTATGATTATTATACAAAGAACACTACCAACTTACTTTATAATGTTCAGGTTGCTCGCGAATCAGGATTCTCCAATTTTAGTGATAATATTGGTGAGATTCGTTTCTGGGGACATGAATTTGCCTTAAATACAGTGAACACAACTGGTAAGTTTCAATGGACGACCAATGCCAATATTTCATTCAACCGAAATAGGGTAGAAGCGCTGGCTGATGGAATTGATAGGGTTTATGGACCAGGAGGGTGGCATATTACTCAAGTAGGCCAACCCTTTGGTCAGTTTTATGGTCATGTATCGGATGGAGTATATCTCAATCAAGAAGATTTGGACAATTCACCTCAAGTCCCAGGTCGTTCAACAGTTGGTAGTATAAAGCTTGTGGATATTAATGGAGATGGTATTATAACCCGTGGGGGAGATGAGGATGATAGAGCTATTACAGGCAGCCCTTTTCCAGACTTTACCTATGGTATAACCAATACGATTAAATACGGCAACTTTGATTTTTCTGTTGTGGGTACAGGGTCTCAGGGGAACCAATTATTGGTGCGCCACTTGTTCAGTACTACCAATCTTGATGGTGTTTTTAATCTTTTGAAAGACGTTGAGAATCGGTTTAGGTCCGTAGATAATCCAGGTGATGGTTTTTACGGAACTACCGTTGGAGGCGGAAACGTTACCGGTATAGAGAGAGACTGGATAAACGATCGCTTTGTTGCGGATGCCTCTTATTTCAATATTAGAAATATAACTTTAGGCTATACCTTACCAGGAGTGGATAAATATTTTAAATCGGCCCGTATATACGGATCTATTCAAAATGTGCACATTTTCACCAAATATTGGGGAGGACCAAACCCTGAAATAAGTGTGCAGAATAACGGAGATGGAGACGGGGGCAACCTTGCTTCCGGGGTGGATATTTCTGGATACCCGGTTCCCCGCATTTTTAGTGTTGGTTTAAACTTAAACTTTTAAATCATAGACTACGATGACAAAACATATTTCACTTTCGACAAATTTTAAAACTGAAAAAATGAAAAAGATATTTTATTGTGTCGTAGCGTCCATGGCTTTTATAGTCAGTAGTTGCGATGACGAAATAACCATATTTCCCGAGGACTCATTAAGTGTTCCTACATTCTTTAAAACAGAAACGGATTTTACCCAGGCGGTTAACGGTGCTTACGTCCCGTTACGTCTGATTAACAACCAAGCCAAGCCTTATCTGGCGGAAATGCATTCAGACAATACTTATTTTGCGCGTAATACGGCATTTGGTGCAACAGAGAATCAAGAAGATATTGCGGACCATTCCATACCTAGCGAAGGAGGCATTACAGCCAACAGGTGGGTAGAGGAAATATACCGTGAATATTATCAGATTATAGCACGTACAAATCAAATTTTGACCACTATTGATGATGCGGAATTTGATGAAGCGGCCAAGGCCAACCTTAAAGGACAGGCACTTTTTTTAAGAGCTTATTCGTATTTTGAATTGACGCAGCTATTTGGTAGTGTACCCATGCACCTAGAACCTGTATTAGACCGTGATGGGGCAGCTTTGCCACTCTCTAGTGAAGACGACCTTTATGCACAAATTATTGAGGATGCTCAGGGAGCTACAGCCTTGTTGCCCCTTAAGTCGGAGCAAGAACCGGGTAGGGTTACACTAGGGGCGGCTCAAACCCTTTTGGCCAATGTTTATATCGTTAGAGAACAGTGGGCAGAGGCGGAAATTCTTTTAAAAGCTGTGGTAGCTAGTAATGAATATATGTTGATGCCTAATTATGAAGATGCTTTTTCCGGGAATAGCGAAAACAAGAACAACATGGAATCTGTTTTTGAAATTCAATACAGGGAGGGTGCCGAAGGTTTAAACGGAAGTTTTTTATATAACTTTCTACCAAGACCAATTACTGCCGAAGAAGTCGGTGCTATAACGGGAACTTCAAATCCACAACCGGTTAATGGTGAAGGAAACAATATACCTACACCGGACATAATTGATGCCTATGAAGAAGGAGATTTAAGGGAAGATGCTTCAATTATGTATGTTACTATTAGTGAAAGTTTTTGGGAAGATGGTGTTTACCCTATCATTAAAAAATATGTGGAGCCCCATGCATTACATAATAACCATGGGATGAACTGGCCCGTATACAGGTATTCCGAAGTGTTGTTGTTTTTAGCCGAAGCTTTAGAAGAACAAGGTAAAGACGGAGAAGCTCTTCCTTATCTTAATCAGGTTCGTACACGTGCTGGTCTAGGTGATCCTGTGGGGGATCTGGGAGAAGCTATCTTTAATGAAAGAAGGGTGGAGCTTGCTTTTGAAAACAAAAGATGGTTTGATTTGGTAAGGACAGGCAGGGCTATAGATGTGATTACCGCTCACGGTAATAAAATAAAGGCGAATCCTATTGATTATTACTATCCTGCTGGTGTAGAGCCAAGAGGTAATGTTTTTACCAATATTTCTGAACGTTACGCCTTACCTGCATCGGAATCTTCATTAAATCCAAATTTTTAATTGAATCGGAAAATATAATTTATCAAAGAAAATTAAAGGTCATGGACATCCATGACCTTTAATCATACAAAAAATTTCACTTGTAATCTATCATTTAGAAGTGCGGAAAAATCAGAGAATAAACCAAGAATTGTTGTAAATGTAGAACCTTAAAAAGGAGGCTTTAGGTTTCTTAATTTTATGGAAATTATCAGTAGAAGAATTATGACAATCAAAAAAATATAATAGGAATTATGAATAAATATAGTAGCGTATTTAAATTAATGGGGAGAACTCTTTTTGCTTTAACATTACTGTTAGGTTTTCAATCTTGTAAAGAAAAAAAACAGGAAACTACTGTAGAAACCACGGCAAAAGTTCAAGAGAAAGAAGACGGTTTTATAAATATATTTGATGGGAAAACCTTGACAAATTGGAAAGGCGACCTCAATTATTGGCGTGTTGAAAATGGTCATCTAGTAGGAGAGGTAACCCCGGAAACCCTTTTGAAAAGTAATACCTTTATTATTTGGCAAGGAGGGCAGCCGGATGACTTTGAGCTGAAGTTGGAATTTAGAATAACCGAATCCGGTAATAGTGGCATAAATTATAGAAGTGATTTGATCGATACCATACCTAACGCCATGAGGGGATATCAAGCGGATATAGATGGAAAGCGAAGATATACGGGACAGAACTATGAGGAAAAGAAAAGGGCTACATTAGCATACCGTGGGGAGAAAGTAAAAATAAAGACTCAAGATAATCCGGATGTTGCCGGTTCTTTACGAGGCAATGTAAAAAAGAATTGCTGGCAAAGTAGGGAGGTAATAGGTTCTTTGGGAGAATCGGATTCGCTAAAGACTAAGGTTAAAAGTGAAGATTGGAACGAAGTACATCTTGTTATAAAAGGAAATCGTCTTCAGCATTACGTAAATGGGACATTAATGAGTGACGTATTTGATGAAGATCCTATAAATAGAAAATTAAGAGGACATTTAGGAGTGCAGGTACATGTTGGCCCGCCTATGAAGGTAGAGTATAGAAATATACAGCTAAAGAACTTGTAGACATCTAAAAGATAAAGATAGTTAGAATGGGAGATTTAAAAGATTTTCAAAAGTTGGTTATTTCAAATGCAAGCCACGTCAAAGGATTAAAGGTAGGAGATAAAGCTCCGGACTTTACGCTTCCCAATGCCTTAGGGAAAGAGGTTTCGCTATCTGAACTTTTAAAATTTGGTGTAGTTGTTATCAAATTTTATCGTGGTGAATGGTGTCCTATTTGTAATTTAGACCTGAAGGAAGTACAAAGTAAACTACCGGATATTACATCTTTAGGAGCTTCATTTTTGGCAATAAGTCCTCAAAACCCTGATGAAGCATTAACGGCAAAAGAGAAAAACAGTCTTGATTTTGAAGTGCTAAGTGATGCACATCAAAAAGTCATTAAAGCGTATAATCTTCAGTTTGATCCAGGAGAGGATTACCATGCGCGAAGAGATTTAACACTTTTAAATGGCGATGGTTCAAAAACACTTCCTGTTCCCGCAACATTTATTATTAACACTGATCAAATTATTGAAGCTGCCCATGTAGAAGCAAATTATACAGAAAGAATGGGAGTGTCTGAAATACTATCGGTACTTAAAGATTTAGCGAACAAAAAGTAATACGTTGGGTGAATGTAACACAAGAATTTATAAACAGTAATCACGCCCGCTCTCAGGACAGCACAGGATGGGTAATGCTTCTATAACACATAAGTTTGAATAAGATTCTTTACCCGACTTCTAAGATTTGAACAGAGAATCTAATTTAAGAGAATTAACAAATATCAAGTTTATGAGTATAAAAATTTTAGCGGCAATCTTTCTTTGTGGTGGCGTACTAACATTAAAGGCACAAAAAGCGGAGAAAGAACTGCAGGTTAAAAAGCCTAACATTATTTTTATTTTAACGGATGACCAACGTTTTGATGCTCTGGGTTATGCAGGGAACAAACTTATTTCTACCCCTGAAATGGATAAGTTGGCAAAAGAGGGTACCTATTTTAAAAACGCTATGGTTACCACTCCGATCTGCGCGGCAAGTAGGGCCAGCATTTTAACAGGGCTTTATGAGCGTACCCATAATTTCAATTTCCAGACAGGAAATATTAGAGAATCGTACATGGCTCAATCATATCCTTCAATTTTAAAAGAGAATGGATATTTTACCGGTTTTTATGGGAAATATGGGGTTCGTTATGATAAACTAGAGAATCAATTTGATCAATTTGAGTCCTATGACCGTAACAATGAGTATAAGGACAGACGTGGTTATTACTATAAAACGTTAGGTAAGGATACCGTTCATTTAACGCGATATACGGGACAGAAAGCTATAGATTTTATTGCAGATGTAAAGACGGATAAACCTTTTTGTCTTTCTTTAAGTTTCAGTGCTCCCCATGCACATGATGGGGCAAAGGACCAATATTTTTGGCAGGGAGAATCAGATGCCTTGCTTCAGAACATCAATATGCCCGATGCAGATTTAGGAGAGGACAAGTATTTTGAGGCTCAACCTAAATTTGTACGAGATGGTTTCAACCGGTTACGTTGGACCTGGAGGTACGATTCCCCTGAAAAATATCAGCATAGCGTAAAAGGCTACTATAGAATGATTTCTGGTATTGATAGGGAAATTGCCAAAATTAGGGCCGAGCTGGAAAAGAAGGGACTTGCAGAAAACACGGTTATAATTCTCATGGGCGATAACGGCTACTTTTTAGGGGAGCGCCAGCTTGCAGGTAAATGGTTGTTATATGATAATTCCGTAAGGGTGCCTTTAATAGTCTTTGACCCAAGGGAGAAAAAGCAAAAAGATAGTGATGCCATGGCCCTGAACATAGATGTACCTTCTACAATTCTGGATTTGGCCGGCATTGATCAACCAAAAGCGTGGCACGGTAAAAGTCTTATGCCTATTGTGAAAAGCGCCAAGCGCGATTTTGGGCGGGATACTGTGCTTATAGAGCATATTTGGGAATTTGAGAATATACCACCTAGTGAAGGAGTACGTACAAAAAAATGGAAGTACTTCCGGTATGTTAATGACCAATCTTTTGAAGAACTTTATAATTTAAAAGACGACCCCAAAGAAATACACAATCTGGCCAAGGATGCAAAATATGCTGAAAAATTAAAGGCTTTTAGAAATAAAACTAACAGTCTTATTCTGGAGCATTCGGATGAATATTCCAATGGACCAAGCGACTTGATTGTAGAATGGATACGCAACACAGAGGGTGTTGCCATTATTGATGACAAACCAGAATTTGGATGGGTGGTGCCGGATGGCGCAGTTTCACAATCGGCCTATCAAATATTGGTAGCTTCAACCAAAGAGAAAATAGACAGCAATATTGGTGATGTTTGGAATAGTGGACAAATTCGCACCAATACCTCATCAGAAATAGAGCACGGTGGGTCAGCTTTAAAAAACGGAGAGACCTATTTCTGGAAGGTACGTATTTGGGACCAAGATAATCGACTATCAAGATATTCTCAAAGTCAGTCTTTTACCATGGGAAGCCCCAAGGCAACCATAACGACCCCAAATAGTTTTCAAATAGACAAAATTAAACCTGTCAAATTCGAAAACAGAGGCGATACTTATTTCATGGATTTTGGAAAAGCGGCTTTCGCTACCCTCAATTTTACATATAAGGCCAAAACTTCAGGTATAGTTACCTTTAGAATTGGGGAACAATTAGACGGGGAGAACATCAACAGAAAACCTTTTGAAAAAAGTCATATCAGGTATCAGGAAATTAAAATGAAGGTAAATCCGGACCAAACGGAATATCAACTTGAAATTAAACCGGACAAGCGAAATACCTTACCCGGCAAGGCACTACCTCTTCCTAAAGGTTTTCCTGTCTTAATGCCTTTTAGGTATGTAGAGGTTCAAGGTATAGAGGGGGACGTTAATGCGGAAGACTTTACATTCTTAGCGCATCATAGCTACTGGGAAGACAGTGCCAGTAGCTTCAAAAGCTCAGATGATATTTTAAATCAGGTTTGGGAAATTTGTAAGTACACGATAAAAGCTACAACATTTAACGGTCTTTATGTAGATGGCGATCGAGAACGTATTCCGTATGAAGCAGATGCGTATTTGAACCAACTAAGTCATTACACCACTGATCGGGAATATGCTATAGCTAGGCAAACCATAGAATATTTTATGGAACATCCTACATGGCCAACGGAATGGCAACAGCATGTGGCGCTTATGTTTTATGCAGATTATATGTATACGGGCAACACAGAACTGATCAAGAAGTACTATGACCGGTTAAAGTATAAAACGCTTTACGAGCTTGCTAATGAAGATGGTCTTATAACCTCTACTAAAATGACTCCGGAATTGATGAAAAACCTTGGGTTTCCCGAAAAAATGAAGGAGACTTTTAGGGATATTGTAGATTGGCCTTCTGCAGGCTGGGGAGGAGACCCATCAAATAAGGGGGAACGTGACGCTTATGTTTTTAAAGATTATAATACTGTAGTAAATGCGTTTTATTACCAGAATATGAAAATCATGGCCCAATTTGCGGAGGTTTTGGGTAAAACGGAGGAGGCACTGGATTTTGAACTCCGAGCTTTAAAGGCAAAAAAAGCGGTCAACGAAAAAATGTTCGATGCCGAACGTGGTATATATGTAGATGGAATTGGAACGGACCATGCAGCCCTGCATGCCAATATGTTGCCCTTAGCCTTTAACATGGTACCGGAGGAGCATATTTCTTCTGTTGTAGAACACGTAAAATCTAGAGGAATGGCCTGTAGCGTTTATGGTTCACAATACTTAATGGATGGATTGTATAACGCCGGAGCAGAGGACTACGCGTTGGAATTATTAACGGATACCAGTGATAGAAGCTGGTATAATATGATCCGTATTGGGTCTACTATGACCTTGGAAGCTTGGGACCTGAAGTACAAGAACAATCTAGATTGGAACCATGCGTGGGGTGCTGTGCCCGCAAATGCCATTCCACGAGGACTTTGGGGTATTCAACCCAAAACACCGGGGTTTGGAATCGCTATTATAAAACCTCAAATGAGCGATTTGAAAAATAGCAGTATTGAAGTGCCTACCGTTAAAGGAACGATAAAAGGAGAATATACCTACGAGACTTCTAGGCTTCAGGTTTTCAAAATTGAGATTCCGGCAAATATGGTAGCAGAGTTTGAAATTGCTCCATCACCAGGAAAAGAGTTAATGCATAATGGTAAAAAAGTAAATGCCGCTTTCGGTTCTGTACGTTTGGAACCAGGGCATCATGAAATTAAATTGGTAATCAATTCTTTTTAAAGATAATATAGTAGCAATGGTCTACATTGTGCTTATTTTGGAGACGCCAAAACAGGGAGCATATTTTTACAAAATCATGGGTCCAAGTATTTTACCGGAATATTAATATCAAAGAATTATAATAATGAAAACATCTAGACGAAGTTTTATTCAGAAAACAGCCTTGGGAACTACGGGTGCTATACTCGGAAGTTCCAGCTTATCTGCTAAGAGTTATAGAAAAGTTATGGGGGCCAATGATAGGATCCAAGTAGCCATAGCTGGTTTGGGCCGTCGTGTTGGAGCCATATATGCTCCAGTAGAGTTAAAGAGTAATAATGTGGAGCTCGTTTACCTTTGTGATGTTATGGAAAGCCAGCGTGTAAAAGCCGCAAAAGAAATGACTCCTCGTTTGGGGTATACTCCAAAACTGGAAAATGATATAAGAAAGGTGCTTGAGGATAAAAAGGTAGATGCATTGTTTAATCTAACACCTGATCACTGGCATGCTCCAGGTTCTATAATGGCATTAAAAGAAGGAAAACATGTATATGTTGAAAAGCCTTGTAGCCATAACATGGCCGAAAACGAACTGCTCGTTGCTGCGCAGAAAAAATATGATAGAGTGGTGCAGATGGGTAACCAACAACGTTCTGCTCAGCATAGTATAGATATTATCAAGCAAATTCATGATGGTGTAATAGGTAAGCCATACAAGGCTGTAGCCTTCTTTAGTAGCAAACGGGGAGAGGTTCCACATCAAAAAGCGGCTCCAGTTCCTACAGGACTAGACTGGGAATTGTTTCAAGGACCTGCTGTTCGCCGTGATTATACTTCGGAGACATGGAATTACAATTGGCATTGGTACGGTTGGAATTACGGTACCGCAGAATTGGGAAATAACGGTACACACGAGCTAGATGTAGCACGTTGGGCCTTAAAAGTAGATTTTCCAAATCATGTGGAGGCAGATGGCATTAAATCTGCCCTTGTTGATGATGGTTGGGAGATGTACGATACCATGGAGGCTACATTTAAGTTCGATAACAATACTACTATTAAATGGGACGGAAAGAGTAGAAACGGATACGGAACCTATGGCGGCGGACGTGGTACGATTATTTACGGTAGCGAAGGCAGTGTGTATGTAAACCGTGATTTATACAAGTTGTATGATCGTGAGGGAAACTTGGTAGAAACGGTCAAGGCCAAAACCAAGGAAGGTGGGTTAGAGCTTGGTGGCGGTGGAGGAATGAGTACCATACATGTGGGTAATTTTTTCAATGCCATTAGAGGTAAGGAAACTTTACAAGCCCCTATAGATGATGCCTCTAAAAGTATGGCGTTGGTACACTTTGGAAATGTAGCTTATAGAATTGGGAATGGTTTTGATATAGACCCCAAAACAGGTAGGATGTTAGATAGAAAAGCCTTGGCTTTATGGGGAAGGGAATATGCTGCGGGTTGGGAGCCTACGCTGTAGAACTTCTATAAAATAATATAAGAAACGGGGTAATGTTCTTTTTGGGAGATTACCCTGTTTTAGTTATTGGGGAGCTCCAATTACTTTTACATCTGTCATCTCTTTGCCGTTAGTTCTTGTCTTTTGTTCAACAAAATAAGGTTGAAAAGTATAGGATGAATTATCGTCCCAAATGGCATTTTTAGTGGGTAGATGTTGTTTTAAACGCCTTGTAATGTTTAGGTAATCAGGGTGGTTCGCTAGATTGGTGAATTCGTTGGGGTCATTTTTATGATCATATAATTCTTCCGTTCCATCTTCGTAGCGAATGTATCTAAATTGCTTGGACTTGACGGCGTGATTGTTCATCCCAAAGGTTGTGATTGCAAAATGGGGATTTAGATCGTTATCATTTATTAAGGGAACAAGACTTTTTCCTTCGTTTCTTTCATAAGCAGGTAGTCCGCACAATTCCAAAAGAGTAGGGTAAATAGACAGTAATTCGGCGGGCTCATCTATTACTTTTCCTTTGGGTAAATTGGGAGCCGCAAATAATAGGGGTGTTTTGGTCGCGGCATTCCAAAGGGCATGCTTGGCAAAGGTGCTTTTTTCTCCCAAGCGATAGCCATGGTCGGACCAAAGAACAATAACGGTATTATTGGCATGTTCACTTTCATCAAGCGCATCTAACAGTCTTCCTATTTCGTAATCTACGTAGCTCACACAAGCCAAATAGGCCTGAATGATTTTTGGCCATTCTCCACTTTTAATGGCCCAATCCGTAGAGGGCATCATGGGCAAATCATTTATCTGTAATGCCACAGGAGGAACATCGTTTAAATCATCTGCCCCGATAGGGTCTAGTTTTTATACTGTCCAGCGGATGGAGGTCAAACCACTTTTGTGGCACATAAAGAGGTACATGTACCCGTAAGAAACCTATTCCCATAAAAAAGGGACGGTCGTAGGTTTTCTTTAAACGCTCGTTGACCCAATTTACGGATTGGTGGTCGGGCATCAATGAGTCGGCTTCTGGGAAAGCACCCCAATCTGTACTTGTTCTTCCATATTTCTTTCGGTCCGAGGAACCAAAACCGTCCCAGACAAATCGTTCATCAGGATAAGGTCCAAATCCTTTCTCCCTGTTGCCAGACTCATCAAAAACTCCATCAGGAGCATGCGTATGGAACAACTTGCCAATACCCATGGTATGATAACCATGTTTCTTAAAGTATTCGGGAAGCATTATAATATTTTGTGTTGCGGGATTGTTTTTGGAACGTATTTCTACATCTGATATCATGCCATAAATACCAGTGGTTGATGGGCGTAGACCTGTCATTAATGAAGCTCTTGAAGGACCGCATAATGGGGCTTGGCAGTGTGCATCCGAAAAAGTTACTCCCTTAGAAGCCAAACGGTCTATGTTGGGAGTTTTGGTACCTGAATATTTATCGAGTATTCTAATCATATTATTCAGGTCGTCTACAGCAATGAATAGTACGTTGGGATGTTCAACTTTTACGGTTTTTTTTATCTTTTCTTCCTCTTTACAGGCGGATAAACACAGTAAACTTAAAGCTAAAACAAAAAATGAGCCATTTCTCATAAGGTGACTAATATGACTTCAATTGTTAGTTCTACCACTTTGTTTTTGTCAAAATAGGCCATGATAGGAATAGCTTCGGCACCGGGAACCATATTAAAAATACGTTCTTTAGACGTTTCCCTTATGGTGAGGGGGACATTTGAAGTGATTTTTACCAAACCTTCTGGTTTTTGTACGGTAAGCTCATTCGTATTGAGTTGTGTGACCGTCTCGCTGCTAGGAGAAATAATAGGTAGTACAAAAGAGGTTCTAGAAATAATTTCCTGATTGGTTTTAGCAACTATTCGTAAAGAATTTTCAGAACACTCATAGATCAGATTAAAATCTGAAGCAGTAGTTTTTACAGTTTGGTTGTGCTCGTTTTTTAATAGGCATTCCGCATTTATTAAAATCTGCCCATTTGTATCATTGGAAGAAATAGTTGCGGTACGATCAAAAATATTAGAGCTCCATTCACCATTATGTATGGTTTCAATTCTTGGGGTAAAAGGAAAATCTTCTCCCGGATTGGGTTGTTGGTTTAATGGCTCTACCAACTTATATTTGGCCATACTTGCCGCTAACAGTAGCCCAACTTTGTTGTGGTACAATAAAGATAAGGCCCCTCCCGTAGCTTGGCGATAATATCCATCTTTATAAATTGCATCATAGGCAGTTACGGTCCCTCTCCAATTTCCCCGGGCAAAAAGACTAGTATCTATTTCCTTATAATGTTTAATACCATCGGCAGTACTTCTAGGTAGAGGAGTTTCTGTATTTATTTTGGGCAAATCATTCCAATTATCTAATAAATGGGCCAATGGTTTGGTATGTGCAAAGGTGTGGTGTATACAAGGTTTAATGCCGTGCGATGCATAGTGAATTCCTCCATGTAACAATCCGTTGTGGGTACAGCGTCTCAATAATTCGGTATATTTTACCGCGGCCGTGCCCAAAGCGGGGTTGCGGTTGGCCATAAGTACCAATGCAGGTTGACTGCCATCACAAGTACGACTTCCCCAATACGTCCACTTAAACATTCGTGTCCCCCAGCCATTGTCCCAACCCCCATCTGGTAACATGAATTCTAAATGAGTGTTTAGGGATTTATCCAAAAGCTCAAGAAGTTGAGTATCGTTTTCATTAACGGCATATAGTACAATATTGTTCAAAGATTCCTCCACGTTATAGCCTAAATCTATACCTTTTAATCCCTTGTTGCTTAGCTTATGTGCACTTGGTTTTATTTCTCCATATAAAAAATTATTTGGTTTTGTAAAATAGGTTTTGATGGCTTCCGCTAGTTCTTTACTACGAGATAGGTATTCTGGCTTATTGAGTATTTTTCCAATGAGATTTAGGGCGTAGATTGTGGTGGCGCCATAATTTACATTGGTCACATCCATCGTTGGAAATTTTCTGTAAACAAAATCGGCAGCTCTGGCCAATCTAGCCCTCCATCGTTCACGCCGTTCCTCATCTAGCAAATCTCCATGATAGTGTAGGGCTTCGGCAAGGGAAATGGCACCAAAAACCGTAATTCCGTTCCAAGATTTGGGATTAAGGTCGTTGGACCAAGCTCCACTGGGTAAGGTTACATTTTCGGCCCACTCCATCACGGCAATACCGGAATTAAGATATTTTTGTTCCCCCGTATACTTTGCCATGGCCAGAAGAGGATATACGGCGTCCATCATTCGTCCGTGGACCTTATTGCATGCCGGGCATTTGAACATACCGTGTATCCTAGGGTTGTCCGCATCCATAATTTGGGTTTGGATAAGCCCGTCACACCAATCTTTTAAAAGGTCATAAACAAGTTTCTTATACTCTGAAGAATGTTCTTTGGTAATCTTATCGGAACATGAATTAACCCATGGCCCTATTGCTAGGGTAAGAGCAGCCGTGCCTAAGCCGGAGAGTTGTACAAATTCTTTTCGATTCATTATCGCCGATTTATTTGGTTACCTCTTTCTAGTTGTCCTTTGCCATTTTATAGATTTCGGAACCTGCACTTAAAAAGGCTCCAGTACCATATACTTCCGTTTTGTCCGGACTGGCATTCCCTGGGGCTGCCCCTATGGGTTGGACATATCCTAGCATGCCATTTTCATGTACATATCCGGTCATGGCGTTCCATCCATTAATTACGGCTTTTTTATAGTTTCTTCCTTTTAATATTCCGTTATTGATGCCCCATGTTAAACCGTATATAAAGAATGAAGAGCCGCTGGTCTCAGGGGTAGGATAGAATTCATGGCCCAATAAGCTCATGGCCCAATGCCCTTTTGGTGTTTGTATTTCTATAAGTTTTTCAGACATTTTTTTATAAATGTCCAAGAAGTATTCATACTCTTTGGTTTGAGGCTTTAAATTAGATAGGATATCGGTCAAACCAGCGTAAACCCAACCATTACCACGTCCCCAAAATATTTTGGTGCCATTGTCTAACTTACCTTTAAATCGTTCGTCCCTGTAGTATAAATTTTCTTCTTCATCAAATAAGAACTCGGTAGTGGCTTTGTATTCTTCAAACATAAAATCCAAATACTTCTGCTCTCCAGTTATATTATAGAGGTCGGCCCAAACGGGTGGAGACATAAATAGGGCGTCGCACCAATTCCAACGATCTTGGTGGTAGGGCGTGGCCCAATTTAATTTGGTCTTGGCAGGATGGTGTATAAGAAAATTAAATTGTTCCTTAGTGGGTTTTAACATTTCCTCTTGGTTATATTTTCGGTACAGAGCTGCATACATGCGGCCAACAGCATGATCATCTGCATGATATTTTCGCTCGTGAAGTTGCCAGTTGTTTTGATCACCAATACCTTTTAACCAATTATAATAGGTATCATCATCTGCCATTTCTGCCCATTTGGCCATACCAACATATAGTGCTGCGTTTGTCCAATGCAAAGGATGATGGGGTTTCTTATTGCTATAACTGTCATTAATGTGGTCCATTTGCCAGTCGGCAACCTTTTTCATAACATCTTTCACTTCTTCGGGTTTAATTTTTTGGGCGTTACAGAAGTAAACGGATAAAAAGGAAATAAGGAGTAATTTAAAGGTTCTCATAAGGATTATTTTGTGATTTTTTAAAAACGCTACATGTGGCACTTCCATTTTGGGTAAATATTAGAGGCTCTATGGAACAACAATTTTAGTGGTGTTTTTAAGAATTTGCATCCTGTTCTATCCTGTCAGGCTATACAATAATGAGTCGTTTTAAGTTAAAAAAAAGGCAGCTCGATAGAACTGCCCTTTATAACCAAAATAGTAAAGTATACTAGTGCGTATAGGGAACCGTGCCCGTTTCATCAATGGGGTATCCCCACCTTTTAATGTATTCCGTACCTGGTAAAAATTCATCACCGGTTTCTTCTAAACGCTGATACAGCAGTTTCTCCAAATCATCTTGCACGGTAGTATAACCTTCATTACCAACAAGGTTATTCAGTTGGTAGGGGTCCAATTTATTATCAAAAAGAAGCCATGGGCCTGTTAAATCCCTAGCATAAGTATATTGCTGTGTCTTAATAGCTCTATATTCCCTAGCTCCATGCTGTACTTTGTTCCATTGTCCAAACGGTTGTACGCATGTAAGTAACGTGGCGTCTCCTATCTGTTCCTTTCCTTCCATATAGGGCCTATAATTTATTCCTTCTACGGTAGTTGGAATTGAAATGTTGCACAGGCCTAAAATGGTGGGCATAATATCTTCTGAATTCATCAGTGCATCTCGTTCACCTTCAGAAATTTTAAGCTGTTCCGGAATGCGGAACAACATTGGAACCCGTGCAGACTCTTCGTAGGGTTGTTGTTTTTTGTATGCGCCATGGGAACCCAATAAATCCCCATGGTCAGAGGTGAAGACTATTATGATATTATCATAGTTGCCGGAGTCTTTTAGGTTTTTAATCAACTTGCCTATCATATCGTCAATTGCGGCAATATGGGCGTAATAGCCGGCCAAATCTTTTTTAGCCTTTGCTTTGAGACTGTCCGGGACATTTTTACGTAATTGAATCTTATCTGGGTCAAATCGATTTCTATATTCCTCCGGTGCCGTATGGTACGGCGCATGTGGTGTGCCGTAAGAAAGAATCATCATAAAAGGATTGTCGGAAGATTTTCTTTCTTTAATATAATCGATGGCCGCATCGGTTTGTTCAAAGGTATCGTACCCGTCCCAAATTTTTCTGTTCGGGTCTTCATTATCATAATATACCGATTTGTTGTAGTCATGGGTACATTCGTTGCCCTTCCAGAATTTGAATCCTTGCCTTCTTTGACCGGGAGCCACATTCTGAAGCCTGCCGTGCCCGTCCAAATGCCATTTGCCAATATAGCCAGTATCGTAATTTTCTTTATTAAATACTTTGGCAATTGTTACCGCATTGGTATCTAATTGAACATCGTTCATAAAGACCCCATGGGTCAATGGACGTTGACCAGTTAAAAGTGAAGCCCTAAAGGGAGAGCATACGGGCATACCAGAAACTGCATTTGTAAAGTTTACGCTTGCCGTGGCCAGTTCATCTAGATTAGGCGTGTTTACATTTGGGTCTCCAGCATAGCTTGTTGCTTGCGCCCGCCATTGGTCCGTTAGGATAACGAGGACGTTAGGTCTAATACTGTTCTTAGGGGTTTGCTTAAGATTCTTATTGTTTTTACAGGAACTAAAAGCAATTAAAACTGCTGCGAAAATAAAATAGCACGTTTTTTTCATAAGTTTTGTAATCAGTTTTTCCAAGATTCTTCTATTTTTTTCTTTAACTCTTCAACTATGGAAGGGTTTTCATCCGCTATATCTGTCTGCTCTAATGGGTCTTCATAAATATTGAACAATTGAACTTTTTCGTTAGGTCTATTTTTGGAATTGGGAACAATTAACTTATAAGGATCCGTCATAACCATTTTATATTTTAGACTTTCTTCTACGGTATTGAAATCGTGATTATAGATTTCTCCGAAAACTGCTTTTCGTTTTTCAAATTTTTTAAGTGGCTATAGAAGAACCTCTTGCACCACATCTTCGCTTAAAGACTTATCAAAAAGAAAACCGTAGGCATATGTTACCAAATCTTGGTACATATCATCAAATATTCTTTTAAAAGCAAAATGGTTCTTGCTTTGTATTTCTCTTAAAACAGTGTCTAAATCCAAGTTAATTTTATTCAATACTCTATCAATAATATTGAATGCCTGGATCAATAGCATCCTGTACTGTGCTGATTATTGATGTTGTTAAGTTGCAGAGGAATTTTATAGCAAACATGTACCTTGCATAAAGATGCGGTTAATTGGATAGTCCTCCGTCTTTTCATTAGCTTGGCTTGGAGATTAACTATAATAGCTACAGTATTGTGTTTATTACCTTTCATTTCACAAATAACTAGCACGATATGTGAACTAACATTTGCACATAATTTTCATGAATAATTGGCTTTAACAGCATTGTGCAGGATACATTACCGTTTTTCTAGCTTTATTTTTGATATAATCAAGAATGACCAACTTTAAGGTATAAGAGCTCAACGGTCTTGACAATTGTAAATAGTGTCTTAAAGAGGCTCTGTAAGTGTGAAGACGGTAAGTTCAAAAAAGAAGTTGAATCTACTGAAAAGTTTAAAATCTAGATGAGAAAATGGTTAGAAAAGCATTCAAAATGAAGGTATATGAAGATAAAATCGAGGAATATACCAAAAGGCACAATCCAATTTGGCCAGAATTAAAAGAAGTACTTAAGAACCATGGCGTTCGTAATTACAATATTTTTTTAGATACCGAGAGCTGTTTTTTGTTTGGTTACGCCGAAATAGAATCAGAAGTAAAGTGGAATCAGATAGCCAATACTCCAATTTGCAGAGAATGGTGGAATTATATGGCAGATCTTATGGAAACGAACGAAGATAACAGTCCGGTATCCACAGATTTAGAACATCTGTTCTACATGAAATAGTCTGTTTCTTTAAGAGTTGATTTTTTGATTGAAAAGAGTCAACTTCAAAAACATCAATAAAGACCCCTGTAACTTTACACTCAATTTCATATTATGTATAAATACATGTTACCAATCAGAAATATAACAGTCATTTGTATATGTACTATCCTTTTTAGTTGTAAAAATGAAAGTGAAAAGAGCCAAAAAACTCTTCCCATAACATCTAAAACGGAATTACCCCTAAAGCCCAATATTCTATGGTTGGTTACTGAGGACATGGGGCCGTACATTCCTTCTTTTGGAGACTCTACAATTGTTACTCCAAATTTGAGCCGTTTGGCAAAAGAGGGTGTTGTATATCCTAATTTATATTCCACATCAGGAGTTTGTGCTCCGAGTAGAGCGGCTATTACAACGGGGATGTACCCGTCAGGTATTGGGGCCAACCATATGCGTACCACTTCATATACAGAGGAGACCGGATTACCTTCTTACGGAGCGGTTCCGCCAGCAGAAGCTCGTATGGTTAGTGAGTTATTACGTATGAATGGGTATTACTGCTCAAATAACGATAAAGAAGATTATCAATTTAGAGCCCCTAAAACGGGTTGGGATGAGAGTAGTCCATACGCGCATTGGAGAAATAGAGGGAATGACCAACCGTTTTTTTCGGTTTTCAATTTTACGGATACGCATGAATCTGGGCTGTTCGAACCTTATGGGTTTAGAAATATTGAAACAAGGCATTATCGTGCTGGTGATACAACATATACCTGGAAAAGCGACCGTATGACGGAACAGGAGACACCTGTGCATTTATCCAAGGAAACGGAGTTTTCTATTCCTCCTTATTTACCGGATACACCCACGGTACGTCGTGATATGTGGAAAGCATATAACAATATAGCTGAAATGGATAGGCAGGTTGGTGCAATATTGAAGCAGTTGGAAGATGATGGACTTTTAGAGAATACTATAATCTTTTTCTATGGCGATCATGGTGGACCGTTACCTAGGGAAAAACGGTTAGTGTACGATTCTGGCTTAAATACGCCATTGATTATAAGGTTTCCTAATAAACAACATTCGGAAACCAAAGATGATCAGTTGCTTAGTTTTGTAGATTTTGCCCCCACGTTACTTTCTTTAATAGGTGTTGAACCTCCAAAGTATATGCAGGGGAAAGCTTTTTTAGGGGATTATAAATCGAAGGAAAAACGAAAATATATTCATGGCGCCGCAGACCGTTTTGACGGTTTTACGGATGTAATCAGAGCCGTGCGCGACAATCAATTTAAGTACATAAGAAACTATAGACCTGACCAAGGCTATTATTTGCCGGTTGAGTATAGAGAAAGGATTCCAACTATGAAGGAGATGTTACGTATGCATGATGAGGGAAAATTAGATAGTATACAGAGCCTTTGGTTCAGGGAAAAAAAGGAAGCGGAAGAATTGTATGATTGTGAAGCGGACCCGTATGAGATAAACAATTTGGCCAAAGACCCTGCTTACGGTAAAAAGCTGGAAGAATTAAGCACTGAAATGGATCGTTGGCTCCAAGAAATAAGGGACAACCCTAATCTGCCAGAAAGGGAGTTAATTGCGCAATTATGGAATGGAGCTGACAGCCAACCGGTGACTTTGGAACCGAAAATTTCTTTTAATCAGAATACAGTTGTAATTAGTAGTGCTACCAATGGCGCTTCTTTAGGATATAAAGTTATAAGCAAAGAAGGAAAAACTCCAAAAGTATGGCAGGTTTATAGCCAACCGTTTCAAATTCCAGAGGGAAGCAAAGTAGTGGCACAAGCCTATAGAATAGGATATGAGCCTAGTGCAGTAGTTGAGAAAAATATAGAGTAGACCGCCCGAAAATATTTGGGGCTGAGGTTACCCCTTATTTTATAAGATGTTTAGGTAAGTCCTCTACGCGTTCGCAGCATAGCTGGTCCATGACCTGTTTGAACTGCGTCCTTAACATGGCAATGGTGTGGTCGCCGCCTTTGTTTCCCAGTGCCCCGCA
>NZ_JAUOSY010000015.1:0-24404 GCF_030549125.1 Zobellia sp. 1_MG-2023 | reverse complement strand
CAGACATAAAAAAAGCCCCGTAAAGAGGCTTATATGAATCCGTTCCGTGGAGAATCAACGGCTTGTGCAACGGTTACCATTGTTGTAAAATGTTTTTTCTGCACAGATGCCCCAAATGGCTATTGTTCTTTAAATTCAATACTTTTTATTTTCAGATATTCCCAAATTGATAGCATATTGCCAGACTTTGATATATCTGAAAAATCCTTTTGAGACATACAATATGTTAGAAATCCATCAATCTTAACTTCAGGAATATCGAAATTTTCAGACATTGTTTTCTTTGAGAATTTTGCGATTATTTCTTCTTCTAACTCTATATTTTTCTCGCGGATAACTATCTCTTCTAGTGATTTGGTTTTACCAGAAATTCTATTAATTGTTTTATCTGAGTTTACCATAACGCTTATTTTGAAGAACCCTAAAAGGGTTTTATCAAGCTTCAATATCTCTTCTATTGTCATGAGTCTTGCATATTCACCCCTATCTGCGACTAAAAGTAGTCGTTCACTCTGGAGCATTACCTTTACATCTGCATTTGGCAAGCCCAATGTCGAAGAAGTAACAACGGGTTCTATACCGAGACTATTAATGTCTTGTTCTAGTTTACCCGATAGATTGTATGGTGTAACGGTAACTTCATTTAAATTTATAATGTTTTCTACAAGATTTACGACGACTGAATTTCTTTGAAAAATGGTTTCCGTAATGATAATTTCTTTTGTTAGGTATTGAACTGCGGTAAATCGAATTGAATCTCTCAACCTTGCCTCAATGGTAAAGCCCCCCAAAGAATCAGTAATTGTGGACTCTTTTGAATTTAAGTTGATAATTAATACGTTTGAAACATCATTATTAAGACTTTTAATCTTACCGCTTATTTGTTTGGTCTTCTTTTGACTTGATAGGGTATAGCTTGTCAATAGGATAAACAACAGCAATAAAAATCTTAAAGGTTTCTGCAATTTTTAGATTTTGAATTATAGTGAAGTGACTTGGTATTAATTTAAAATCGGTAGCCTACATTTATTCCAAATCTATTAACTTGGCTATGGTCAGTTTTATCTGTATTGAATAAAGTTTTTCCAAATCCAAAAAAGGCTTCAAAAACAATTCCTTGTTTGGTAATCCATTTACTACCTAATGTTAAACCAAGGGACAAATCAATAACATCAGGACCTTCGTTCAAAGTGAGATTTCCATTAATATCGGCTAACTGTTTTCCGTCGGTTGAGCCAACTGTTGTAAATCCTTCAACAAAAAAACCCGAAGCATATTTTTTGCCAAAATATCTTCTGTAGAAAGGCGAAATTAGAAAATTTGTGTCTTCATCATGTTTTTGACTAAACACGTATAGACCCGAAATTCCCAAAGAAGATTTTCTATTCAAATTTCTTTCATATGCTAAATCCAAAAGACCTAATGGAGTAAAAAGGACATTAAGCTTTAGTTCATTTTTCTTTTCAAACGGGCTTGTGCTAATGGAATTTTGTTCTTGCGCTTTGGTAGTAAATACTGTGAACAAAAGTATGATTACTATATAATCTGTTTTCATTAATAAAGTCTCTACGATGTTCTACAAACCTATATTAATTTGATTTTGAAAACGTTAAAGGACTTTAAATGTTAAGTTAAATTAAATGTAAAAAAGGATTATTGTGAAAAGTAGGGGAAATAAAGTTGGTAGCTAGAATGTTTTCTTAAATGTTTTACAATGTTCAGGCTATGATTAGTGCGGTGGGGAAATCCAGCGGATTTCCTGTCTCGCGCTAAGCTAAAACTTTGGGTTTTGCTTTTTCTTTTTTTTTGTCTAAAGCTAAATCCCAAAGATTTAGCGACATCATAAATATACACAGAACTTGGCTTTTAAACCTTAGCCCGCATTAATTATAGGCATTGTTGTCATTAGTGATTTTGCGTTCTGCTTGGCACGTTTTACTTGCGTAACTATTACGTTTTGATTGGTTGTTTCCGCAATCAAGTTAGAAAGTCCATCGACATAACAATTGCGTTTGAGTAAGTTGTGCATTTACTTAAAATCCGAGATTTGCTTTTCGAATTTAGAACTGTCTTTAAATGCACATAAATTACCGTCAGGGTCTCGGAATTTTGCAATGGTACCCCAAGAATGTTCTTGATAGTCAACTTCTATATTATTCGAAGTCAATCTATCCGAAAGTATTTTTACATTTGGAACATTCATACGCAAACACATTTTTGTCCGTTCCGTTCCAGTTTTTTGTCCATCATATTCGTCATCTAACTCCACCATCAAATATGCTTGTCCGAATTTAAAACAAGTCAGATTTTTGCCCTCAAACATTTTTTTGAGACCTAGAATATTTTCATAAAACTCCACACAATTTTTGTATTCAAGAGTATATAATATTATTCCAGTTCGGTTAAATTCCATTACACGATTTTATTTTTTCATCATTAATGACAACGGTGACGGCTATGGCAAGTAGGGCAGGTAAGGAAACTTTTCGTTTCCGTCTGGTCTGCAAGCCAAAGCTTTTTGTTTTGTAATTATCTTTTCTTTTTTAATTGCCAAATCCAAAAGATTTGGCGGACTTAGCAAATAAGCCCAAGCCATTAAATATAGCACTTTATGCCCTATTTGCTATAGGTATTGTTAGCCATAGTTATTTTCGCAATTATTGTTTAGATGCACCTAATCTTTGCTGTAATCCGTTTGACTGAATTCAACACTTTTATTTTTTAAATGTTCCCATACTTCCGTCGTACTTCTTTTCGATAATTCTAAAAAGTCATCTTGAAGTAGGCAATAAGTAAGAAATTCATCTATTCTCGTTTCGGGAATATCAAAACCTTTAGACATTGATTTTTTTGAAAACTTGGCAATGATTTCTTTCTCCAGTTTCATTTTTTCATCGCGGACAACCATTTCTTCAAATGCCTTGGTTCTCCCCGAAAGTCTGTTCATTATTTTATGTGTATTTATTGTTAGGGCTATTCCATAATAATTAACATAATTTCCTCTATCAGCCTCAATAAGTAGTCGTTCACTTTGGGTCATTTTTTCAATATCCGCATTGGGCAAATCCAAAGTTGAGGAGGTGATTTCAGGAGTGATAGTTAATCCTTTAAGGTCTAAATCTATTTTACCTGTAAGATTGTATGGTGTGACCGTTACTTCTTCGAGGTCGATAACATTCTCGACAAGATTTACGAGGAATAAATTTGTATCAAATATTTTTTCCGAGATAATAATTTCTTTCGTTAAATATTGAACTGCTGTAATACGAAGTGAATCTTTTAATTTCACTTCAATTTTGAATTGACCCAAGGAATCAGTTATTGTTGATTTTTTAGAATTTAGATTAACAATTAATACATCGGAGACATCATTGTTAAGATTTTTAACCTTGCCATTTAACAACCTTGTTTGTTCTTGACTAAAAGTAAACAAGGTTGTTAATAACATTAAAAAGCTTAAATATTTCTGCAATATTTGGTTTTTATAGATTTTGTAAAATACTTTTTTGGAAAAGAGTTATTGATTCTTTAATATTATCTTAGAAACTATTTCTAGCGCTCAATCAATACTTTACGGTATAGTTAAATCCAATTCCGACCGTACTGGATTTTGTCCATTCTCCCTGGCTAGTATATCTGTACGCCATAGTATTACCCAATAATCCTGCTGAAAAGAATACTTCCTCCTCTTGTTTTTGATTTTCTAACAATTCAATTGTACAATAGAAATCTTCTTCCACAACTATATCGTATTTCTCAAGGTCTAAGGTGAATTGCCCTTCTTTGATCTTTACTGAGAATATTATATTCTCCTTTACTATTTTCTCGTTAGGTATTCCGTCTTTTATGTTATAAAAATTCAGCCGAAATTTCACTTTTTCACTCGTGTTTGATACAACATTTGCATGAAATTTTTCGATGTATGTTGGACTGTCTTTAATTTTCACTTTTATTCCAACTTCGTTTCCAGCTACGGCGTAACTAAATGCACCTTTCATTTTTTTAGATTTAGCTTTATTTCCTAAAATTTTCTCTTTCAGTTTTTTGTTTGTAACCACAACTTCGTCCAATTCAGTAATTACAGGTAGAAGTTTGATTGTTGGATTCTTTTTCAAAGTTGCGGCAAATTCCTTTGCGAGAATTGATTTTGGTTGATAACCGATTGAGGATATTTTTATAGTATCGTTCATTAATTTAGAAGGAATTCCGAATTCAAATTTACCTTCCTCTGTTGAGACCGTTCCTTTGTCTTTTTTCACAATTCCAATATTCACATATGGAATTGGCTCGTCCGTCTCCGAATCTTTTATAATTCCCTTCGTTGCATTTTGCGCTAAAAGTGAAATACTGAAAAGAGAAAATATAATATTGGTTCCTATTTTTTTCATAATTATGGCTAACGTTTAGTATAAGAAACGTAGGGCAGTTAAAAAGCACTTTCGTTTCGATTTATTACTTAGCTAAATATAAATATTTTGCTTTTATTTTTTCTTCTTTAAACGCCAAATTTTATATTTAGCGGACTTTGTTAATATCCACAGACCTTTCGGTTTAGCACAAAAGCCCTATGTTTTTTATACATTGTTAGCAAATGTTATATCTTCCCATTTTAAACTAAAGTCAGCTTTCAAAATACTCATTTTTTTTTAAACTTAATTTCAAGTTCAATTTATTTTTGCTTATTATGCCTACATAAATGGACTTTTAATTTCTCCAAAATATATTAAAGTTATTTCATTGGAATTAAAGGATTGTGGTGATTTTACTTTGTTGTTTAATGAAGGGAAGTCATATGATGACATCACTAATGTGAAATTTCCATTTTCATTAAAATCACGAAACATTTCATCAAACTTTATCAACCAATCTTTGTTTTCTGAATATGAATAGAGGTTTTTCCTAACTTCGGATTTTATTTTAAAGTGATGGTCTTCCATAAAATCGTGGTCTAACCATTGTTCATTTTGAGTTTCAATAAATTCAGATAAAGGACTATCATCATCATTTTCATTATATATTTCTTGAAAAAAATTAGATGATATTTCCTCTGTTGCAAAATTTCCAATCCAAAATTGGGTCATCTGCTTGATTTGAGATTCCTTATTGATATTATTTTCATTAGATTCAGGTTCTTTGGAGTCTTTGGAGAATAATTTACTAAATAGTCCCATATTTGTGTTTTTTATATTTGCTAACGACTGGTGTATAAGTAGTGGCCGCTTTCCAGGCTAATATGTTTTCGGGCCATTGCTTATAATACCTGTTGTAAGTGGTTTTATTTTAATTTTATCTTTCCCTAAAATTAGGAATAAATACCATTGATAGTTTGCCATAAGACAATAGCAGGGTCTCTTTTTGCTGAGACTCCCGTTTTATATTAATCCATATAGCTAATATGATTAGTGTAAAACGGGGCTTAAACTCCTCTAAATGGGCAGAAAACCAATAAAATCCCACTTGAAATTTGACTTTCTCAAAATTTTTACCGTCCTTTTACAAGTAGTTTTTAACGTGTCAACGTTCTGAGAGCCAGCTCTCAACGCTGAAAGCTAAACTACTTGGGAAATATCCGCCGAAAGAGTCGAATATTACCTTGATCCTTTTCTGCCCATTTAGGGATTCCGACTTTTTATATCCACAATATAACTCAGGTAATCCTCAGCTAAAAGAACAATGGCGATGGCAAATTACTTACAACGTAGGAATATAGATCATATGATCTATATATTTTTTATATGCGGAACTAAGATAAGAGATCTTTTACGCCTTTGAACGAGGTTTCTGCTACATGAGTGTAAATTTCCGTTGTTTTGGTGCTGCTGTGGCCCAGCAACAATTGGATGTGCCTTAAATCGGTTCCATCTTCAAGTAGGTGGGTCGCAAAACTGTGGCGCAACATATGAGGTGTCACCTTTTTTCGGATGCCTGCTCTCTTGGCTGCGCTTGTGGTAAGTTTTAGCACACTCGAAGCGGTATAGGGTTTTTGATCGGGGCCCTCAAAGAGATAGTTTTCTGGTCTGTATTTCTTGTAATACACTCGTAAATTTATCAGAAGTGTGGGACTCAGAACCGTCATCCTATCTTTATTGCCCTTGGTCGCTTTTACACTGATAAGCATTCGCTCACCATCTATATCATCTATTTTCAGGTTCAAAAGTTCGCTTCTTCTCAGTCCTGCCGAATATAGTAGGGAAACGATACAGCGATGCTTTAAGTTGTTGGTATTTTCGATAAGGCGTAGAATTTCTTCTTTTGAGAGTACTTTGGGCAATTGTTTTTGCCTAATAGGTCGTTCAATGTTGTAGAATCGGTTGGGCATGCCCATGACCACCTCAAAATAGAACTTGATACTGTTCACGGCCTGGTTCAAATAAGAGTGTGAACGGCCGTCCCTTGTGAGCTTTTGCAAATACGCTCTTATTTCTAGTTCAGTGATGGCATTGGGTGGTATGCCGTGAAAATGATTGATAAATATCTCAAAATGGTGAACATAGGTCTTTACCGTATTTTCTGCATATCTCCTTAGTTCCAATTTGTCAAGATAGGCAATTGGGCACCTCTTGAAACCTTCTTTCATATCTCTGTTCCTATACCATGAAATGTTCTTTGGTATTTCCGGATTGAGACCGGTCTTGTTCTCGAAAAAATAATTTCCGTTGATCCATACCTCTCCCCTGAACGTTTTAAAAAGAATAGCAAGATTTGCCCTATTGTTCTTGATATGGTACATTCCGTATTCATCGTGCCAGCTGATACCGGGCAACCTATCTGCGAGCGCCTGGATTACTTTATCCGATTTGAACTGGAGGCCAATGTGTTTTCTGTTATTGATCAGCAAATGCCGTAAGGTAATACTCCTGCCCTTGAACATGTTGTTTTTATTGCAAATTCACTAAAACATACTATTTAACCGTATCTTAAGCGAATAATGTTCGAATAATCATTCGTTTAGATACTACAAGGATGCGAATACAAAAGGATTGTTTGAACTGTCAACGAGAACTTACGGGCAGAACCGATAAAAAGTATTGCGACTTGCATTGTAAGAGCGCGTTCCAATATAACAAACAAAAGAAAGACCCGGAGCGATTTTACAATAAAGTGGATAACCAATTAAAATTGAACCGGAGGATTCTTAAACAATATAACAAAGGGGGCAAGGTAACGATAAGATGCAAGGTTCTATCGGACCTGGGGATTCGATTCCAACTTTTTTACCCACTATTGGAAGAACAAAAAAGGAGATGTATATTTTTTCATTTATGAATACGGTTTCTTAAAAAAAATCGAATACGGAAAAGAAAAATATATTTTGGTTACATGGCAAGAGTATATGAACAAGGGAATGTAAAGGGAGGAACTGAGGTTAATTGATTGTCTATCAATATAATTGGCATTGATAGTAAACTTGGGTTGTTGTTCCAGTATGTCCTTCGCTAAGGTATGGTCAATCCTCCTTTGCCCGTACCCCATTACAAAAATAGGGTTACTATTAGTATTCTTTTTAAAATATATGGTTAAACTAACTACGTAGTTAACCATATGGTAGCAACCACAGCTATGGTTGCCCAATGTCTACTTTAGAACAAAATAAGGTTACTTTTTACAGCTTATAGGGTGGTATCTATAAAAAGTATGGTTGCGCTTTATATTTTACGTGGTTAAAAAGTAAGGAGATATTAGACCAATATAATCAGGACAGTATAAGACAACCATATTTTGGCCTATATGTATGGTGCTATTTTGACGACTTGGAGAAAACTGAATTTAATAGGAAGTCTATGGCCTCATCATCGGAAATGATAGCGTCTTTTTTCTTTCGATCTGTACTTTTCTCTTTTAATTGTTGAGCAATTGGTAGCTTATTCTCAATTTTCTTGGGCGTGTCGTCCACCGTTTCAAATTGAAATTGATCGTTCAATGTCAGTAGAATCCTAAGTGATGCCTCAAATTTCAACGTTTCGTCCAGTAAAGGAAACTTGCCGATTAGGGAATCCTCAAAATATGCCGCGTTTCCGATCAAGAAGTGGGTCAGGGGCACCGCCACTTCCGCAGCAAGACGCTCCTGTAGTGCCTCCTTCCGTAGCTCAAAGAGCTCTATTTTCTTTGCTCTACGTATGCTTAGGTGTCCACTTGGCAAAGTTATCGGTCTAAGTATATCAAATTCATTTTTAGTGGCAAGTTGGGCTATCCTTTTATAATGCTCCAAAGCAACTTTTCGAGTATCACGTTCGTCGAGGCCCATAATATCCTCTTCGTACACATAATAAAAACCAATGAGGCTATTTTCGATTACATCTTCGTACACATCCACTATATAGCCATAAAATTCCTCGGTCATGTCAGGGTCGGGAACGTAAACGGTTTCACTGTTCTTCAGGGAAATGGCATTAGGTCTTCCATAAACGGACAGCGGTATTCTTGTTACCTCTTGGAGTATTCCCCGTGAGAGCTGTATACGAGTGAGCTCGTCCATTGTCAACGAGTTCAGGTTCAAATCCTTTAAAAGTCCAAAGTAGCTCATTTGTCGGTTTTGTTGATGGATCGGTTCAATAGGTTCGAGTAATCCTGGGGTAGCTCGGCATCTATGTCCCTAAGGTATTTTTCAAGTGCATCAAGGGTGGCATGGCCTGTAATGAGCATCAGTTTGCTCTTGACCTCTTCCGGTGTTCCCGTTTTTATCATCTCACGGTAAAGCATGGTTATATACGTATGTCTGAAACTGTAGAGACCATATTCATTGCCCAATTTAAAATGGTCCTTTACTTTTTTAAAGCGTTTGGAAAAGTAGTTGCGCTTGTCGTTATCGGCAAGGTTCCACTCTCCGCCAAAGCCCTGTGGAGTGAACAGGGAATGTTTGGCGTCCATCTTGGAAAGGTCCGGCAATTGGCCAAGCATTATATCCGGTATGATCTTTATCTTAACGGGCTTGTTCTTGGCCTTGACATATATTTTCTTGTCCTTAATATCAATATCACCCACTCTGAGGCGACATATTTCTATGGGCCTCAACATATTATAGCTGACCATTTGGACGAACATCCGCATCAAAAGATCGTTGTTCTTAAGATGTGAGTCGATTTCCGTCAGCTGTTTCGGTGTATAGGTCTTGTTTCGCTTTGGAACGGATTTCAGTATGTTTATCTTACGTATAAAGTTGTCATCGATCAGTTCATTGTTCTCCAAGGTGCCGAAGAGCGCACTGAGAGCGGTTCTGGTATTGTTCCTGTTTCTAGGGCTGGAGGTGCGCAAAACATCGTTCAGGTGGCGCACTACGGTCTTTTTATCGATGTTTTTAATATCGGAGACATCCACATCATTTTCTGCAAGCCATCTTTCAAACTTTGTTATTCGGCTTTTCTGCTTCTTGAACGAATTATCGTTCAGGGTGCTCTTTTTAATGTTCAGGCCCAGTTCCAAAGCTTCGGCCACTGAAACTTTGTTCTCGTCCACCACCTTGATTTCTATTTCGGAAATAGATTCTAGATTTGATTTAGCATTTTCATTGGAAAGTTCAATACGCTCTCTGTTTACTACTGCCGTAGGTCCTTTGTCCACTTCTTCCTTCCCCGGTAAGTTATTTGTCGGGCGTTCTTCTTTAATTGGTCGCCCTCTAAATTCCGCTTCCAATTCTGTATTGTCTTTATAAGGGTCAAATCCGGCTTCCAACAATAGAAGGAGATTTCGTTGTAAGACTTTTAAGAATTGTAATCGTTTAGTTTTGCCCTTGAAGCGGTTGGCTCCGGCTTTGATAAAGGGTTGTTTTTTTAGTTTGCCGGTATCAGGGTCCCTGAAAGAGAAATATACGAACCAAGCCTTGGCAAGGGCATCGTTACGTTGGTCTTTAGTGAGGGCGGACCACTGGGTGATATCGACACCACCTGTAAAGATTTTAGGTTCGGTGTAGTTCAATTTCATTTTAAAAGTGTTTACGTTTTCGTTTACGGAACGTAATAAAAGGGAAATACAAGACATAAAAAAACGGATTGTAGTACACAATCCGTTAGTTTATAGCATTTTAAGCCTTGTAGCGAGAGGGGGGCACGATCCCCCGACCTCCGGGTTATGAATCCGACGCTCTAACCAACTGAGCTACCTCGCCGTATTGTTATTTCTAAACGGCTGCAAATATAAAGTTTATTTCTTGTTCTTGGGCAATACTTTGCTAAAATTATTCTATCTCTTTTATTTTTTTATCATAAGGAAATCTATATATTGCCCATCGTAAACACTTAAGAATGGACGATAAAATAAAATTTGAACTAGAATTTGTAATACAATCTTCGCCACAGTTGCTATATACGTACTTGTCAACCCCGTCAGGACTTTCCGAATGGTTTGCCGATAATGTAAACTCCAGAGGTGAAATGTTCAGTTTTATATGGGACGGTGCCGAAGAGGAAGCAAAATTATTAAAGCGAAAAAGTGATGAATTTGTAAAATTCGCCTGGGTAGACAATGAAGACGATTCATATTTTGAATTAAAAATAATTGTTGATGAAATTACCAAGGATGTATCACTATTTATAACCGATTTTGCAGAGGAAGATGAAGTAGATGAGGCCAAAATGCTTTGGACCAATCAAGTAACGGATCTTAAACAGGTTTTAGGCTCTAAGTAACCGTATTCTTCTAATATCATCTTATATTTGGTCCCGATAAATTATCGGGACTTTTTTATGGTTAGCTACAACGGAAATCTACTAGAGGAAAATATACAATTTTTAGACCACCAGAACAGAGGGTTACGTTATGGTGACTCCCTTTTTGAAACCATGAGAATGGTTAACGGAAAACTCTTTTTCTGGGAAGATCATTACCTTAGGTTAATGGCTTCTATGCGTATTCTCCGTATGGAAATACCAATGGAATTCACTATGGAGTTCTTGGAGTCTAAAATAGGTGAGGTAGTAGAGGCGAATGATTTAGGAGGCCAATCTAGGGTTAGACTCACTATTTTTAGGGAAAAGGGAGGTCTTTATCTACCAGCAACAAATGAAATCAGCTATTCTATAGAAGCTTCGCCACTTAAAAGCCCTTTTTACATGTTAAGTGAAGATTCTTATGAGGTGGAACTTTTTAAGGACTTCTACGTAAATGCAGATATGTTATCTACCTTAAAAACGAACAATAAGATTATAAATGTGGTAGGAAGTGTTTTTGCCAAGGAAAACGATTACCAAAATTGTCTTCTATTGAACGGTTTGAAACAAGTAGTAGAAGCTTTAAATGGCAATATTTTTCTTGTAAAGAACGGGGTAATAAAAACTCCTCCGTTAAAAGATGGTTGCCTTAATGGTATTGTTAGAAAGAAACTAATCGATATTTTGAGCAAAATTGAGGGTTATGAATTTCAAGAAGCCTCCATATCTCCTTTTGAACTGCAAAAGGCAGATGAATTGTTTATTACAAACAGCATTGTGGGTATACAGCCGGTTACCAAGTACAGGAAAAAGGAATTTGGGAATGCAGTAGCAAAGGAACTTTTGGGCAAGTTAAATGCAACGGCACGTCTTTCTTAAGACTAAGGTGCAGCTTTAATTTAAGCTTGGGTTTTCAGGAGAATTGGACCAAAGAAGATAATCACCGCCCAGTTCTACCATTTTCTCTTTCCAAAATGCTTCGGAAGATTTATGGATCAGGGAGCTTTCATAGTCATTTTCTACAACGATCCAAGATTTGGAAAGTAGCTCTTTGTCCAATTGGAATGAAGACCAACCTGAGTAACCAAGGAAAAACCGGATATCATTTTCCGATATTATTTTTTCGTTGATAAGGCCAATGGTATTCTCAAAATCTCCTCCCCAATAAATACCATCGGAAATCTCAATGCTATTGGCTATTAAATCCGGGACTTTATGAATAAAATAAAGATTGTCCTGCTCAACAGGACCACCGTTATATACTTGAAACGGGATTTCTATTTCGGTTATAAGCTCGCTAATGGTGTACTCTAAAGGTTTGTTTAAGATAAAACCAACGGATCCCTCTTCGTTATGCTCCGCTAAAAGAACTACTGAACGATTAAAGGACACGTCTCCGGTTAAGGTCGGTTCGGCAATTAGGAGCTTGCCTTTGTTTGGTTTCAGATCTACCATAATTATATGAACTAGTTATAACTAAAATAAGACATTTCTTATAAAAAGCAAATACGAATAAAAAAAAAGCGTCTACACTGTAGACGCTTTTCTTATAATATGGCTCGTAAGTCTTAGTTTACTGAATTAGCCAAGTCAGATCCTGCTTTGAACTTAACAACGTTCTTAGCTGCAATTTTGATGGTTTTACCCGTAGATGGGTTTCTTCCTTCTCTTGCATTTCTTTTTGATACTGACCAAGATCCAAAACCAACTAAAGAAACTCGGTTACCTCCTTTAAGAGAACCTTCAACATTTCCTAGGAAAGATTCCAATGCTTTTTTTGCTGCGGCTTTTGTGATGCCGGCGTCTGCTGCCATTGCATCGATCAATTCTGTTTTGTTCATAATTTAATTAATTAATTGTTGTTAAACGTATTTTAATGTTAAACAAATTTATACGGATTTGCTTCCAACGCAAGTAAATTGGGGGGAAATCGGCGTTTTTGTTAATAACTATAGGCGTTTGTTGATAAAGTAGGGCTTTTTTTACGCTTCTCGCAGCCCAATGATACTAGGGCTTTACGCCATTTTAGCATTTTTTTGCAAGTTTAGGCCATTTAGAACATCGGTTACTTTCATTTTTCTCTTACCTGGTAATTGCATTTCCAATAGGTTAATATAGCCTCCGTCTACTGCAATTTTGAGTTCCTTTTTAGTAGCCTCTATTTCTCCTACTTGTAATTGATGGTCAGTTTTTTCCTTCGCAGTGGCATAGATTTTTACAAAGATCTTTTCTTCCCCATTTATCAAGTTGGTCCAAGCACCGGGGTAAGGGCTTAATCCTCTTATATGGTTATATATATCATTTATAGGAGCATTCCAATTAATTTCGCACGTATCCTTATGTATCTTAAAAGCTTCTTTTAATTCTTTTGTAGTGGGTTGAGCTATAGTGGTCACCGGGCCTTTGGCAATGGCTTCTGCCGTCCTTAGAACAAGGTTGGCTCCCATGACCATTAATTTGTCATGTAATTCCCCGGCAGACATATTTTCGTCAATATTCGTACGGTCTTGCAAGATAATTTCTCCGGTGTCTATTTTATCGTCTATAAAGAAAGTGGTAACCCCTGTTTCTTTTTCTCCGTTCATTATGGCCCAGTTTATAGGCGCAGCCCCTCTATAATCCGGCAAAAGTGATGCATGCAGGTTAAAAGTACCGTATTCCGGCATGGCCCATACAGCTTTGGGTAACATGCGAAAAGCAACCACAACCTGAAGATTTGCATTTAACGCCTTTAATTCGCTTAAGAAATCATCATTTTTAAGATTGGTAGGCTGGAGTACTTTTAGATTGTTTTCTAGGGCGTACTTTTTTACGTGCGATTGTTGCAGGTTTCGCCCCCTTCCGGCAGGTCTGTCCGGTGCCGTTATTACACCTACCACATTATAGTTGTTTTCTACAAGTGAGGCTAAAATGGTAGTGGCGAACTCTGGGGTTCCCATAAAAACGATGCGTAAATCTCTCATTGTGTTCTCTATTTTTTATTTCGAATGAAGTAAAACCTATTTTAGTGTATACTCGTTTTTGGTATTGATTGTAATATCTCCATCTTCTAGCATAAGCTGTAGTGCCCTTAAAACAATGGGTTCTTTATAGGTCATGGCACGTATGATTGCTCTTGAAGTATATGGTGATTCTAATAGCAACGAGCTAATTTCTTTTGATACTTGGTCAAAAGTTGGTTTTTGTATAATCCCTTTTGACAGGCAGACATCGCACTTACCGCAGTCTGCTGTGTCTTTTTCTCCAAAGTATTCTAAAATCTGCTTGCTCCTACATATAGTGGTGTTCTTAACGTAATCTATCATTTGGAAAACCTTTTCGGTTTTCACTTGGTTCTGCTCCTTTACTTTTTTTGCAAAGACATTTATAGTAAGGTCATCTTCGCGAGGTACAAGAAAGGTAATTTCCAGATCGCTCTGGTGGGCTTCAAACGTTATGATGTCGTCTTTCTTCATTTGTTCCAGAACTTTAAAAATATGTTGTTCCGAAGTATTTGTTTTCTTAGCCACCAAACTTGGGTCTATTTTGGTCTCAAAGTCAAAAATACCACCGTAAGTCCTTAAAATGGTTTGGATAATATTGGCGGAGCCTTTGTGCATATCCAAGTAATCAAAAATAGTGTCCTTGTCCGATATAAACTGAACCAGTGTTTTTTTTGAAAAGGATTCCGATAGGGAAATTACCGAGTTTCGGTCTAATATTTTTAATCCGTTATAGGCTAGAAATGAATTTAAACTATAGATTCTAACAAATTCATTAAAATTGAATTGAAACGTTTCATGACTTCCTTCGCCATATCCTATTCTGAAGAAATTATTGAGTTTGTTGTAGATTTTTTTTAGAAAAGCGGTGTCCGGAAGCACACTTAAAAACTGATTCTTTAACTGCTCTTCGTCATTAGGGTTGGTAATAAGAACGGCCTCTGCTGGTTGGCCGTCACGTCCCGCTCTACCGGCTTCTTGGTAGTAGTTTTCAAGACAATCCGGTATTTGGTAGTGGACCACCAAGGAAACATCAGGTTTGTCAACTCCCATTCCAAAAGCGTTAGTGGCCACCATAATCCGTATTTTGTTGGTTAGCCAAAGATTCAACTTTTTCTCTTTTTCTTTTTTGGGAATTCCCCCATGAAAAAAAGTAGCACTACACCCTTTGGAATTTAAAAATTGTGAAAGCTCTACGGTGCCTCTTCGGGTGCCCACATAAACAATCCCGCTTTTCTCTATTTGAGAACATAACTGGGCCAATCTGTAATGTTTGTCCTGCTCCCATAAAATCTTAAAAGCAATATTGCTTCTGGCAAAAGAATCCTTTACCACGGTAGGAGCGGTAAGGCGAAGGCTCTCAATAATGTCATCGGCAACGCGGTCTGTAGCGGTTGCGGTCAGTGCTATTACCGGAGTCTGTGGCAACAGTTTTCGTAGTTGGGCGCATTCAAGATACGCTGGCCTAAAATCGTGTCCCCATTGAGAAATGCAGTGGGCCTCGTCTATGGCTACGAGGTTTACGTTCATTTGGCGTATTTTCTCTTGGACTAATTCTTGTTGCAAACGCTCGGGAGATAGATAGACAAATTTGTATCCGCCGTACAGGCAATTGTCCAACAGGTCCAAAAGCTCATTAAAGGGAATTCCTCCAGTTAGGGCAATGGCTTTTATGCCTTTTCTTTTAAGGCTTTCTACCTGATCTTGAATTAATGCTATTAAAGGGGAAACTACGATACACAGACCTTCTTGGGCCATGGCGGGAACCTGAAAACAAACAGATTTTCCTCCACCGGTAGGTAGTAGGGCCAATACATCCTGTTTGTCAATAATGGCATCTATGATTTTTTTCTGGGAACCTTTAAAACTATTAAAGCCCCAATATTGCCGTAAAATGGATATCGGGTCTTTGTGCATTACTTTAGGTTTAGCAGTTCTAAAATAAATTGGGTGCGTTCCTCAATTGTACCTATAGGTACTAATGTTATAGGGTAACCAACATGCTCGTATGTGGTTTTGAGATGTTTATAAATGCGTTCTGCTTCCTCAAAGGATTCAAAACGTTCGTTATCCACCACATGTATTTCCTTCCAAGGCGGCATCAATAAAATCTGATCGTATTTGTAGGTGTAACAAGGTTTTTCAAAATCTGAGCTATACTCTTGCCCAAAACAGTTCATGTAGGCGTGAACATCTGGAATTCCACGGTCAAAAAACACCACCTCTCCATTTATGGAATCCGCATCAGTGTATTGCTTTATTCTTCCATCTAAAAGGTTTTGGTTAAACTTTTTAGGGTCTTTTACCGAAACTATGGGGTTAACTTCAAAATTAGTGGTTTTGTCTTCATTTTTTTCAGACGAAGTCATACTTCGGATAAGTTCATGAACACACGGAAAACCTTTCTTTTCAAGATTCTCTATAACCGATGTTTTGCCCGTACTTGGGCCACCTGTAATAACTACTTTTTTAAGATCCAATAGATAATTGTTGTTCATGCAAAAGTAATCATTCCATTATGATATTAAAATTGAGGTTGAACCGTTATCTTTGTAAAAAATGGTTATATGGACAAAGAAAATCCAGAAGCGTTCTATAAGCGCTTACGAGAGCAACTAGGAGAGAGTACAACTTGGCCTTCTAATTACTTATATAAATTTATAGTACAATCCATTCCTGAAAAAGTAGATCAAATTCATAAAATTTTTGATAATACAGGAGCTGTAATAGAATTAAAGGAATCTAAAAACGGAAAGTATACCAGTGTTTCTATAACGGTAAACATGAAAAACCCGGATGCGGTAATAGAGAAATACAAAGAAGTGGGCAAGGTTGAAGGGGTTATATCCCTTTAAATAGTATTTGAACCATAATTTTCTTAATTTGCAGACGTTATAAGAACACTTCCTTAATTTTTTTAAGCAAAAATTTTCAATTTGAATTTAGTAGAAAACCTAGAATATAACACGGAAAGGTCAAAATTGATCATTCCCGAATACGGGCGTCATTTTCAGAAAATGGTAGATCATGCCATTTCTATAGAAGACGAAGAAGAGAGAAACAAAGTGGCCCAAGCTATTATTAGTGTTATGGGTAATATTCAGCCGCACCTAAGAGATGTGCCTGATTTTCAGCATAAATTATGGGATCAGTTGTTTATTATGTCCGATTTTAAATTGGATGTAAAATCGCCTTTTCCTATTACGAGTAAAGAGGTACTAAGGAAGCGCCCTGAGCCTTTGGAGTATCCTCAGAATTTTCCAAAATACCGTTTTTACGGAAACAATATCAAGAGAATGATTGATGTTGCCGTAAAATGGGAAAAAGGAGATATGCGTGATGGGCTGGAATATGCCATTGCCAACCACATGAAAAAATGTTACCTGAACTGGAACAAGGATACGGTTGATGATAAAGCAATTTTCAATCATTTACTTGAACTCAGTGACGGACAAATAGACCTTAGTGGAGAAAACCTTACGGATAGCGGACAGTTTTTGAAAAATCGTGTAGCTAAAACTCCAAGGAACAATAATTCAGGAAAGAAAAACAACCAACGAAACAATAACAATCGCGGTAAAAAGCGATATTAATACTCCTCAATCTTACATGGGTACCTTTAAAATTGAAGGCGGTCACCAGCTCTCTGGTGAAATTACGCCACAAGGCGCTAAAAATGAAGCCTTACAGATTCTTTGTGCCGTACTACTTACTGATGAAACGGTTACCATAAACAACATTCCTAACATTGTAGACGTAAATAAGCTGATTGCGTTGCTTGAAGATTTGGGTGTAAAAATCCAGAAAAAGGCAAAAGGATCATATAGCTTTAAAGCAGATGATATAAATTTAGACTACCTACAGTCTGACCAGTTTAAAGAAGATGGTCGCGGTCTTAGAGGGTCTATTATGCTAGTTGGTCCTTTATTGGCACGTTTTGGAAAAGGATACATTCCTAAGCCAGGCGGCGATAAAATTGGACGTAGACGTTTGGATACCCACTTTGAAGGATTTATAAAATTGGGCGCCAAGTTTAGGTACAACAAAGAAGAATATTTCTACGGTGTTGAGGCCAAAAAACTTAAAGGCACTTATATGTTGCTGGATGAAGCATCCGTAACAGGTACTGCTAACATTCTCATGGCAGCTGTTCTTGCCGAAGGAAAAACAACAATTTACAATGCGGCCTGTGAGCCTTACTTACAGCAGTTGTGTAAAATGCTGAACCGTATGGGCGCCAAGATTTCCGGTGTGGGGTCAAACCTTCTGGAAATTGAAGGTGTAGATTCCTTAGGAGGAACGGAACACAGAATGCTTCCGGATATGATCGAAATAGGAAGCTGGATCGGATTGGCGGCAATGACCAAAAGCGAGCTTACGATCAAAAATGTAAGTTGGGACGATTTGGGACAAATACCTACGGTTTTTAGAAAACTGGGTATTACCGTAGAAAAAAAGGATGACGATATATTCATACCTAAGCATACCAACGGGTACGAGATACAGAACTTTATAGATGGTTCTATCCTTACAATTGCAGATGCGCCATGGCCAGGTCTAACACCGGATTTATTGAGTATTATTCTGGTAGTTGCCACACAGGCAAAAGGAGAGGTGCTTATTCATCAAAAGATGTTTGAAAGCCGTTTGTTCTTCGTGGATAAATTGATTGATATGGGTGCTAAGATTATTCTTTGTGATCCACACCGTGCTACCGTAATTGGGCACGACTTTAAATCTACATTAAAGGCAACCACCATGGTATCTCCGGATATTAGGGCAGGAGTTTCTTTGCTGATAGCAGCCCTATCCGCAAAAGGAACATCTACTATTCATAATATTGAACAGATAGATCGTGGGTATGAAGATATTGATACACGTTTACGTGCTATTGGTGCTAAAATTACCAGAGTTTAAATCAGTGAACCCCTAGCGTCTTTCTTATGGAAAAAAGAGACTTTTCAAAAATTCCACTTGTAAATAAGAAGGGAGAGAAAGGTAGGTTTGAGATGGATGTTGATGGGGAGATAGCCTTTATGGAATATATGATTTCCAAACAGAACATCATGTACTTAACACATACAGAAGTGCCTTCATCTTTAGGTGGGCAAGGTGTGGGAAGTGCTTTGGTCTCAAAAGTATTGAAATTTATAGAGGAGAGTGGTATGAAAATGGCTCCTTTATGTCCGTTTGTGGCAGCATATCTCAAACGTCACCCGGAAGAAGGTAAAGCTGTCTTGGCTCCTGGGTATTCAATTAAGTAAAAGTTGAAAATATACTTAAATAGAGAAGAGGCCCATAAGGCCTCTTTCTCGTTTTAATGTTTTGCTGTATTGATTTCTATCCAATACTTATCCGGGTCCTGAATATAAATTTGGCGTACACCGTCTGTACGTAAAGTGACTGCATTTTCTTTACCGGGCCAATCCCAATACATGATATTGTTTTTTTCAAGATGTGCTATCATTCCGTCTAAATCTTGAGTGGAAAGGCATAGATGCATGGATTTATTCTTTTCAAAGGGCGCAAATTCCTTTTCGATTAGGTGAATCTGAGAATTTCCACTTACAATAAACCACCTGAAACCAGGTTTTAAATCAGGATGTGGCGTTTCTTCTAATTTTAGAATGTTTGCGTAGAAATCTGCACTAATATCAGAATCTTCAACGACTAGCGCAAAATGATCAATTTTAAAATCAAAAGTTTGTGCTTGAGCCAATAGAGTGGTGCCGGCTAAAAAAATAAATGCAAAAAGGATTTTTTTCATGTGGTTTGGAATAGTATGGGATTCATATAAAAACAGCTTAGCGCTGTATTTTGGGTGTGTAAGATACAAAAGCATTTTAATAATGGGAGCCAGTAACTGGTCTATACATAATTTAGAAGGTTTAAGTGAAGACTCTTAAACGTGATTCTTATAATTCACCGATAAAAAAGATGTAGTTGGTCGAGTTTATTGATTATAGCTGGGCTAAAAGCAATAATTAGGACGGGTTTTAGTTTATATCGAACCTACTTAAACTTTTTAATTTTTTGAAAAGAGATAACGATTTAACTTTTGTCCCATGAAAAATCTTAACCAACTACTTTCCGCCGGAGCTATATTACTGCTATTATCCAGTTGCGTGTCAACTAACAAATTAACAATGGGTGCTACTGAGCCAGCACGTATAAGCTTACCTTCAAATGCAGCACGGGTAGGTCTGATCAACAGGAGTATTCCGTCCGAAGAAAACAAAGTGGTAGATAAAATAGATAAGATTCTTTCTTTAGAGGGACTTAACTTGGACAGGGAAGGAGCAGAATCTGCTGTAACGGGGCTTTACGATGAGCTTACGCGCAACACTCGTTTTGAAACCATTACTATTATTGATGATACGGATATTCAACGAAAAGGGCTAGGCATTTTTCCTGCAGCTTTGGACTGGCAGTCGGTTCAAGAAATTTGCGATGCTAATGATGTAGATGTACTATTTTCATTAGAGTTCTACGATACGGATACGCGAGTAGATTATGAACTTACCACGGTAACCATACCAAATGATTTAGGCATAAAAGCTTCGCTGCCGGGTCATAAGGTTACACTTAATACCGCTATTAAAAATGGATGGCGAGTGTATGACCCACAGAACAAATTAATATTGGATGAGTATACTTTTAATGATCGTATCACATCTATTGGGTCCGGTGTTAATCCTATGAAAGCGGTTGAGGCGGTAATTGGAAGAAAAGAAGCTGTTATTCAACGTAGTAGTAACATCGGTAATTCTTATGGTTATGATGTAAGACCTTTAAGAAAAAGGGTTTCCAGAGATTACTTTGTAAAAGGTACCGAGAATTTTGTAATTGCAAAAAGACGTGCCCAGACAGGTGATTGGGATGGAGCGGCCGTTCTTTGGGAAAAGGAAGTGAATAATCCGGACGGTAAAATAGCCGGTAGGGCTTGTTACAATATGGCAATCATAAATGAAATTAACGGTGATTTAGAAAAGGCGATGGAATGGGCCTCTAAATCTTATACGGACTATAATAACGGAGAGGCACTGCGTTACGTGAACATCCTTAAATATCGTATGCAAGAAAAACGTCAATTAGAAAGACAGCTTTCCCGTTAGGTTTCGCTTTAGTTAAGTGCTTCCTTATACGTTTTTAAACACCGTTCCCGAGCTTCTTTATGGTCTACCATTTTTTGTACGTAGTCTTCCGTATGGTGCTCGGGAACCCACTTTAAAATATATTTTTTATCCTTATCGAACTTTTCAACCTGAGTCATTGGGTTAAAAATGCGAAAATAAGGAGCGGCATCAACACCACTTCCCGCTGCCCATTGCCAATTGCCCACATTGCTGCTCATTTCATAATCCAACAACTTTTCGGCAAAATACGCTTCGCCCCAACGCCAATCTATAAGTAAGTGTTTGCAAAGAAAGCTGGCGACGAGCATTCGTACTCTGTTATGCATATATCCAGTTGCATTTAATTCCCGCATTCCTGCATCAACCAATTTATATCCGGTATTCCCTTCCTTCCATTTTTCAAATTCATCTTCGTTATTTCTCCAACTTATTCGGTCATATTTCTTTTTGAACGCTTCATTTACGGTTCTAGGGTAGTGCCATAGAATTTGCATAAAAAACTCACGCCAAATAAGTTCGCTCCAAAAAACTTCATTTTTTTCGGCAATCGCCTTTTTCATCATTTTTCGGATGGACACCGTTCCGAACCGTAGATGTGGTCCTAGCAATGATGTACCGTTTTCTATGGCTGGGTAATTCCTGGTATCTTCATAATTATCAATTAGGGTTGGTGTAACCATATATTCCGGAACTTTTAAGGAGGAAGTTTTAAAACCCATATCCGTTAAAAAGAGATTTGGTAGTCTCGTATTCTGAATAAGGTTGTCTCGGTATTGTTTTGTGTAATGAATGGTTAAATGTTCATCCGGGTTAAAATGTTCTTTCCACTTATTTTTGTAAGGGGTATAGACAATGTACGGGTCACCGTCACTTTTGAGAATATCATCCTTTTCAAAAACAACCTGATCTTTAAAGGTGTGAAAAGTAACGTCGTTTTCTTGGAGTAGCTTTTTTATGCTTTCATCTCTTTTTTTGGCATAAGGCTCGTAATCATGATTTGTGTAGACTGCATTTATTTCATATTGACTAAGTAAGTCCTTGAATATAGACAAAGGTTTACCGTGGTAGATTGCTATAGAACTATGGTTTTCACTTTGAAGCGTATCTCGCATTCTCTGCAAGTTCTCGTAGATAAAAGTAACTCTGGCATCATCTTTTGGAAGGTTTTCAAGAATCTCAGAATCAAAAATAAAAATGGGCAACACTTTATAATTGCTCTTTAGGGCTTCTAGGAACCCAATATTATCGTCTAGACGTAAATCTCTTCTAAACCAAAAAATCAATATTTTATCTGCCATAAACTAACTTAAATTTAAAGTTGACATTCCTCCATCAACACCTATTATTTGACCAGTAATCCATGAACTTTTTTCACTTAACAAGAACACCGCTGTATTTGCAATATCACTAACCTCACCAATACGCTTTAAAGGGTGTCTTTGAGACATCATTTCTATTTTTTTCTCGTTACTCAGTAAGCGTTTAGCCAATGGCGTATTTACTAAAGATGGTGCAATTACATTTACCCTAATGTTGGGAGCATATTCTGCCGCCATAGATTTAGCAAAACCTTCAATTGCACCTTTAGCTGCGGAAACACTCGTGTGGTAGGGCATTCCGGAGCGAACGGCAACAGTGCTGAACAGAATTATTGCTCCTCCAGAGACCACTAAAGGTAAAATATCTTTAACTACTTTAACCATATTAAAGAAATTCAGCTGCATATCTGTTTCAAAAGTTTCCAGAGAAAGCATTTTAAAAGGCTTTAAGTTGATGGAGCCTGGGCAGTAGACAAAACCATGCAGTTCCTTGGGAAGAATTGTAGTATCTAAGACATCAGTGTTCGCGTCAAAAGGAATATGGATGGCACCTGTTCCGTTCAGTCCGTCAGATGTTCTAGAGGCAACATATACCGTATACTCATCAGCGAGTTGCTTTACTATTTGAAGACCAATACCATACGAACCTCCTATTAAAAGTATATTTTTTTTCATGGAAAAATCTTAAATCGTTTTAAATTGCAGCTCTTTTGTAGTATTCTTAAGGCTTCCAAATAGTTCTATCAATTTTTGTTCCCTGAAAGCAAAAATTTGTTTCAACTGCTTTTTAACCAAAAGTGGGTGGGCCATTTGTCCAAAAATCCCAAAAGGAATTTTATAATCTATTACATCCTCCATTTCTACGCCACCGTCAATAGGTTTAATGAAATGTTTGTGATGCCAAAGTGTATAAGGACCAAATCTCTGTTCATCTACAAAGTACTCGCCCTCCTTTACATGGGTAATTTCGGTAACCCATTTAGTTTTGTATCCAGGAAAAGGGGAAACGGAGTATTGAATAATTTGTCCCGGAAACATGGCGCGGTCATTACCTGAGAGTATTTCAAAACCCATATGTGGCGGGGTAATAACCTTAAGATTGCCTGGGTCTGATAGAAAATCCCACGCTTCTTTTACGCTTATGGGAAATGACTGTTTGGAACGTAGCTGATATAACTTCATAAAACAAATGTAAATACATTTTGTTTAACATTTTTATTTTATTGATAAACAAATTGTCTCTATTGGCAATTTGTTTGGGGTTTCATTTTCTTTTGAAAGTTTAAAGAGTTCTTTAGTGTAGCATCTATTTTGTACATTACAGGCGTATCTATGCTATGAAAAACTTACTGCTGTTTTTTCTTTTACTTTTCTCCGGTTTATTTCTATCGGCCCAAAATTCCCAAAGAGAAGTAGGTGAATTGCCTACAGAGGTATCCGAAAGTTCAGGATTGCTTTTTTTTGACGGTAGACTTATAACTCATAACGATTCTGGTAATCTTCCTGAACTTTACGAGATAGATACGCTTTCTTTTAAGGTGAATCGTACCGTAAGCATTACAAATGTTGAAAATAACGATTGGGAAGATATTGCTCAAGATGATACATTCATTTATATAGGGGATTTTGGGAATAATAATGGAGTTAGAAGGGATTTAGCAGTATATCGTATTTCTAAATCCGATTATTTAAAGTCTGAAAATGTAGTCGCAGATAAAATTGAATTCACTTATGAGGATCAGGAAAATTTTGAAAATAGTGGAAATAGTGACTGGGATGCCGAAGCTTTAGTTGTAGTAGAGAACCAACTTTTGATTTTTACCAAGCAATGGCAATCTAAGGGTACGGTTGCTTATCAACTATCTACGGAGCCTGGAAAGCATGTCGCAAAACGGTTGGATGACTATTTCGTAGAGGGTTTGGTCACAGGAGCGGAATATAATCCGTTGTCAAAATCATTGCTAATTGTAGGTTACAATTCAATTTTAGCTCCATTTATATTTAAAATTGAAGGAGCAACTTCTTCTGAGGTATTTAAAGATTCTGTTGAGAGGCTACCGATGAGTATTGAAAATGCACAAATTGAAAGTATTGCCTCTTTGGATAGTAATTCTTATTTGATGACGTCCGAGCGTTTTGAAAATGATAATCGGAATTTGTTGTTTAAGCCCAAGTTATTTGGTTTTTCTACACTTGAAAAAGAACTAGATACGGACGAGTTAGAAGATGCAGACGATGCAGACGATGCAGAAGAAGAAGAAGAAGAAGAAGAAGAAGAAGAAGAAGAAGAAGAAGAAGAAGAAGAAGAAGAAGAAGAAGAAGAAG
>NZ_JAUOSY010000014.1:0-70830 GCF_030549125.1 Zobellia sp. 1_MG-2023 | reverse complement strand
CCTAAAGTTAACCGCACAACGTTAAGATCATGTTCTCCCTATGTGGTTTTTTCGTTAACTTGTGCAACAGGCACAATGCCTAAACGTAATGCGGACTTTAGGGTAAAACCGAAAGGTCTGTGTATATTTATAAAGCCGCTAAATCTTATGGATTTAGCTTTGGACAAGAAAAAATAAAACTAAACAATAAGCTTTAGCTTCGTGCGTAGACGGAAACGAAATGTTTCCTTGCCTCCGCACTACGCTTAGCCGAACCGTTGTGCGTCATGACAAAAACCAAGAACAGTGATAGTAAAAAAAATCGAAATAAATAATTACCGCAATCTTGATAGCTGTTCATTAACATTTGATGAAGAATGTAATTTTATTGTAGGAGAAAATAATATTGGAAAGTCAAATGCATTAAAACTTCTTAATATTTTATTCAATAGTCGAGCTTTCAGTTACGATGATTTTTCAAATGCTCAAAATCCAATAGAAATTGAGTTGAAATTACAGCTCTTGCCCGTTGAACTTGGCCATTTTGAAGATTTATTTGATATTGAAGATTCATCAATAATAAATATTAGATGTACTCAACTTTCACCAGATGATAACTTAGAGTTCCACCACTCTGAAACGGGAACCTATATTTTACCATCATTAATAAAAAACATAAACTTTGTATACTACGATTCTATAAGAAATCCTATCTCTGAAATATCCTTTGAGAAAGGGCGAGGTGCAGGGAAATTTTTAGTGAATTTAGTTAAAGGATATTTACAAACAGAAGAACAAACTTCTTCCGACTTTATTGACGAATCAAAATTAACTGAATTATTGGGTGACATTAATTCCAAATTAAAAAAAATCAAAGGTTTTGAAGAGTATAACATTAATGCTACTGTAGATGATGAACTAGAAAGGTTATTACCTAACATGATAACCTTAAAGGACTCTAACGGTAATCTTCTTAATAAAACTGGTTATGGAATACAGTTTTTGATATTGGTTACATTGTCAATTTTAGAAAAAATTCAGTTTATCCTTGATAAACGTAGAGATAAAGGAATATTTGAAAATGAAGAAACTAGCGAAAAAGAGATATCACTTTTAATAGGATTAGATGAACCCGAAATTCATCTACATCCTTATATGCAAAGGTCTTTGATTAAGTATTTGACAAAGGTGATTAGTAATGAAAATCAAAATTTCAAAGAACTAATTAAAGAGTTATTTGACATTGATAAAATTAACGGACAAATAATCATTGCTACCCATTCACCAAGCATTATTCTAAATGATTACAAGCAAATAATTAGATTTTACACAGACGTAAATCAAAAAACAAAAGTAATTTCTGGTCAGGATTTAAATCTTTCTCCTCAACTATCTAATCACTTATACTTAAGATTTCCATTTATTAAAGAAGCATTTTTTTCAAAGGCAATAATCTTTGTTGAAGGTGATTCAGAAGAAGGGAGTTTCGACACCTTCGCTAATAAATTAGGTGTAAACTTAGATGACCTGGGTATTGGGGTAATTCAAACCAGAGGAGGTAAGATTCGCACAATTGAAATCCTTATTGACCTAGTTTCTAAATTTAACATTAATGCTATTGGAATTGGAGACAAAGATGACACTAACAGTGTAACACCTCCACTTTACATCACTGATAAAAGAGATTTTGAAGATGAAATTGTTAGCCTATTAATTGACATAGGTAAAGAAAATCTATTAAGGGATATTGTTATTACTTACGAAAGTGAACAGGCTACAATCCAATTTTCAAAACTTAATAAATGCAATAGAGCTTATAATTTAAACTTACCTAATTTCACTCAAAATTTGACTCTTTCCAATATTGCCACTACTGAACTTAATAACCTAAAAATATTTTATTTGGCTTGGTTTGGGAGTAAAAAAGGCTACCCTCTTGGCAAATTGATAAGTGATAGATTAGAACTTGATGAAATACCCCAGATATACAAAACTGTAATTGCAAAATCTAAAGAGTTATTACTAAATGATTAATTCTTTAGATAAAATAAAATCTTCAATCGAAGAAAGACATCAAGGGGATTTAAAACAACTTGAAATTGTTTTCGATACGGGAAACAGATTATTGGTTGAAGCTCCTGCTGGATACGGTAAAACAAATACTCTGGTAAGCAAGATTGCATTTATGATTGCAACAGGTGAAATTCCTTACCCCAAAAAATTATTAGCATTAACTTTTAGTGTTAACGCTGCTTATAAAATCAAAAAGGATGTAAGTCAAAAAGTTCCAGAATTATTAAGAGAGTCTAATATTGATATAAAAATATCAGATAAATTATTTGTCTCTAATTATCATGGTTTCTCTAGAAGGGTTCTGAAAAAATACGGTTATCTGCTACACGAAAATCTTTCGAAAATTGACAATATTCAATCAGTGGATGATGGCAACATTCAAGGAACTATGAGGGAAGCTGAAGGTTTATCATACCCAAATGCACTATTTCTTTCTGAGTATAACACTGGCCTAAAGAATCTTAATTACAACCTAATTAAAGATAATATTGAACAATATAACCAAATAGTTATAGACGAATTATTATTAAGAAATGTAATTCCATATAACGCTATCTTAACTTTAACAATTAAGCTATTTAATGACTACCCTAAAATATTATCGTTTTATCAAAAATTCTTTACTTCAATTTTAGTAGACGAATATCAAGACACCAATACTTTAAGTTATTGGATTCTACAAAAATTAATTACTGAAAAAACTAATGTCATTTTACTGGGTGATTCTTTACAAAGGATTTACGGTTTTATTGGTGCAATCCCTAATTTACTCGATTTATCAGCGACAAAATTTAACCTTAGAAAAGTTCAACTAGAAAAGAACTATCGCTTTGCTAGTAACCCTGAAATGCTTTTGCTTGATAAAAACATCCGGAGTAATGCACAAAATCCAACTTCACCAATAATTGAAGAAGATTCAAATATTCAGCACCGAGTGTTAGATAATCAAAATGAAGAATCATTATATGTGATAAGGAAATCTCTCGAATTAATTCAAGAGAGTCCAAAATCAAAGGTTGCAATTTTGGTTAAACAGAGAAGTAATAATATTTCTAGAATAATTGATACTCTAAACCATAACAGTATTCCATTTTTCTATGGACTTTTTTCCGATGAAGACCCTATTTACACAAAGTTTCATAGGACTTGTTTATTTGAGTTTATAGAATTAATAAAGTCAAATAACAGAGTTTCTAAAAAGCTTGCAAAAATTCATCTCTCAAAAATTAAGGAAATTTATAATGAAAATAAATCTTCGTTAACTGATGCCGTTATTAGCCTTTTAGAACTTTTTTGGGAAAGAATATTTATTGACTTTTCCTTCATATCTAATGATGAAAAAATTGTTTTAGTAAAAGACACTTTTGAAAATTATGGGCTAAAACAATATGTAGAGTTTATAGATTCAAATATAATAGTTTCAACTGTTCATGGAGCTAAAGGACTAGAATGGGACTATGTATTTATTCCTGATATGGAAAAAGATTCTTTCCCGAATTACTGGGGAATGTGTAATGGTTGTAAAAGCAATTATGATTGTGTTCTAAATATTACCTCAGAAAATGAATCTAAGTTCTTAGAGGAACTAAGTGTTTTCTATGTAGCGGTCACAAGAGGTAAAAAACAAGTATACTTTTCGTCGAGCAAAACACAACTTGACAATAGTGGTTATGAAAGAACAAAAAACATTAGTTGTTTTATGTCACTGAAAGGAATAAATAAAAACACGAACGCACAATTCGAGTAGACGGGTCCGCCCCTAGTTAGGAACGGACTGCGCCTCTCACACCACCTGCCATACGGGTCTCGTAACAGGCGGTTCGTTATATCAGAACTTCACGTTTAGGTAGTACGCCAACATACTTTCATAACCTCTTTTTCTTAGGCGTTTTTCGGTAATCGTAGTTCTAAGTATAGGGCTTTGGGCTACTGCCCATCCTCCCATTCTTGTTCTACTCCAAGCGTATGCTTGACCCTGTTTTATACCTAAGCCAATGAGGTTCTTGCGTTTGCGCTCCGGTTTCTTCCAATCATGCCATATGCAGTAGCGTAGTCGGTTACGCAGCCATTCATCCAGCTTTTTAAGTTTGGTCTGTATATTTCCTAGTCGGAAATTGTTCAACCAACCTTTATGGACGGGTTTTAATCGCTGTAACCGTTCTGCTAACGATAATGGAAGTGTTTTCTTGGTAAGATACCTGAGCTTGCGTTTGAGTGTTCGCCAAGACTCTTTGCTTACTGTTAACTGATAGTTGCCCTTTACGCCTTTCTTATAGATTGGCGTAAACCTATAGCCCAAAACCTTGAAAGTAGAAGGTCTGCGTATACCGCTCTTTGCGCGGTTGACCGGTAGATCGAGTTTCTCTTTTAAAAATAGATAGACCTCGTTCCCTATCGCTCGTGCAGCTGCTTTTGATTTCGTGTAAATACTGAAGTCATCGGCATAGCGGATAAACCTGAACCCTCGTGCTTTTAGATGTTTGTCCAATTGGTCCAGCATAATGTTGGACAGTAACGGACTCAATGGGCTGCCTTGTGGTAATCCCTTTCTACGTTTACATAATCGCCCGTTCTTTAAAATAGGTGCCCGTAACCATTTTCGAATTAACCATAAGGTGGTTTGGCACTTTACCTTGTTATAAATAAGTTGAAGTAGTTTATAGTGCTGTACTTCATCGAAGAAACCTTTAAGGTCGATATCCACTAGGTCTTGGTAGCCATCATTGATGTACCCTTGACTTTTTAAAACTGCCTGTTGAAGGTTCTTCCTTGGGCGGAAACCGTAACTCTCCGATTCAAAATCAAGTTCGAAATGAATCGCCAGTTGTTGGCTTACCGCTTGTTGAAGCCATCTATCCACTACAGTTGGCACTCCCAGTAATCTGGTCCTGCCATTCGGCTTGGGTATCGCTACCCCTTTGATAGCTTGTGGTATATAGCTTTTTGAAATAAGCTGACCGACCACACGTGAACGATGGGCATCGATAAACGCCTTTAGCTCTTGTACGGTCATCCCATCTATTCCTGCCGAACCTTTATTGCGGACTACCTTTTTACAGGCGTCGCTCAAGTTTCTGGCCGCTACTACTTTTGCTATCATTTGTTCTGTTCTTGTCCTTCTAGGTACAGGCTATCGGATAGACCGATTCCTATACGAATCCGGACGTGATCTAACGTTCGGTCCTTCCTTGTTTGTGAGACCTCTAGGGTACTGCCCTAGCTCATTGCCCGTAAGTACTATGACCTCTGCTGACTTCTCCATCTAGCTACACGTAGCTTTGGAGACCTCCCCAGGTAAGAACATCTTCTTTCACTCAATAACCGCCGTATCTACATATCTACCCTTTTGGTGTTCTTGGGGCGTTACAATGATGTGCTTGCTTACCCGGATGAATATGCCTCCGTATACGGTTCCTGTTCGTCGGTACCGAGTTTTGTAGTCTCGCTTTCTTCAGATGTAACTTCGCAGTTACCACCCTTGCGACTTACTAATGCTTCCAGAAGTTACTCCAGCGCATAAGGGACTTGCACCCTCTAGATTAATTAACTATTTTTCTGTAGTTAAAAGATGCCCATACTGGGCACACACAAAGCCTAAATGTAATGCGGACTTTAGGGCTAAAACGAATGGTCTGCGTATATTTATGAAGTCGCTAAATCTTATGGATTTAGCTTTGGAACAAAAAAGAAAAAGCAAAACAATAAGCTTTAGCTTCGTGCGCAGACGGAAACGAAAGGTTTCCTTACTACCGCACTACGCTTAGCCTTGACCGTTGTGGGCAATTTAAAAAACAACATTTAACAAAAAAATTATGGAATGGATATATAGTAGCAACGACCCAATTTTTCAAACATTAATAGGATGCGCCATTATATTCGTGGTCATTATAATATTGACAAGAATAGTAGGTTTGAGAGCCTTTGCAAAATTTACCGCTTATGATTTTGCCTTTACTGTAGCGATTGGAAGTATTATTTCTTCCACATTAACATCAAGCACAACATTGGTGCACGGTTCTATAGCAATAGCTGGTCTTTTAATAATAATGTTCGTTTTTTCAACCTTGCAAAGAAAATTCCCTTTTTTAAGTAAGATAATCTCTAATGCACCATTATTATTAATGGACCGTAATAAAATTTTATACGATAATCTAAAATCTGCACGAATTGAAGAAGAACAACTAATTTCAAAATTACGTGAGGCCAATGTTTTAAATTATGACCAAGTATTTGCTGTAATTCTTGAATCCACAGGCGATATATCCGTTCTGCACGCATCAAGTAGCGAAAAAAATGAAAAATTTGACAAAATCTTACTTAAAGGAGTAAGAACAAGAACATAAATTAACTTTGTATAAATAGAAAGATCTGTCATTTAAATTTTAGAAATATTGAGAAAATTACTATGTATCTTTTTTTACGTGATTGCGGTTATCTTAGCGATTTGCACTACCCTCTCCGTGTTTAGAGATACAGAAAGTCGTTATTTAAAAATGGTGGATTTTCCTCGCATTCAATTTTTCCTAGCTTCAATATTAAGCATTATAGTGCTCTGGATAGTTCTCAAAAAATGGAAGTGGTATGATGCTATAATAATGATTGGGTTATTTATTGGACTTGCCGTTAATGGTTATTACTTAATAAATTATACGGAAATAGTTCCAGTAGAAGTGCCTTGGGCAAATACTTCATCATCATCTAATGACACATTTAGTCTGTTAATTACCAACGTTAAAATGTCCAATAATGATGCACAGCCATTGATTGATTTGGTCGAAAAAAGCGAACCTGATTTGATATTGGCAATGGAGGTAAATAATTGGTGGGGCGAACAGTTAAAAGTTTTAGATAAAAAATATCCCTATACCCAACAGACACTTAACGAAGTGGCATATGGAATGTCTTTATACAGTAAATTTCCGCTAAAAGATGTAAAGGTCAACTATTTGAATAATGAAAATGTGCCCTCGTTTATAAGCTCTATTTCACTACCTAATGGCAGTACTTTTACCTTTCATTCAGTCCACCCAGTTCCCCCAACAAACTTTAAGAATTTACCGGACAATGAGGGACAACAGGAATCCGCTTTAAAAAAATTGGGAAGAATAATTGAGGTTAGAGAATTCCCAACTCTAGTAGCTGGAGATTTAAACGATGTAGTTTGGTCACACGTTGACGAATTGACTGGCACAAAAAATATTCTCTATGATGTTAGAGTAGGTAGAGGTTTTTTTAACAGTTACAATGCAGAGAATCTATTTATGAGGTGGCCATTGGACCACGTCTTTGTAACCGAAGAGTTCAAGTTAATAAAACTAGAACGCTTACAATACATTAAATCCGATCATTATCCGATTATCGTAGAATTGGAATTATGATTTTGGACGAGGAAAGAATGTCCACCATCGAATAGATCTCTTTAAACGGAAAGCCTACGGTGCATCCCCTAAACCACTGCACATACGGGTCCCGTATACGGCGGTTCGCAATCCGTCTTTTCAATCCCTCTTTACACCGATCAAAACTATTCCGTACTTTTTCAAAAGGCTACAGATTTTCTTGGGAATCGGTCACCCAATTAGCGAAAATCAATGCTCCCATTGTAATTTCCCAGAAGGACTGCTTTCGGTCCTTCCCTACTTGTGAGACCTATACAGTTTTCTGTAACTTGTTCCTATGGTTACCATGATTTCGGCTTAACACTATAGTGCATTTTCACTATTTATGTAGAAGTATAAAATAAATTATACGTAAATTAAACGTTTAATTTACGTATAATTATGAAAAAAGGACAAATTTGCTCTTATTGTGGTGATGCTTTTATACCAACAAGGAGAGGAGCACAAAAATTCTGCAGTAACTCTTGCCGCAGTCGTAACTGGCAATCCAAACAACGAGATAAAAATAAAAATCAGGCACTTATAAAGCCTCATAATGAGGGATTACAAATACCCAAAACAACAACTGGCGAAAAAATGTCCCTTGCAGGAGTAGGAAATGCAGCTACCGGAGTAGCAGTTGTAGAACTTGCAAAAAACATGCTTACCTCGGCAGAAAACAAACCGGCAACAAAAAAAGATATTCAGGAACTCAAGAGCTTGATCAAATCCCGGTATTTGCCTATCAAAAATCTTAAAAAAGACCCATACGGAAGATTACCCTTTTACGATGTGCAGACAGGGTATTTGGTTTATTTACAAAGAGGAAACAAACAATACTAAAGTCATATCAATTTTAATAATACGGTTTGAACATATTCTCTAGAAGCGTATTTTTAATACCTTAATGAAAACATATGAATGTAAAGGACATGGATCACTCCACATTCATCATTAATCCGAAGTGCAGTTTTCTTTATTAACGAATAGCCAAACTTAACTCTACCATGAAATCAAATACTAGACGAAAATTCATTAAAAAAGCTTCCATTCTGCCTATTGGTTTGACCCTAGGGAATACTCCATTGGAACGTGCCTATTCGTCGCAAGGCAATTTACCGTTGGCCAGTTCAACTTCTAAGATCAAACTTAGTCTGAACGCATGGTCTTACAACATCCCTCTTTTTAATTATATGAAAGGAAATGCTGGAGGAATGAGTCTCTTTGAATTGTTGGAAGAATGTGCCCGGCTGGATTTTGATGCTGTTGACCCAACAGGGTATTTTTTCCCGGGATATCCAGAAGTTCCAAAGACCTCTTTTATAAACGATTTCAAGCGGCATGCATTTCAGCTTGGTCTAGATATAAGTGGTACCGGCATAAGAACAGACTTTGCCACAGCCAATAAGAAAAGGAGAATGGCCGACGTGGAATTAACGAAACAATGGATTGAGGTTGCCGCAAGAATGGGTGCTCCGGTAATTCGTGTCTTTGCCGGACACCAACCCGAAGAACACACCTGGGATGAAGCAGCAGTTTGGGTTTCTGATGCCTTGGCCGAATGTGCCGAACATGGTAAACAACATGGTGTCCTAGTAGGTGTCCAAAATCATGGTGGCATGCTAACAAATGCCGACGAGATATTGAAGATACTTTCTATGGCCCAATCCGATTGGTTAGGGTCTATTGTTGACACTGGCTTTTTCATGTCTCCAAATCCTTATGCGGACATTGAGCGTGTTATCCCGCATGCGGTCAACTGGCAAGTAAAAGATTTACTCCAGGACAGAAAAGGCGGAGAAATTGATTTATCCAAGCTGGTCAATATTATAAGAGCATCCAATTACCGTGGCTACCTCCCTATTGAAACCCTTCCAATACCAGGTAGGGAAGATGAGTACGATGCATATAGGAGAGTGCCGATATTACTAGCAAACCTTCGTAAGGCTCTTGCTTAGTTTTAAAGGCCATAAAAGTATATTATCATCTAATTCCATCAAAACAATTTAAGCTTTCTAAAAATGATTCTCATTAGAGAAACTTATATTTATATAAAAGTTAATATTAAACAGTGTAGATGACACCCATAATATCCACTGAGTCGCTTTTGTCAACTCAATCGTTTACTAAAATTTCGGTGTATCAAACATAGCTTCTATTTTTTTAAATTTTGCCATCGTTACTATATTGAGACGTTTAGTTGAAACTGAGAGCGTTAACGCTACAAATTCCTTATTATCCTCGGCTATATTATTAGATTCCACTTCTGCTTGGAACTGTGTGATGATTCCTTTCAAAACCTCTCCAAGTGCATATAGTTCCGACATTGGTAACTCTTGAAGTTTTTTTATGTTATGTGAACTGTATTGCTCCCACTCTTTTTCAGTTTTTGGTCCTCTTTCCATATTCATAGTTTTATCCAATTATTTTTTTAGGTAGTACTTTAAAGATAATAACTCTATTTGATTAATCACAAAAGAATGAAAAAGCCTTTGCAGATATTCGCGTCTCTAGAATAGTTGTGTTCCAATAAATAAATATATCTTAGTTCTATAAACTAGTTGACAGATGTACACACTTACCTACGAATCAGTGGCAATTCCCGAGCTGAATGACCGTGACATAGAAAATATACTGGAAACAGCGAGAGCTTTTAATTCAAAGCATGGAATTACAGGTTGTCTCATATATCATTCCGGCAGGTTCGTACAGATTTTAGAAGGACCGGAAGAAAAAGTTAAGTACCTCTATGCGAGTATTGAAAAAGATAATAGACATACGAAATTAAACCTATTCAGTGAGGATAATATTAGTGAGCGCAATTTTCCTCATTGGGGAATGGCCTATTACTCTGTCGATGAGAAAAATAGAGGCAAGTCCGACTTAGCTCAATTTAATAGAAACCTGACTCTGTTAGCAGATTTAAGTAAACCAACAAATGTCACCGCAATTCTTTTTTGGAAAAAAATGAAAAGCTTAATTTCAATTCCACCATCGAAAACAAATAATTAAAGTTTAGTATTTAGTAATTTTCCCCTATTCCGTAGATAGATAGTATAAAATTTTAATAATTTAGGTAAAAACCCTAAAATTTGACTGTAGTAGCTTAGGTTTTGCGCAACTGCCAGCTAGATTTTGTACTACCTCTATATTTATTATCTATATTAATAACCTTAATCAAAGTTTACGTAAATTTTTCATCTGCTTATCGGTTTGAAACATGATAATTTCCATGACACGGCTTGGTTGTATTTCATAGTCAAAATGCTTAGCAATTTTCTGATGTAATTTATTATATCCATCCTGTGAAGAGATGTCTCTTATCCTCTCTAGATATGAGATATATGTTTGAACATCACCTATCCCATAGCTAGTAGTTTTTCCGGTAATATAACGATGTATCCTACTGTCCCATATTGCATACATCGTCGGGTTCAAAAAATGTAATAACTTTGAAGTGCCGACCAATGAATTATTGATGTATTCTTTAATTGCTCTAATTTCTTCTAGGTTTACCTCTACACCATCCCGTGCTTTGGATAAAATAGTCAGTAATCTATCTGTATTTTTCAAATTAATATTGACCATCGTAGGCATTGAACCGTAAATTATTTGTGCGAATAAAATGAGGTGAGATTCTTGAAGTATTCTTACATCCTGAAAAAAAGACAATATTTCGAAATAGGTTCTCTCATACACATAAGAGTCGAACACATCAAATTCGGCCGCATCTTTTTCAAGTCGATTCAGGGTCAGTCCATCCATGAGATTAAACTTAGTAATAAAGGTTAGAAATAATGAAATTAAATTCAATAAATTAGCTCCATGTGTTATTCTAAAAGCCTTACAAAACCTGAAGAAGTGGTTGAAGAGCATTTCGATAGAGAATTTGAAGTGCCCCTTCTATATGAGCCTTATTATTATATATCCGGATTTCAGCTTCCAAATGTTTATATAATCCCACAGGATGACCCCAAGGTAATATGGCCATCAATTTGGGGGTTGATTCCCGAATTTGCAATGGACAACGCCGAAGAATTTAGAGCAAAAGCAAACACATTAAATGCTAAGGGGGAGACCGTATTTGAAACGCGCTCCTTCAAGGAGTCTATAGAAGGTCAGCGGTGTCTTGTCATAGCCGATGGATTTTACGAACCCCATCATTACAATGGTACATCTTATCCGCACTATTGCAAGTTAAAAGACCATTCCCTATTTACCTTTGCAGGTATCTATACCAAACTGGATGAAGAACTGTATACCTGTTCTATTTTGACAATTGAGGCAAACAAGTTCTTTTCTGAAGTACATAACAAGAAAAGACGAATGCCTTTGGTCTTGGATAATGAATTCGAAAAAGAGTGGTTACGAAATGATTTAAATGAAAAACATATCAAAGAGCTGATCAGTTCAGGTTTTACTTCTGAAGACTTTGAGGCCTATCCGGTCACACGAAATCTTTATTCAAAAAACTTTAATAAAAATACGGTACAAGCAATCCAGAAAGTCAATTATCCTGAACTTGGGCAACAACAAAGTCTATTCTAGCTATTATAGAGTATGAATTCAATGTATGGGAATATGCAATCTATTTCATTTTGTACCTCGGCAAACCAATTTCATGTTCTTGAGGATATGGCGCCCGGTTTGTAGTACTCCTATCTTCTTTTAATCTATCGTGTATTTTGTAATCCCTATCAGTACCGGTCTCATATCTAGGATCGGGAACAAAAGGCATTTTTTCCATTTTCGATACAACCACTGTTGGAAAATGGAAATCTACCTCTACCCGACCCAATAGAAGATAGCAGCCTCCCCCCTTGAAAGGATATTTCTTCAGTGTGGATGCGAAATGAGCCGTATCGAAATAATCCCCGTTATTATCTATCCATGTTCCAAAATACATATTGCCATTTATTGTAGGCACTTGTTTTGTGGAGACCAGATAGGCCAACATACGTACGATTTTTTTGTAATTATCAAGTAGCTGAACGTTCATGATGTCACCTCGATATTTTGTTTTTAAAAGGTCAAAAGGGGAAAGTGAAACCGAAAATCCTAGAATTTCGATTTCATCAAAGGCATCTTCTACAATGTTACGGACCATAACAGGAAATTGGTATTCTTGCAATGGTTCCTGTATGAGAAGTGTAGGTGACTTTGACACTTCCCTTGATTCCAAGAGTTTGGCAATAATAATAAGATCGCTCTTAGGTTTACCTGTAAATCGAAAAGCACCTATGAATATTAAGGTCTGGAGTGTCTCGCCACCTATAGAGGTTCGTGATAAAAAGTCTTCCAAAGAAATGTAATCTCCATTAGCGATTCTTTCCTCAACCAAGAGAGTGGATAGTTTTTCATCCATAGATTTTATAAGGTTAAAACCTAGATAAATATCCGTACCCTTCAATACAGTTTCCACATCGCTATTGTTCACGCAAGGCACATGCACTGTACCGCCCGAGCGCTTCGTTTCATGGATATAGATCTCCGCCCTATAAAACCCGCCGCCATTGTTTATAGCACATACCATGAACTCAATTCCGTAATAGGTCTTTAGGTAGAGACTCTGATAACTCTCTACCGCATACGATGCGGAGTGGGCCTTGCAAAACGAATAGCCGGCAAAGCTTTCAATCTGTCTAAAAACTTCCAGGCTCAATTGCTCATTGTGGCCAAGTTGTTTACAGGATTCAAAAAATTTATATTTCAGGCTTTCAATTTCTTTTCTTGAACGTGATTTACCACTTATAGCCCTTCGTAGGATGTCTCCGTATGTTGGTTCTAAGCCTCCATAATGAAGTGCGATTTTGATAACATCTTCCTGATATACCATGATGCCATAGGTATCCCCCAAAAACTCTTCGAACACTTCATGAAAATACTCGAAGCTGTTCGGATTGTTATGCCGGTAGATATATTCCTTCATCATACCACTTTTCGCAACCCCTGGTCGAATAATGCTTGATGCAGCTACCAAGGTCTGATAATCATTGCATTTCAACCTTCTTAGAAGTCCGCGCATGGCCGGGCTTTCAATATAGAAGCAACCCAGAGTATTTCCGATCTGAAGATTGGCATTACACTGGGGATCTCTTTTAAAATTATCTATTTTACTTATATCTACACTTATTCCTCTGTTACGTTTAACCAGTTCAACGGTGCTCGATATTGTTCCTAAACCCCGTTGACTTAGGATATCAAATTTCTCGAAACCTATATCTTCAGCAATATGCATATCGAACTGGACTATGGGAAAACCTTTTGGTTTTATCTCAAGAGCTGAAAAATTTGTTATGGGTTCTTCGGATATGATTACACCACATGCATGCATACTTCTTTGATTGGGAAACCCAACGAGCATAGCACCAAGTTTTGCAACAAGGTCGATAACCGAATCATTACCAGAAGATTGTAGTCCATTTTTGGATAACGCATCTAGTTCCGCCTTTTGCAGTCCGTAGACCTTCCCAAGTTCGCGCATTATGGACCTGTGTTTAAATTCCACTATTGTACCGCAGAATGCTACATGGCCTGGAGAAAATCTTTTAAAAATGTAATCCAAGATTTCATCACGTTCCTGCCAAGACCAGTCAATATCAAAATCCGGTGGACTTTTCCTATTTTCGTTTAAAAAGCGCTCAAAATATAAATCAAGTTCCAGAGGGCAAATATCCGTAATTCCAAGGGCATAACTTACAATACTATTTGCGCCACTTCCTCGACCCACATGCATAAAACCGCGACTTTGACTATACCTTACAATATCCCAGGTTATTAAAAAATATCCGGTAAAATTGAGCTGCCCAATTACCTTCAGCTCCTTTTCCATGCGAATTTTTGCTTCCTTGTTTTTAGCGCCATACCTCCTTAAAATTCCATCTTTTGCCAACTGCCCCAATAATAACATATCGCCCGACTTACTACCAGTATAGAGCTTCTTGTTACGTGGCACAGTAAAATCAAAATCGAAACTACATTGTGCGGCCAGTTTATCCACATTACGGATTATGCCCGAATACCTTGAAAACTGTTGTTCCAGGGATATCGTGGTATCCATTATCTCAGAGCTGTCACAATGGGAATCCTTCGGTAACTGGGACAATAGAATATTATGGTCGATACATCTTAGAGCTTTGTGAAGCTCATATTCATCTTCGTTACGAATCGTTACGGATTGAAAAGCAATGGTTTTTTTTAACAATTTCTGGTATATCGGCTTGATCAATTGGGTCGTTTCATGCCCATTGACCCCAAGATATTCGTTCTTTTCCAAACTCACGGGGGTATTGGAAATGGGGTATACTATAAAAGCATTTTTGAATTTTGGTGCAATGGTGGGCAACTCTCTATTACCGAGATTATGGTCGGTCAGGAATTTACATAACTCGCCAATTCCCTTGGTATTCTTTGCAATACCCGTATATAATTTCTCGTCCCCCTTGCGAAATTCAATACCTACAATCGGTTTTATTTTCCTATCATTACACATTCGAACAAAGTCATATATACCCGTTACCGTGTTGATATCGGTAAGGCCCAAGGTGGTTACTCCCCTACTTGCGGCCAAATCCACAAGCTCATTTAAAGGAATTGTTCCATATCGTAAACTATGATAAGAATGGCAATTGAGAAATGTTTTCATTTGTTACGGTAATTTTGAAATGCGGAAGAGGAACCTATAGAATTTACTCCGTATTTTTTACGTATCGAATCCAGCGCATGGTATAGGGATAGTATTTCACCCGTATCTTCGAAAAGGTTGATCTGATGTGCACCGGAAACTATATCAGTGAAGCGGACACCCACTTTTACCAGACGCATTCTTCTGTGGTATAATCTTGAAAAGAGTAACCGTACCTCTTTTTTTAGGATATGATCCAGCGATGTATAAGAGATTCGGGAATGTTTGGTTTCGGTGTCAAGATTATTGTATTTAACCTTTACGATAACCCTTGCAGTTACCAAGTTGTCCTGTCTGAGCTTGAAAGCCAATTGTTCTACCATGGTCATTAACCGCGCACTGATAATATGGATATCTATACAGTCCATCTCGAAATCATGCTCCATATAGACCGCCTGTTTCTCTATATAGGGCGTTACAGGCTCCCTATCTATACCATTTGCGTGTTGCCAAATGATATCGCCACGCTTGCCCAACATTTTCTGTAGTACCGATGATGGCATTTGTGCAACTTTCGCTATTTGACGAATACCTATTCTCGATAAAAGCTGAAAGGTAGTAGCCCCTATGTTCGGCAATCTTTGGATAGGTAAGGGATTTAGAAAATCCTGAACTTGCTGCTGTTTCAAAAGTCTGGGCATATTAGGGGACGAGTCCACTGCTCCGATTTTTGAAACCGTCTTATTTACAGAAAGAGCCCAAGAAGGATCTAAACCGGAATTTTTCGAAATCTGTGAGGATAGCTCATTCGTCCAATCGTAACATCCAAAAAAGCGATCCATTCCAGTAATATCCAGATAGAACGAATGAATCGATGATTTTTCAACTACAGGGGCATGCTCTCTTATAATTTCGGTTAGCTCTTCGGACTTATTTGAGTACGACCCATAATCTCCCTTAAGTACAGTAGCGTTCGGGCACAACCTCATAGCATATGCTGTGGGCATTGAAACCCTTACACCAAATTTGGAAGCTTCTTTCGAACAGGCGGCAACCGTACCCCTGTTTGCTCCACCCCCAATGATAAGTGGTACTCCTTTCAAAGATGAATTTGCCAAACGCTCACATTCAATATAGAAATCGTGCATGTCCATATGTACTATTGCTCGTTCCATAGTATCAAGAGACCTTAACAAATTTTTGTACTGGTCTCAGTTCCATCTGACTGATTAATATTTTTTCGGCCTCATAATAAAAACCCTCTTTAACTTCGGCTTCATATTTTGCTATTCGCTCAGATATTTCGGGCTTCGAACTGAATAATTCGATACGGCAAATTACGGTTCCGTCCATGGCATAATAGGTTTCTACTGTAGCCTCTTTATATTTTGATTCGCTTAACCTATAATCAAGCAACACCTTAATCTCTTGTTCTAATTGTATCAAATTTGAGTAGTCCAACATCGTCAATAAGTTTTAACCATGGATTTATTCCAAAATTATGGATTATTTCCATTTAAAGAGATGTTTTTATTGAACGAAATAAAACTTTAACGAAATGGACTATGTATCGCTGGTACATATTTTGAATCAAAGGGCTTTCGCGAGCACTGTATTACAGGGTTTCAAATCATACGAAGGACAAGATAAATTATATGCAATTCCATTATACGAACCATTAAGACTGAGAGATTCCGTATAACGACAAGATTGCTAAACATTTTTTAAGGTTCAAATCTTATTCTTTAAAAGTTATTTAGAAGCAATATCCAGCTTATATTCGTCAGCTAAATCAGATTAATTAGTATTTGCAGCGGTAGTCAAAAAGAGAAGTACCATTTAAAATAATAAAATATGAAATGGCAAGGGAAACGTACAAGTTCTAATGTAGAGGATCAGAGAGGCAAATCAAATTCACAGCGAGGAATTGGTGGGTTAAACCCAATGTTATTAGGCCCTTTAATTAAACTTTTATTTTCTAAAACGGGATTAATTATTGCTGGTTTGATTATTTTGTTCTCAATTATGACCGGATACAACCCACTAAACCTAATTGGAAATTTCTTCACAAATTCAGGTAACCAAACGCTTAGTAACCAACCGTATGAAGGCACAGAACAAGAGAACGAACTAGCAAGATTTAGCGGTACAGTTCTAGCGAGTACGGAGGATGTCTGGAAAAATATTTTGAATGATTACCGAGAGCCAACCTTAGTGCTATACTCTAATTATGTTTCATCTGCGTGCGGATCTGCGTCAAGTGCTACTGGACCTTTTTATTGTCCTGGTGATGAAAAATTATACTTAGATCTTACCTTTTTCCAAGATATGGAGAAACGAATGGATGCTCCTGGTGACTTTGCACAAGCATATGTCATAGCCCATGAAGTTGGCCATCACATTCAAAAGCTTACAGGTACTATGGACAAAGTAAATAACTTAAGGGGAAAAGTTAGTGATGTAGAATTTAACAAATATTCTGTAATGCTTGAATTACAGGCCGATTTTTTGGCTGGTGTTTGGGCAAATCATGCTCAGCGTACGACTCAATTATTAGAGCCGGGTGATTTTCAAGAAGCTCTTAACGCGGCAAATGCAATAGGTGACGATCGCTTGCAAAAACAATCCACCGGAAAAGTAGTTCCTGATGCGTTTACGCACGGAACATCAGAACAACGTATGAGATGGTTTAAGAAAGGATTTGATACTGGAGATATTTCTCAGGGTGATACCTTTAGTGCTGATTCACTTTAATGAATTTTCAACAAATGTTATCTAACCAATTGATATTACAAGCTAACCCTTTTGTGTCCATCGTTAATTTCTACATCTTGCAATCTGAAAATCCAATTCTCTAATGGAAGTTCTCCTAGCTAACAAAAAATGAATTTCAATATTTAACTTCGGAACCTCTTAGCCCCAAATATTAGATTTAATAAAATTAAATCTAATAAACTAGTAAATTTGACCACTCCATAGTATTTAAAATTCACCCAGTTATTTTAATATATGCGTACTTGGAACAAAAAGAACAAGAATTTGATCTAATCGTTTCTATAAAAGATCAGCTCAATTAACCGAACTATCTGTTGTAAAAAGTTCCGATGCCAGCTTTTCAAACTTTTCTAGAAAAAGATCTTGAGAAAGGTTAAATAGATGTGACTCTGTCTGATAAAAATGCATCATATATCCTGCTGTATTAACAAACAATATCATATCTCCACGGGATGGCAGGTTCGGAAATGTCAATTCACGCTTTAGCAATACGTCCTGTTCCAAACAATAGGATCCCGTTAAGAAAAGTTTCGCTTCTTCAATAACCTCTGGTCGATTTTTATAAATAATGAAAGGATCTAATAAAAAATCAGCACTAGAACTTTTCAACTGACTCATATTCATTTCCAGGCCAACTAACCAATTTCCCTGTGCATCCAACTTACGATATGCGACCTTGGCCAAAGTGACACCCACTTGATTTAACAGAGAACGACCTGGCTCAATTCGTACTTGTATATTCGCACTATTTATTAGCTCTGCCACGGATGTTCCAAAAGAGTTTTGATATGATAGAATTTGAGACAGAAAATCTGTACTGTGAATCTCATTGTAAAATGGATAGGTGCTCAAGTTACCCCTAATCTCCATCTTGTTCGTTTCTTGTTCAAATCCCAATCCGTTATTCTGAAAAGTTATCGGCTCTCTCTTGCCCAATATGGCATCCCTCAAATGGTTTTGAAAGTTCACCCATTCTTCATGTGATTCAAGATAATTCATGAGAATACCACCTCCAATATCCAAAAAATCGATGGAATTACCTTGCTGCCGAAACTCTTGAATAATTTCTAGAGTTTGAATTGCCGCTTCCCCACGTTCTTCGATACTATATCCGTTCAAATGAAAATGAAATCCAGAAAGCTTCAAATGAGGAAAGGTTGCTTTATCTGAAAACCAAATTTTCAAATTGTGCCTATCCCGTTCGATGTCAAAACCAAAACGGCTATAAAGTTTATTTCCATTGACTTGAAAACCACTTAGACGAATCCCGACAGAACACTCTTTTTCTAATTCTCCAGCAATTTGATTCGCCATTTGCAGCTCATCGGTATTGTCCACAATGATAGTTATATGATTCATGATTGCCAACTCTAGCAAAGCACGGTTTTTAACAGCAGCGGTTAGTATCAGATTGTGCTCAGTACCACCTATTTCTATAGCCTGTTTTAATTCGTTATAACTAGCCGTATCGACACCAATTCCGGATTTCAAAGCAGTATCTACAAGAGCTTTGCTTTTATTCGCTTTTCTTGCAAAGTAAATCTGACCTTCAACCTCAAACTTTTTAAATACCTCCAAATAGTCGCTTATATTCTTTTGGAACGAAGGAAGATGATGGATGTTAAGTGGAGAACCATACGTATCGAGTAAATTTTCTACTATTTCCGTATGGTCCATCATTTCATGCATCCATGCACTGGTTACCGGTGTTAACTGAATATCACCAAGGGATTTGGAGTAGTTATTATTTGTCATTCTAAATATTTTTTTAAGCGAATTCTCGCTTTTGAATTTTGTTCAGAATTTGCGCTGCCCAAGACGAGGCAAAATTGTTACGTGCGCGTGAAAGGGTATCATTATCATAGACGGCCCCTTCTGTGGGCGTACCATAAAAACTAATATTATGATTTATACCTCCATTTTTGCCTATAGCTCTTCCCTGCTTATCAATTTCAGGACAACCAAGCTCATAAGACCCTTCGGAATTAACAATGTATGGGCGTATGAGTCCTTTATTTTTCATATGCTTTAACAAGGGAGACCAATCATCAAAATTATTTGATTTTGGAATTCTGGCATCTACTAACAAATCAAATTGTTGAGGCTTTCCAACCAAAGATTGTATGGACCATCCCCTATCCAATTTCTTAATATTTGGATTTTTGGCATAATCAAAATCCAAAATCCCCGTTTCGGCCAACGCGATGATTTTTTTTGCATTCTCAATTGGTGGCCCATAGGAAATCCTGTTTAGCATTGAACGGTATTCTTTATCGAAAATATGATGGGATTGCGAGGTCATACCGCTAAAACTGAAAATTTCATTAAAAGTTTCACTGAGATTCGCCCAAGTCGTGGCAGCAGCCATAAACCCGCTTATATTTGAACCCATTTCCGCTTCTATAACAAGATATTTTAAATAATTAAGCGTATCCAACTCTAGTGAATCAGCACTGAACGATTTTGACATAACCATATCTCTTAAAGTAAACCGATATTCATTGGGATATAACTTATGGAAATGCTCGATTTGCAACTTCATAGTCCTCAAATCATCGCTAATAGTAAAGGCTGTGCGGTTTTTTTCAAAAATGATACTATAATACCGGTACTGTATTTCAGCAATATACAATGGAAGAACATGTTCAGAAAACTTAACTTTATTACCGATTCCTGCCCTTTTGTATATATTCTCTTTAGTAAAGTATATAGGTCGATACCGTTCTTGGCCTTCCGCACTACTCCGCGGAACCATAGGCAAACCACTTCTTGAGAATGCATAAATTTTTTCCGGCTCCTTACCAGACCGTAGATATTGAAATTCTCCTGTACTTAATTTTTTAAATATCCCTCCTCTACCTTCGGTCAATGCTAAAGCTGTATCTATAAAGGTAAGACCTATTCCTTTTATTCCGATAGTAAGTCTTTCAGATATCCCGGAAAGTTTAGAAGCCACAGGATATACATAGGATATCGAATCGGATTGCGTGCTATTCAAACACGATTTAAAACTAAGTTTGCCCATGAAACTGGTATGTCCCGTGGTGAGCAAAGCTTCATCTATTTGTAAAGTCATGTCATAATCTCCATCATCAATAGAATATTTTAAAAGCAGCCCCTCTGAGCACTCTTTAATATCATTGACTTTGGCAACATGTTTAACGATTTTTATGGTATTACCACTTTGCCGCTGTAAAAGGTCAAAACAATATATTAAGTACTCACCCACCTTTTTTCGCGAAGAAAACTTATCGCCTATATTTATTTCATTTTCGATAACTCCTTTACTCAGCCATTCGACAAAATTTGGCGCTTCATTTACACATGGTTCCGGTATTTCTTGTGGCCAAGCATTAATTTTTCTATTAGGGTAGTTCATAATAAGATATTCCGGCTGATTTGGACAATATGTAGCTCCCGCACCAAAAAACCCGGTCTTTTCAAAAAGATGGATTTCAACGCCAGTACCGACATTTCCTTTATTCAACTCGGCCAGTAGGCGCTCCATCGCATATAGCCCTTTTGGGCCAACTCCGACAATGGCCACTTTATATGGCTGTTCCCAAAATTCCATTTTGTAATTTAATTGGCTGATAATTATCCCGTTTAAAATTCCTATTACCTATAATATGCTTTACCCAATTATCATTATAAACCGTATCTAGATAACGTTCTCCACTATCAGGAAGCAAAAGTACAGAGGTGCTTTTCTCTGGCAATCGTTGGGAATATCTTTGATATGCCGAAACGATTCCTCCTGAAGAGCCACCGGATAAAATCGCTTCTTTATTTAACAAATCTCGACAGCCCTGTATGCAATCTAAATCAGTGACATGTATAACATCATGAATTTTGGAAATATCTAGAAATTGGGAAGGTACGCTTGCCCCATGCCCTGGGATTTTACGTTTTTCAGGCCGTCCTCCAAATAATACACTACCATTCGCATCAACTGCAATTAATTTGGTATTTAACTCGTTTTGCTCAATATAATTAGCACAACCCATAAGTGAACCGCAGGTACTTGTAGCAACAAAGAGATAATCTAAATTTTGACTCAACGAATTTGTGATTTCCTCCATTACCGCGAAATATGCCTTGGGATTATTGGGATTGCCATACTGATTTGACCAAATGCTACCCGGAATGGTGTCCAATAATTCATTTACTTTTTTAAGTCTTGCGGCTAAAAATCCACCGTCAGGAAGAGGTTCATTCACCATAATAACATCCGCACCATAAGTCGTCAGCAATTTATGGGTCTGTTTATTCAGGTTGACATCAACCACCACTTTCAATTTCAAGCCATAAAATCGGCAAGCCTGCGCCAAACCGACGGCCATATTCCCTGAACTCGACTCCACAATAGTTCCCCCCTCCATAACATTCCCATTTCTCAAAAGTTCCGAAACAATCAAGTGCGATGTTCTGTCCTTCATGCTACCTGCTGGATTGGCACTTTCTAATTTTGCATAGACATGTTCCTTTCCAAAGAAACGGCTAAGGTGTACTAGTGGGGTATTACCAATAGTATCTAGTATATCTCTTGCTATTTTTCTCATCCTTATAGTTATAAAATACCGTGTTCACCAACCCATAGCTAAACGCTAACAACTGAATTGCACCCAATCAATATTATTAAATTCTGAAATGGTTTTTTTGCTTCATTAACTAAAAAAGTGGCGCAATGAGATAGAATTAACCTTCACTTTGAAATGAAATCAAAGTCTCCTAAACAGACTATTGACAAGTAGAACGAATATTCTAAAATGAAGCATAAAAAAAGTGCAGATATACTGCACTTTTTCACTATCAAATTTATTTTTACGCCAAGGCAACCACACTACCACCAATAGCTGCCACACCGGATAATATGGCCGTAATAACTAACCACCATGCTGCGGATACAGCCGTCTGCCTAGCGTGTTCTGCTTGTATAACGGCTTTTCGCTCCAGTTTTTTAACACGTTGGCGAGCTTCGGTCTCGATTTTATCCACCTTACGCTCTATTTGTTCCTTTGTGTTGTTTATGGTAGCAACAACATCATTTACCTTACTTTCGTCAACATATTTATTATCTGTAATATAGCTCTTTACAGTCTCAAGATCTAAGCCGGACAACTGACCCTTAATGTCTGCCAAACTCTTCTTGGGGTTATACAATGCTGATTGAAGGCTACTGCCCAACTGTTCAAAGTTTAATGATGAGCTATTAGAGTCGTTACTGTTGAAATAAGTTGTTACTCTGTCCGTAAACTTATTCAATAAGCTTTCCTCATTATCCGTGTTTAGTTGACTACCTATACTCTGAAACAAATTTTCTAATTTGTCCGCATATCCATTTATATCCTCTTTTTTTAAGTTGCTATTTTTAGAAAGGATATTGATTATACTTTCTCTATCCAACCCATTAGCCTGATTGCTAATAATAGTCATTATCATTCCTGGATGATTTATAGCCGCTTTCAACAAAGTATTCAATCGATCACCCGATATCTCATCAGGGGTCGCCTTAGATAGAAATTCTTTAATCTGCTGCGTCCTAGAATTAATTTCCTGCCTGTCCATTGAGCTGAATTCTGCTACGATATTCTCTACACCTTCTTCGCTGTTATCAGATTCATTAAAGTTTTTGGAAATAGTAGACATGGCTTCCTGAAGTTTTTTTGCCTTGGACTGCTTGTCCGGATCAGAGCTTTTACTATTCTCGGAAATGGCACTAGTTACCATTTGTTGTATGGCCATCCACTTACTTGAAGAATTTTTGGACTTGGATTGCTTCGCAACATCTTCCATATCGGCTTTTAGTTGATCGATATCCGGTAAACGCTGATCAACTTTGTTAAAGAAATTATCCATGACGGAGTTGATTTTGTCCGAATCCATTCCCGTATCAAACTCGGAACGCACCTTATCTATGGTATGGTCTAAAACATTATCTGCCTTTTGGTACGGAGAGGTTTCAAACATAGAGGTTATAGCTCCTGCACTGCTTTTAAACCCGGAAGTTATAGCTGTGACCAAATTTCCTAGTAACGACCCTACCACCTTGGTCTCTAGATAAAATAAAATCAAAAAGAACAGACCCCAAATCACTAAAGCAGTAGAAATATTGGAAGCGGAAGACTCTATAACATTAATATTAAGTGCCAATGCGGTAGCTCCGAACAAAGCAATACTGGTAGTAATCAAACTCCATATACCGAACATGGAGGTGTATTTTACCCCAGCTGTCATATTAGTAGAATCATCATCTTCTTCTTCCACGTTAGCTTTCGATTCCGCATAGCTCTTTTTGAGATTACCAATGGAAGTAACTCCAGCGGCCACGGAAACAGCAGTTAGGATAAATTGAAATATTAAAGCCAGTATAACACCGGATAAAATGGTTATAAAATAATTAGGAGAAATGGTAATATCGTCTATAATAGGGTGCTGCAGAAGCATACTGTTCGCACCGCTGACTAAAAAGGAATTGAACATAGTTACTAAAATTTTAGATTAAAGTTATTTTAATAACAAAAAGACAATATTATCAGAAATTTCAGCTGCTCTTACGATTTCAATTTTGACTTAATGAATGAATCAGACCGCAATTAATTAAAGAATTTTTGGCCTTTCCTTTTGAGACTCAGCATCATTATCTATCTCCAGCCCATATATAAATAAGGGTAGCTTAATATTACCATCTATTCCGATAAAAGCTTCCTCAAAACTTCACAATCGGTTCCATCGTTATCGGCTAGATAAGCTGATTCTGTTGTGTCATTAAAATACTTTCTATGCTACAATATTATTATCTACTATAGATTAATCAAAATCATTGATATTCGACAATGCATCCTGCATGTCAAAGTCGGCATTAATCAATTTGCTAAATAGGTCTCCATGCTTATCCAATCGTTTTGGATATTCTTTCATCAAAAATTTACGCGAACTAAGTTTCTCATTAAGCTCGTCCCAAAAGATAGGTGCTGATATAGGCGCTTTTTCAACAGGCCTTACCGAATGAATGGCAGCAATCGTATGGCCCCTTCTATTTTGTAAATGGTCCAAGTAAATTTTACCGTTTCTCTTTTTTATGGTCCGCTCTAACGTAGTTAGTTTCGGTAACCTCTCCTCTACCAAATGACAAATCAGTTTTATGAAATTCCTTACTTCTTCATAAGTGTATTTTTGAGCCATAGGAAGATAAATGTGGATACCTTTGGAGCCCGAAACCTTGCAATAGCTTTCAATTTTTATATCGTTCAATATTTTACGGAACTCCTGTGCTACTTGCACCACATTTTTAAAATCAAAACCGTTCGGTGGGTCTAAATCAATAATTCCGTAATCGGGATAATCAAGGCTCAATACCTTTGAGCTCCAAGGATTAATTTCGATACAACCCAAATTCGCCATATAAATTAATGATGCCGCATTCTGGCACATTAAATAGTTTATCTCGCGTTCGGAGGATTTGGAATATATAGAAACCGTTTCGAACCAATCGGGCAATCTATCATTGTCTTTTTGGTAAAAGCTTTCCTCTTCGATACCATTGGGATGTCTGTGCAAACTTTGAGGCCTATCTACCAAATGTGGCAATATATAGTCAGCTATATTCAGATAGTAATCAATTAAATCATACTTTACCAAGTTGCTTTGCGGCCAAAAGACCTTGTTCAAGTTGCTGATAGGAACCTTTAAACCATCTATGGTAATCACCTCTTTTTTGGTGCTTACCTTATGTTTGGCAAGTGTTACCTCTTTCGAAACCGGTTCGGGTAAAGCAGTCGTGAACCTCTTAAAAATGGGGTTTCTTAGAAAACCATTTATCGTACGCTCAGAAAAGGTTACCTCACATTCAAATATAGGTTCTACCCAATGTGCTTTTCTCCCTTTTAAAGGTGTTTTGTTCTCAAACACACTTTTTTCAATCTTATAATTGCTCAGTGATTCTTGAAGTTCTTTTCGGTTCTTATCCGAAAACCCAGACCCACAGTTTCCTATATATTTTGGTACGTTATTTTCATACTGACCCAAGATGAGTGAACCAATTAACTGGGGGCTATTGCTAGACTCCGTGTATCCACAAACAATGGCATCGACACTTTGCACTCCCTTGACCTTCAACCACTTTTCCGTTCGATAGCCAATGGTGTACTTTGAATCTTTTTCCTTGGCAATTACGCCTTCCATACCTGCCTCAATTGCTTTGTTGAACAATGCCGCACCCATACCTTCGATGTGGTCGCAATATTGAGTAATTTCTAAATCACCAATAACCTCATTAATGAGACTTTTTCTCTCTAACAATTTTAAATCGAGCATACTGTGCCCGTTGAGATACAGCATGTCAAAAACATAGTAACGCAGTTGGCCTTTGGCGTTAGGGTAGTTTTGTAGTTCCCCAAAGTGTGAAACACCGTTGGCATCGACCAAAACAACCTCACCATCTAAAATGACATCATGTTTAATAGATCCTAATTCCTCATATAATTTCTTGAATTTAGTGCTGTAATTAATACCGTTACGTGATTGCAATAGAACGTTCCCGTCAGTAATATGGCAGATTACTCTATAACCATCCCACTTTAATTCATAAATGAAATTTGGGTCATTAAATATTTCTTTAGCACTTGAAGCCAGCATGGGTTGAAGTATTCTGCCAGGCTCTATTACATCATAGTTTTTGCTGGTTTTACTTTCCGAAATAGGTACTAGGGTTTCGGAATCGTAAAAAGTTGCAATAGCGAACTCATCTTTCTTTTTCAACAGTAACCATTGCTCCGTATCAGTTTTTGAAGTTGTGCGAACCAAAGCGAAACGCCCACGAATTTTTTTTCCATAGAACAGTAATTTTATATTCCCAATCGCTAATTGTTCAGAAAGACTTTTATCCGTTTCGGTATTATCTATTTTAAATGTACCCGTATCCCATATGATCATTTTACCTGCACCATAATTCCCTTTTGGAATAGCGCCTTCAAAATTGAGGTATTCAATAGGATGGTCTTCCGTTCTAACAGCTAATCTTTTATCACTAGGGTTCATAGAAGGGCCTTTGGGAATAGCCCAACTTTTGAGAGTTCCATTTATTTCCAGACGTAAATCATAATGCAACCTGCTAGCCGCATGGCGTTGAATAACGAACCGTTGTGTATTAGATACAGTTTGTAGTCCCCCTTTTGGTTCAGGAGTATTCTCAAAATCTCTTTTTCTATGATACGACTTTAAATTCACAGGTTAAGATGCCTTTTTATCTCGTTTTTCTAAACTAGCCTTTAACTGCGCCATTAAATCTTTAGCCGGTGTCGGTTTAGATTCAAATTTTTCTGGCTTCGCAACTTTACCGGATGATTTAGACTCTATAATTTTCAAAAGCTGGTCATTATAAATGTCCTTGAATTTTGAAAAATCAAATTTCTCGGTATACTGGTCAATCAGAGAAATGGCCATATCCATTTCTTTTTTGGCAATTTTCGTTTTAGGCAACTCAAGTTCCGCAGTACTTCTAATTTCATCTTCAAATCTAATAACGTGCAAAACAAGTGCATCTTCATAAACTCCAATTAAAGATAGGTGCTCTTTTTGACGCATAACGAATGTTGCAACTCCGAGCTTTTCTGTCTTTTTTAACGCATTTCTGAGTAACGCATAAGATTTCTCTCCTCCCTTTTGGGGTTTAATAAAATATGGCTTTTTAAAAAGAACATCCGAGACTTCATCGGCCTCTATAAACTGCTCAATATCAATAGTCTTACTTTTCTTCATATTGGCATTTTCAAAATCTTCCTTTTCCAATATGATGTATTCATCATCCTTTTTATAACCTTTTACGATGTCTTTCCATTCCACCTCTTTCCCCGTATCCTCATTTACTCTTTTATACCGTATTCGAGCTCCGTCATGGCTATCCAACATGTCCAAATCCAATTTTCTATCCTCAGAACCAGAAAATAATTTAATAGGTATCGATACTAAACCAAAGCTTATTGAGCCGTTCCATATTGATCTCATAGAATTTTACTTTTTGTTACTTAATATATTTCTCTAAACTCTTTTGTTAGCTATTATTCGGACTAAGATTCAAGATTTGCATGGGATTCAAACTGGCTACCACACAATTTGATTTATGTATCCATCGACCATAAAGTATCCATTTTATTAACCACACTTCTTTTACCGAGTTCATCATTTTTTCTCAGGCATAAATTAGGGCAGTTGTGTATAACGAAGTGACTCAAAGTGTTTATTATTTAACCTTAAAAGGTCAAATGTTGAATTATTGAAGTTACACCCCAGTCCATTGCTTTTTTACCTCACTAACCATATTGGATTCATCACATATTATTAATAACATTTTAAAGAATTATGATATTAGTTTCATAGAAGCCCTTATGAAAAGAAGTTGGCGAGAAACGGTAATTAAATTCTTTTTACTACTACAATTGTGTTCTCCTGAAGTTATAAATTTTAGTAAATAATTGCATTGGGTTCTGTTATTGTTTACCTTGAGCATCAATTAAATTTAGTTTTAACATAGTAAACAATTCGGTAAACAGTTTACCAGCATTTATAGTAAAATAGCTTAGAATTTGGATTAATCTCCAAATTCATAACCCGGAGGTCGGGGGATCGTGCCCCCCTCTCGCTACATAAGTAAAATCACTCAAAAACAACGGTTTAGTTCACTCTAAACCGTTTTTTTATGTCTATATTTCTTGACGCTATTAGAATTGAACACGAAAGTGAACACGTTTTAGAACACGATTTGTCCTCTTTGGACAAATTATCCAACGGAAAGGTTAAAATTGTTCAATGTATTTTGCTATTGTTTTCACAATAAGAATATGTACACCCTACTCCCTAAGACAGTACTGGAAGACTTGAGGATATACTATATGTAATGAAGTGCTTCCAACTATTTATTCGAAAGAAGAAAAGGTGGGGAATGCGTTGTCCAGAATATACTGAAAATTGTAAAAGACATAGCTATTAAAGCAAAAGTAACACAAACTGTTATACCACATGTTTTGCGTCATAGTTTTGCCACCAATCTTCTGGAGTCAGGTACCGATTTAAGACAGATTCAAGTGCTACTAGGCCATGTTCCATTAAAACAACAGAAATCTGCACTTATGCAGTTACAAACATTTTTTAATAGTTAAAAATCATTTAGATTAGTAGGTACAAAGAAGATATAAAGTAACTAATTGCTTTATATCTTCTTTGTACACAAACTGAGAAACAAACTCTGAAATTTAAAATTGATGAAATAATGAATAGAAAGGAAATAGCAAAGCAATATATTACTCATCTTGAAAATGGAAATATTGAACAAGTAGTTGCATTATTCAATCAAAATGGAATGGTTGATTCACCACTATACGGAATAAAAAAAGCGAATGAATTTTATCGTGAGTTAAATAGTGATACATCAAATTCTGAACTTCGCTTACAAGGAATTTTTGAAGAAAGTGACTCAAACAATTTAGCTCTTTATTTTTCTTATAAATGGACTTTAAAAAATAATCAAAAAGTGGAATTTGACGTAGTTGACATTATTGAATTCGATAATCAAAATAAGATTAGTAAACTGAAAATTATATATGATACTGTTACCGCCAGAAAACTAGTGGAACAGCTATAAAAGAGCCTGCATACAACACTCTAAAAATAATTGAGGCTTAGTGCTTAATCAAAGGTCGTTGCGTGTTTGCTACTTCTGGTTTTTCTTCGGGAAATACTCGGGCACAAACCCTCAACTATTCTTATAGGAAACCGCTAATAACAAAATAAATGAAGAATCTTATGAAAATAAAAAATTCAATTTTACTGTTGTTGATTTTTGTATCTACATCCGTATTTTCTCAGGATTCTGATTACAGCGTATCCTCATATCTTATCGAAGGAACAAAAGCTCCAAACACACATTATATTGGAGAAGCTTGGTTGAATGCTATTATTCACGATGACGCGGAATTGGGTTATAATATTACAAAAGCAACGTTTAAAGCTAACTCAACATTGGACTGGCATAAACATGCAACAGCACAAGTATTGATAATTGTAGATGGAGAGGCCTATTACCAGGAGAGAGGGAATGTGCCTGTAATTTTGAAAAAAGGCGATGTAATTAAATGTGAGAAAGATATTGAACATTGGCATTCCTCCACGAAGCTTAGTAATGTAACATATCTAGCTTTATATGGTGGCGGGCAGCCAACCACGTGGACTGAAGTGATTACACAAGAGTATTATGATGAAATAGCCGAAAAGCTAAAAAACAACTAATAAGAATCAGTGCTTATATATCAAGACAATCCAAGGAAAATCCTTGTACTTGGAGGAACGTTAAAATTACTTTGTTCGGTACTATTCATAGCTGTATCATTTAAGGAAATTAAAGTAAAAAAAGAGCCATAATTAACACAAGTAATTGATGACAAAATTAATATGTACTACTATAATCTTATTCTCAATTCTAACTGTACAAGCGCAAACTACGCTTCCCAAAGTAACACATGGTAAGCTTGAACGTATTGAGAATTATGAGTCAAAGTTTATAACGTCCAGAAATGTTGATGTATGGTTACCTGAAGGTTATTCTCCATTAAAAAAATATTCTGTATTATACATGCACGATGGACAAATGTTATTTGACCCTGAAAGCTCGTGGAACAAACAAGCTTGGAACGTAGATTATGTGGCTTCCAAATTATTTCATTCCAATAGAATTAAAAAATTTATAGTTGTTGGTATTTGGAATGGAGGAGAAACAAGACACTCTGATTACTTCCCACAAAAACCGTTTGAATCTTTGTTAGATAGTCAGAAGGACACGGTTAATGCCCAACTTAAAAGCTCTCACGTTCCTATAAAAAATATGTTTAGTCCCCAATCTAATAACTACCTTAAGTTTATTCTAGAAGAATTAAAACCATATATTGATAAAACCTACTCTGTTTACCCTGACAAAGAAAACACTTTTGTGATGGGCAGCAGTATGGGAGGATTAATCTCTATGTACGCTATTTGTGAATATCCCAACGTATTTGGAGGAGCCGCATGTTTATCAACACATTGGCCCGGTACTTTTACGCTTGAAAACAACCCGGTACCAGATGCATTTTTGAGATATCTAGATAAAAACCTTCCCAATCCAAAAAATCATAAATTTTACTTTGACTGTGGTGATGAAACCTTGGATAAATTGTATCCGGAAATTCAAAAAAAGGTAGACCAGTTGATGATTGAAAAAGGGTATAATGAAACTAACTGGTCCACTAAATTTTTTTCAGGGGAAAACCATAGTGAAAACGCTTGGAGTAAACGGCTCAATTTTCCTCTCGAGTTTTTGTTTGAAAAGTAGTTCTTACCAGAATAAATGGTAACCATGCTATTTTAAAGTTACGGTTTAAATTTTCATGGTTTTAAGGGTGAGGTCATAATATTTTTGTTCTTATTAAAAAAGGCAACAATTTCTTGTTGCCTTTAACATCACATAACTCAACTTTACAAACTACTGTTATCCAGTTTCTTTATAATTTCCTATTGAAGGTTTAGTTTTAAATCTACCTTCAAAAAATCATTTAATAATTGATTTATTACTCAACCTCTATAATCATCGCTGTTTTTCCTGAAACTTGCAGATGGTCTACGGCATTGTAAAGTTTTCCTGTTAAAATGTCCTTTCCGGAAAGCTTTCCTTTAAGTACTTCTTTATACTCTTGTATATCTACATTGATGGGGTCTTTATCTTTGTTCAATATCACCATAACCATTTCATCCTTTGTATACCTAAAGAAAACATAGGTGTTATTGACCGGGGCAAAATGAACGAGCTTACCGTTATGAATTGCCTTATTATCTTTTCGCCATTTAAAAAGTTGAGTGAGGTAATTCTTCGTTTCCACCTGTGACTCTGTAAGACCTTCTCCAGAAAAGGCATTTACCTTATCTTTTTTCCATCCGCCAGGATAATCCATACGGATAACTCCATGATCTTCTGTGCCTTTATTGCCCATTAATATTTCTGTTCCGTAATATATTTGTGGTATTCCACGAACAGTAGCTATATAGGTAAGGGCCAGCTTAACCAAATCTTCATCTTCAATCAATTGTGTATAAATACGGCTCATGTCATGATTATCAGGAAATACAACCAAGTTGTTAGGATCCGGGTACAAATAATCTTGACCTAATTCCTCGTAAACAGCATTCCATGAATTTGGGTCATTTAATGAAGTGGTAAGTGCGTGTTGTACCGGGAAGTCCATAACACTTTTTAATTCTGATGTATAGCCATTGGTATTCTCTTTTCCCTTTTGCCAGTACGAAACAATCGTTGGACGCAATACCCACTCTTCTCCTACTATATTAAAATCAGGGTACTCGGTCATTACTGCTGCTGTCCAGTCTCGCATAAAATACATATCAGGATAAGGGTATGTATCCATACGGATGCCAGAAATACCTGAATACTCTATCCACCAAAGAGTATTTTGAATCAAATATTTGGCCATAGATTCATTACGCTGGTTTAAGTCTGGCATTGTTGGAACAAACCAGCCATCAAAAAATTCCTTCGTATCTTTTTTTGTTGCATATGGGTCCAGTACCACCGTTTTTTTGTGGTTGGTTTGGGTATAAGTATCCCATTGATTTATCCAATCATCAGATGGTAAATCCTTCATCCACCAATGTTCTAGTCCACAATGGTTGGCAATCATATCCATAATTACCTTCATTCCCATTTCAGAAGCTTTATCACACATTGCCTTAAAGGATTCATTACTTCCGTAACGTGGGTCTACTTTATAAAAATCGGTGATTGCATAACCGTGATAGCTATAACTAGGCATGTTATTTTCTAAAATTGGGTTCGTCCAAATGGCGGTAAATCCCATATCCTTAATGTCTCCCAAATGATTTACAATTCCGGCTACATCACCTCCATGCCTTCCATCCTTATCATTTCGGTTAGGTTTTTCTACCATTCCTTTAACAGCATCGTTACTTGGGTCACCATTTACAAAACGGTCCGGTGTAATCAAATAGATGGCGTCCGAAGTATTGAAGCCTTCTATATTTCTACGGTTGTTTTCCCGCTCTTTTATTTCATAAGATTGTACAAAAATTGATGCTCCATTTTTCTGGAAGTTTAACTGCAAATTCCCTGGCTTCGCAGTATTCTCTATATGTAACTTCAAAAATAAATAGTTTGGATTGGCTCCCTTTTTAGTGCTCAGTAATTGCACATTTTCATAAGGTTTTAAGGTTACATCATGAGATGCAATATCATTACCATGAACCAACAATTCTATAGTATTATACTCCATCCCTACCCACCAGTTGGGCGGTTCTAATCTATCTATTGAATTTTGGGCTGTTAGTTGAGTAAAAGAAAATACCAAAGCCAACATTAAGGTTGTTGCAATTTTCATCTTATTTAGTTTTAGTTGAGAAGACTAAACTATAGAGAATTGGCTTCTATATCGACTTATATTATAACTTGGTCTATATATATTGTAAAATGATACTTATTCTAAGATTAAGGACTAGTCCGCTTTCAGATCATTAAAATATTCTCTAGGCGATTTGTCGGTTACTTTTTTAAATGACCGGTTAAAGGATGATTTGGAATTGAAACCTACGGCCAAAGCAATAGCCAAAAAGGTCTGGTTCTTGTATTTTTCGTCTTGGGCACGCTCAATAAAATCTTGAATTCTGTAATAGTTTACAAAATCCCTAAAATTTTTGGAATATCCCGCATTAATAGTTTTGGATAGGGTATGCACATTGGTATCCATTTTTTCGGCCAATTCCGGCAAACTTAATTCTGGATTTAAATAAACCTGTTCTTGAATCATTTTTAAATGCAATGCCTGCTTAAGTTCCTTCAACTCGCTTGTATTGATTTGCGAACGATTTTCTTCCGGTGTTGACTCTTCTACTTCTACAACGGCCATTCTAAAAATTTCCGGTTGCATTATAGCAAAATACCCCAATAAATAAACCACCACCGAAAAAACGGCCCATAATATATCTATCAATAAATTTGCTGTATAGTTTATGGGATAATTACTATAGGTACTATAGATATCAACTAGAACAATTACCGTCCATAATACTAAACACATCCCAAGCACCAACATTATCACATTCAAATATTTTATATTCTGATCTGTAGAATAATTGACTTCAATATTTTTAAAGTACTTTTTAATTTTCCCTTTAATTCTAAACCAATACCATATATTGAAAACTAACGCCAGCAGTACAATTACTTCATAAAATGCGTATGGTGGAGATTCTAGTGATTGAAATAAATTTTGCTCAATAAAGGTATGTGTGGGATTAAAAGAAAAAGTGATGTATAAAGCAATCTGTATTAAAAAGGGTATAAAATGGGGCCAATAGGCCAAAAAGGACTTTTTACTATGTTGCAATAACCTTTCAATATATATTAGAAAAATGGGGCCATATAAGAAAAAGACTAAATCAGTTAATAGTGATAGTCTTGGATAATCTGTATAGATTACACGATCATATATTACTACTCTAGAAATTAATGTAAACGATATGATAAAAATGAGAACACTTAATGCCTGATTGGCCCACTTGTTATTGTTCCTACCGGAATTAATAATGAATATTAGAAAAAAGCCTTGTAAAGCTGTAAGGATTAAAAGTAAGGTATAAGGGTTAAATATACCATAAGACTGGTCTTCCCAATATGTTATTCTGTTTTTTATGGGCTGGTTCAGACTAATTTCTTTACTACTCAATATACGATTGGGTATAGGCCTGCCATAGCTATTACCCTCAACTGTTAGCCAATTACCGCGAGTAAACTTATATTCCAACGGCGCTGTATAAACAGGAACCTCTATTTGATAGTTTCCGTTGGCAAGCTGTTTCATTTTGTAACGTTGATCTCCTGGTACCCAACCATTAAAATTACCACATATATATATTGAGGAATTTGGAGGAGTGTTTCGGGGTATTTCCGTTATAAGAATCGTTACTTCTTTAGGTTTGGTTAGTTCGTAAAAAGTGTCGGACCAACCCGCCACTTGTAAGACTAACGTTTCTTCTGTTGCATTGTTAAAAGAGTGTTTTCTTACCGTTAGCGGTGTTCCATCTTTTTTGACCTCTACAGTAGCCCAACTACCTCTAGTAATTTTATAGGATATCCAAGACCCATTAAAAAACTTATTTCTTAACTCATATGTTCCATCAGTTTTTCTTGTAAACTTGTAATTTACATCTGCAGGGTTCCAATTATTAAATGTTCCCGTTAAATACAGTATGTCTGATGGTTTGGTGTCTTTTGGCACATAATCTATCACAAAATTTGTTTGAGCGACCAAACTGCCTATGTTCAGATAAATTATGGCTATCCAAAAAAATTTGAAATAATTAGCCGTTAAAAAAATTTGTCCGAAAATTTTATTGAAAATCATTTAACCCAAAACTTTTAATAAATGTAAATGAACCGAGATTACCGTTCGCCATATAAGTAGGTCAAAGCCATTAAGAACCTACTTCTCAAATATAGTATTTGACTTGAAATAATATAGAAATAACGAATGACAATTGACAACCGTAAATTTAATTTTTAAGATGGGGTAAACTAAAAAAATAAAGGTCGCCAAATGACAACCTTTATGAACTAATAAACTAACTAAACTAACTTCCTAATTCATATTAATAGTATACGTATTGGTCATAATATCTAAGTTGATTGTATAACTGCCTGCAGTTGATATCATAATATTATCTCCATCTTGACGTAATGAATTATCAGTTCCGGTATTACCTAAGTTTACATCCCACGTATCGTTAAACCTAAATTTCATTTCACCCGGCAACAAATCAGTAGTTATTGTCCATACATTATTGGTCATATCGTAAACCATATCCGTATCGGGGTCGTCCCATCCGTTAGGGGTTGCAGAACCTATAATTGCCCAAGTACCAAGACTAAAAGTTTTATTGACAACGTCCAAATCTATCTGATAACTACCGGCGGTTACAGGAATATTCCCACCTCCATCTTCTAACGAACCTTCAGCGCCAGCATCTCCAAGATTTACGTCCCAACCATTGTTGGCCCTGAACTTTAATTCTCCATCAGTAAGGTTCGCAGTAATTGTCCAAACATTTCTATCAAAATCATAAGACATGTCAGAATCTGGGTCATCCCAACCATTTGGCGTGGCAGAACCAATTATTGCCCAAGTGTTTGCAGAAAATGTATTATTAACTAAGTCTACATTGATTTCATAATCTTGAGGACCTGATAAAACAATATTATTTCCAGGAGAAACAAGTACACCCGAAGTACCGTCACCCTCATCACCATATATTCCATTTTCCCAGTTAGCTGCATCCGTAAGTTTAAATTCGTTACTCGCATCTGTAAATCTCACATGCCCCCTATAGGTACCTGCTAGGTTTGGTAATTCTACCGCATTAAGCATTGGCGCAGAAACTGGATCCCAACCTTGATAGCCCCCAGGCACATATAAAGCTTCGGGAAAAGCTAATTGTTCATCTTGCGTAGCCGCCCAGATTGCATACCCATTTGCAGGTGCTTTTAATGTTACCGTTCCATTAGCATCTGATTGCTCAAAAATCAAGTATTCTTCTGTGTAATCTTTGATGTAGGCATTGGCCCAATGGGTTTGAACCTCTCTTGTTACCTCTGCCCCACTAAGATTAATGTAAAGTACCAAACCTGGCTTCTCTGCATCACCACCCCTAATCGCTACAAATTCCTCATTAGAAACATGGTTTACAGTCCAATCTCCCGCAGCTAGTTCTGAGCGAATCTTAATTAACTGATTGATTTTAGTTTTTTGTTCCTCTCCACTAGCCTCATAATGCGAGTAAAAAACACATGGATATCCGGGAGCACTCATGATGTAAGCATATGCATGCGTTTCAAACTCATCAGGAAACTCATTACTACCATCCCTGGCTTCTGTATCATGATTACCTACAAAAGTTACTGCCTTGTCCGGTACTGTAGAAATTAAACTTGGTTTAACCAACTCGTTTAAATTACCGTTCAAGAAAGCATTTCGCATATTAAAGAAGTTGGGAAAATCAAAAGCATTGGCGCCGGATGCTTCTATCCAAGGGCGTACAACGCCTTCTACATTTCCATCAAAATTCTCGCCTATACTATACCCACCTACGGTGGCTATCCAGTCCTTAACAACATCAGGAGAAAAGCCCTTTACAAAATCGAATCTCCAACCATCAATTTTCAACGTGTTCATATAGTAATTAGCAACGGACTCCTCCGAATTCCATAACCAATCTCGCACATACTCATTATTTAAATCCAAATCCGGGAAACCGCCAAAACGACCTTCGTCTTCCAAATTTTCTGCATTAGGCAAATAGTTTAACCAAGTTCTATTGAACAAACCTGATGCAGGCTCAAACAATGTATAAGTTTCAATTTGCCTAAACTCATTGTATTCCAACTGACCGCCCGAGTTATGGTTTAAAACAATATCCGCAATTACGGCAATGTCATTCTCGTGAGCAGTACCGATCATTTTTTCCAACTCTTCACGGTTACCAAAACGAGTCTCAACAGTACCATGTTGCTGAAAATCACCAAAGTCAAAGTAATCTGCGGGGTCGTACCCCATGGAAAAGCCACCACTCTGGCCTTTAGAAATAGGCGGTATCCAGATAGCATCAATACCATTTGCCGCCCAGCCATTCAACTTAGATTCAACATTGTCCCACCATATTCCTCCTTCGGTTACGTCCCAATAGAAGGCCTGCATCATAACACCATTACCTGGCACTAATGCTTCCGTTCTTCCGACTGCCGAACCAGAAGCTAAATCTTCGGCATCGTTGGCTTCTTTTACCTTTAGCTCTGAAAAATCATCATTGGTACAGGCTGCGATCAATACAGTTAGCGCAGCTAGACTTATTTTTATATAGTTTTTGATTTTCATAATTTTTAATTTATTCGATAGTATAGGTTGGGTTATCGGCATCTGCCAAGAAAAGTTTGATGGTGTAAGTACCTGCACTTACCGGAATATTAGCGCCATCTGATTCTAAGGTACCGTCATTACCATCATCGCCATAATTTAAATCCCACGCATCATTAGTTCTGAACTTAATTTCACCATCTAATACTGTCACGTTTTCTAGAATCCATACCCCTTCATTGGCATAATCCGGATTGAAACGCATATTGGGACCATCCCACCCATTTGGTGCGGCATCACCTACCAAGCCCCAAATATCCGTAGGCTCTATGGTATAAAGATTATTAGTAAAGTCTGCAGAAACCAGATAGTTACCAGCCTCTACAAGAATGTTATCGCCATTTTCTTCTAGGGTACCATCAGCCCCGGAATCCCCAAAGTTTACGGCCCAATCATTGTTCTGCCTAAACTTCATTTCACCATCGGTTAGAGTTAGTACCGCTCTCCATTGGTCAGTAGAAGAGTCATAGGTTAGTTGTGTATCCGGACCATCCCATCCAGTTGGCGTAGCATCACCCACTAATCCCCATGTAAACGGTTCAATGGCATAGCTAAAATCATTTAAGCTAAACATGACTTTATAAGTACCTGAGGTAACCTGAATATTATCACCATCTAGGTCTAGGGTACCGTCTGCCCCGGTATCTCCATAATTAACCGTCCAATCGTTGTCTCTTCTAATTTTTAGCTCGCCGTCCGTTAAGGTAACATATGCAACAAATTCATTTGCAATAGCCGTTGCATATACCGGCACATCTGGACCATCCCATCCTGTTGGCGTGGCCGAACCTATCAGTCCCCAAGGGGAACTTAGATCAAATGAGGTAGCATAACCTGTAATGGTCAATGCCCGCTCAGCCGAGGAAGCTACCACCTCCTTACCCAATAAAGCTTCTACCCAAATTTTAACTTCATTTTCCAAGCCTGCCAACGCACCGGCATCCGAAATGGCTTCATTCAGTTCTTCCGCAAAGAAATTTTTGCTGAGTACATTGCCAACATTTATGCGCGCGGGCATTGCTTCCGTGTCCGTATCTACACCTAGAACTACGTTATAGGTAGGTACCGCTCCTGAGAAACCAAAATCAGGTGCCGACCAATTGAGGCCCAGTACAGTTTCACCCGTCATATCTCTCGTTAGATTAAGAGCGTCCATAGAAGACAAAGTTAATTGGGTGCTAGCAGCATCACTTACTCTAATACTTTCGTCATCATCGCTACAACCTGTCACTAAAAGTGCCATTGCTACGATGGATGTGTATATAAATACCAAATTTCTGTTCATCGTTTTAGTTTTTAGTTAGTATAGCCTGGGTTTTGTTCCAATAGCGGGTTTGCCTGTAAGGCTTCCAATGGAAACGGAAATAGATTGTAATGGTCCGGAATTGATGTTCCATCTACCACATTACCTTTCCACGGCCAATTGTAAGTTCCTCCCGTAAAGCGGTCAAAACGTATTAAATCCTGTCTTCTATGCCCCTCATAATACAACTCTCGCGCACGCTCGTCTATCAAAAATTGCTCGGTAAGGTCTGCTTCGGTAATGTTACCGCTAGTATCCCCATATGCTCTTTCTCGCAGGGCATTGATATAATCAACCGCCTGAGCAGCAGAACCGCCGCCTCCCCTAAATTGGGCTTCGGCGTACATTAAATAGGCATCTGCCAAACGGAATAAAGGAATGTCCGTATCGGAAAAATTACTTTGACCCGAACTACCGTCCGAGTATTGATTTTGAAACTTGGTAGTTGGGTAACCACTTTCCCAAGTACGATAATCATCCATCTCATAACTGTGGCCTTCCGTCCAGAAGATAGCCCTGCTATCCCCAGTTGTTTCCAAATCACCGAACAAACCGTAAATAGCTGGAGTACAACGGTGCCCGAACCAACTTTCAGAATTTCCAAATTCTGCAATTGGCATGGTGGTATCGCCTAAACTACCATTAGTAAGATAGGTTGCCGTACCAAAGGATTGTACGGAATTTCTATCTCCAATAATTGGGAAAATAATTTCTGGAGATGTAAAGTTATCTCCTTGAAAGATGGATTGGTAATCGTCATCTAACGTAAACGACGACTCTAAAATTACCTTCTCACTATAGATTAAAGCATCTGAATACCTATCTGTGCCTGTGTATACTTGGGCGTTCAAATAGATTTTAGACAACAACATGTGTACCGCTGCTTTGTTTGCCCTACCATATTCATTGCTCGCAGGAATGGTTTCTTCTACTGTCAATAGTTCACTCTCCACAAACTCGAAAACTTCCGTTCGGGTACTCTTTGCTCTACTCACACCCGTTACACCGTCTGCTTCCGTGACCAATACAACACCTCCAAAAGTATCCATTAGGTAGTAGTAGAACAAGGCACGTAAAAAACGAGCTTCAGCCACATATACATCTGCATTTGGCTCATCGGTTCTCTGCACATCTATAATAAAGTTGTTTATCTGTGCAATGTTGAAATAACTTCTATTATATAGATAGCCAAAGAATTTGTTGGTAGGTACCCAGTTGGTTGCTGTAGTCAATGGGTCTAGCCCGCCATCTCCCCATCGGTTTTTGGCTATATCGGTAGTGAGTTCTTGCATATTCCAGATTGCCCTGAAGAATACGGTTTCCCCTGGGTCATCTCCAGCGATATCCGCTTGTTGGTTACTACTACCCGGTATACCAATACCGTGCAGGGCCAAGCCTCCATATAGTTTGCCCAGAATTCCTAATGTGGCATTAGGGTCCGAATCCAATAGGTTACCCAAACTCTGCTCTACTCTTGGTTCTGTATTTAAATCGTCTGTACAGCCCACTAAAACCGTAGCTGTAAATAGTCCGAATATTATCTTTTTAATCATCTGTAGTTAGTTTTTAGAAGTCAAGATTCAATCCTAATGTGTAGGTACGTGGACGTGCATAGGGCGAAGTCTCAATACCATCAAAATTCTCAGGGTCTAAACCATCATAATCCGTGATAACAAATACGTTGTTGGCCGAACCATAGAACCTTAGGCTCAATTTCTTATCTTCAAATGGTTTAAGGCTATAACCTATGGTTATGTTATCCAATCTTAAAAATGAAGCATCCGATAAGTAAAAGTCCGACAACGCTTGTGTATCCGAAGGGATTTCTGGAAACCCGTTGTATTGCACACCATCAAACAAATCCAAAGTGTTGTTGATAAAGCCAGAATCTGTTTGTGGAATAGCTGCCTGTGCAAATCCTCTATTCAATAGGTTGGCGTTATATACGTTACCCCCAAGTTGTCCTCTTAAATTTACTGTTAAATCTAAGTTCCTATATTGCACAAAGGTTCCAAAACCATATGTCCATTTGGGTTCAAAAGGAATAAATCTTCTATCGGCATCAGAGATAACTCCATCACCATTCTGATCTACAAAAGCATCCTCAATAACTTTTCCATCAGCATCATAAACCTGCTCATATAACCAAAACGTACGATTACGCTCACCAACTGCAGTTTGCCCAATGTTTATACCGGTACCACGACCAATACCACCGCCGCTTGAAAACTGGGTAATATTATCTAGATCAGTAATATAGGTTTCATTAAAAGCTGCATTCGCATTGAATTCCAACGAAAAATTATCTGTCTGGATTGGCCTGAACTGTAACGCAGCTTCAAAACCTTTACTCTCAGTTTCCCCCACGTTACTCACAAATCTGTTTCTTAAGGCACCTTCGGACTGTGGTACCTCTGCTAACAAGTCAGTTGTATTCCGGATATAACCATCCACACTACCACTCAAAACATTGGAGAAGAAATCAAAGTCAATACCAACGTTATAAGTGGAGGTTTTTTCCCAAGTTAAATCTGGGTTAAAGGCGTTAGCCCTATAGGTGGTAACCACCTCATTCCCGAAAATATAACTTACGGTTGGATCGCCATCATCGTACAAAGCGGTATACGGAAAGTAGCCCACCGGACCTGTAATGTCTTGTTGCCCTGTGAGTCCCCAACCAATCCTTAATTTCAATTGGTCTATCCAATTAGCTCCCTCTAAAAAATTCTCTTCATCTAATTTCCAAGCTAAAGCGGCGGCTGGAAAATAGCCCCATCTATCGTCTTCAGAAAATAAAGAAGAAGCATCTGCCCTCACAGAAGCCGTAAACAAGAAATTATTGTAAAAAGTTAAATTTGCCCTGGCAAAGAACGATTGCAAATTCAATTCTGTGTAATATTTAAACGGTTGTTGTGGCTCACGAAAACCATTTTCTGTAGTTGTCGGAAAAGTAGTTCCCTGATTCGTAAAGTTTTGGTAAGCGTAGCCCGCTTGCACATCCAATTTATTCAATGCCCCACTAAAATCCTTGGCATAGGATAAATACGCATCCAATAAGTGGTCTCTCTTTATTTGTTTTTCGCTGAAACTCTCGCTAAAGTTGTTGAAAATTGGTAGACCATTAAATACCGTATATGCCCCAACAGCACTTGGCAAGAAATATTCGTTTATGGTAGATTCCGAGTAATCAATACCCGTATTTACCACGGCCGTTAAATCTTCCAAACCGTGTATCTTATATCTAAACTCAGCGCTACCAATAAAGCGGTCCGCATCTTCATTACGCTCTCTTTGTTTTAACAAGGCCAATGGGTTTGCCGGACCAACAATACCTTGATCATCGGTCAACTGGTAATAACCACCAAAAATTCCTCCCTGTGGGTCATAAATGGGTAATGTAGGGTTGGAAGCCAACGCACTGCCTATGGCTCCCGAATCCGGTTGGTCTTTTTCAGTAGCAATACCCTTTGCGTTAATAGTAACTTTTAAATGTTCATTAAAAAACTCAGGAGCAATATTTAAAGAAGCCGTATACCTGTCCAATTGGGATTCTTTTAAAATACCTGCAATTTCAGAATGTCCAAAAGAAGCTCTTATTGGGATTTTGTTAAATAAATTCCCTCTGGCCGTTAGGTTGTTATTAATGGTGTAAGAGGTTCTGTAAATCTCTTCCTGCCAATTGGTATTATAAACAGTACCGTTTAACCCTAAAAATCCTGCACTATCCGGATAAGTTCCCTGAATAAAATCTACGAACCCTGCAGAATCAAAAATATCTATTTGATTGCTCAATGTCCCCACCTGTACATTAGAGGAGAAATTAAATTGAGGTGCTCCCTTAGTACCGGACTTTGTAGTGATTATAATAACCCCATTAGAAGCTCTAGACCCATAAATAGCGGTAGAAGAAGCATCTTTTAATACTGAGAAAGATTCAATATCATTAGGGTTTATCAATGTTAAAGGATTTGCTTGCCCTGCGGGATTCTGATTCGATAACGGTACTCCATCAATCACTATCAATGGACTGTTATTAGCATTCAAGGAAGAACCACCGCGAATTCTTATGTTAATTTCCGCATCTGGATCGCCACCATTATTTACCACACGTACACCAGCAGATTTACCGGTAATCATTTGGTCTGCAGTAGTAATGGCACCCTTGTTCAAGTCATCGGCAGTTAATAATTGTACTGCACCGGTGGCATCTTTTTTGGTGGTGGTACCATAACCAATAATTACGACTTCATCAAGTTGTGATATATCGCTCTCCATGGCCACATTTACCACTTCAGAAGTAACGATTACCTCCTTATTCTTTAGACCTATGTACGAAAACACCAATACATCGCCTTCATTGGCCTGTATGGAAAAGTTTCCGTCAAAATCTGTGGTAACACCATTAGTAGTTCCCTTTAAAACAATTGAAGCGCCAGGCAAGGGTAATCCCAAATCATCTATGACCGTTCCGGTCACGTTTAGCTGCGCCAATGCAAAAAATGGTGCACAAAGTAGCACCAAGAAAAACATTGTAATTTTCTTTCGCATAAGTGAGTTAAGTTTAAGTTAGTTGTCAAGAGTTGAGAACTCTTTAATTTGCCTTATAAAACTACTTTTAGATAGTCTCTATTTCGCTTCATTTTATAAAATGACCTAAATTGAGATTTGAAACCTTGTAATCAAAAAGATTTTCTGGACAGTCGAACAAACCTTAAACAACTTATATTCAGTACATTGTAGCAAGGTTAAAGAATTTTTGATGAAACAAACCCATGTCTTAAAAGGGTATGACAAAAACTGAAAACAGCACTAAAAGAGAAAAACGAATTGCGGATTTACTTAATCCATTATCAATAAATTTTATAATCGATAATAATACCCCATGTAAATAATGAATATTAAAAGGTGATTTCCCTATCCGGTATCTCGCCTCTTGTAATTAGAATTTAAAAAAGCCTTTGTTATAAGAAATGTTCAGGCTGTAATATCTGACCTCAAGAAGTTTTGCATTGAGTTTAAATTAGTCTCAACTTTTTTTGAGAAATACCTATGCTTTCAATAATTCAAAAAAATGTTCTAAGCACAATTTTAAAGAAGGGGATATAAATAAACCGTACGAAATTGATGTATCAATGGTAATGGATTTTAATCAACTTCATAAAATTATTAGCTCTTAAACGGAAAGGCAAAAAAATTAGCCGCTCAATTGAGAGCGGCTAAATTCATTTGTTGCTATCTAGTACAATCTGCACCCCACACCTCTCCATCTTTGGTATAGGCTATAGTAAGATTGCCTTCATCTATTTGTATTCCTCCATCACTACTGATCAGGATATTCTCGTTCTTGTCAATTTTTATGCCTTTTAGACTTGGAATCCCATCTGAAAAATCAAAATTATATGAATCTCCAACTTTTACTAACGTTACACGCCCATCGTCCGTAGAAATGCTTGTGTTTCCAGAAGTCTCGGAATAACTGATTGAACCTTTATAAGTTCCCACAAAGAAATCATCATCGGCAGGGTCATTGTCTTTGCTACAAGAAACAATAAGGGCCGTAACGAAGAATAAAACAGCTATTTTTTTTATGTGCTTTTTCATAATTACATTTTTTAAAATTCATTGACGACCGAAATTAAACGTGATATTAATTATTCCAAACTCTGTTAAGGAATATTTGTGAGAGAAAAAGGTTTAGGGTTAAAAATCTAATCTTATAAGACTAAAACTAGAGAACTCTAAAAATTCAAAAACAAAATGGATTAAAATTATTGATTCTGAATTTAGGTGAATGCCACATTAGATTACCTTGATGTCATACAGTTAATCATACCATGATTACGGTCAACTACTCTGCTAGGTAGGAGTTACTTTTGGTGTGAACCAAAATTTAATATATCATGTCTTTAATCACAATTATCTTAAATATAATATTACCACCATTGTCCGTATTTCTCAAACATGGTCTAGGCTTTACTTTTTTGATAAGCCTCTTGCTTACTATGTTGGCTTGGTTACCAGGTGTAATCCATGCCTTTATCGTAAATAATGATTAATGGCGCGCAGCCTACGAACCTAATTTAATAACTACCGAACAACGGCTTGGTACATATTAATAGGTTGGATCTATTACAACTAATAGAATTAATCTTTTAAGGTCATTAAAATTAGTTATTGCAATAATAGATGTTATCTAAAAAATGAAACTTTACCATTATTAACCCAAATAAAATAAGATTATCATGGAAACAAAATATGAAAAGTTAGTTGATCAATTAGAAGAGATACTAGAGAAAAATAGAGATGCCGAAAAAGGCTATAAGAAAGCTGCAGAGAATGCAGATAGCCCAAATCTAAAGGCTTATTTTGACAACAAATCACGCGAGCGTGCTCAATTCAACAATGCTTTAAGAACGGAAATGATAGCCAGTTATGATTCTATTGACGACAATAGTAGTTTTACAGGTAGTATCCATAGAGCTTGGATGGATATCAAAGCCCTCTTTTCGGCAGATAACGATGAGTCTATGTTGGAAGAAGCTATTAGAGGAGACAAAGCGGCCATAGAAGAATATGATGAAGTTCTGGATGATGCAACGCTACCCGCATCAATAGCTGCCCTTATACGTGATCAGAAATTAAAGATTAGAACAGATTTGAATAAGATTAAGTCTCTTGAAGATTTAGCTTAAGTTTACTACGTAGTAAATGATTGGGAGCTACTATACAGTAGCTCCTTTTTTTTGTTTATATAGATGTTAAATAGTGTTAAACCTTGTTCGTGACAAACTACTCTGCCCTACCCTTAAATTTTTTCGGTAATATGCTGTAACCATTAGTCGCAGTACACAAGCTCATGTCAAAATTATATGTAAAAAAGAAGCCCGCCTTTATTCCGATAATGAGCTAACCTTCACAGGAAACTCCGTTTCGCCTCCATATAACTTTATCTCTTGTATATCGGCTGGCATATAGAAACCTGCCAATTCTAGTTCTTCCTTTACATTCCGCACCACATTACCCTTAGTAATCAGAGCCATCCTTCTGAAATCTTTAGTATCTACCCAAAAAAACACCTTTAGGTTTACTGTGCTAGTGGCTAGTTCGTCCTCAATCACAAAATTTTCGTGTTCCTCATCCTCTATAACATTTGGCTCCTTTCCTAAAGCTTTTAAAACAGTCTCCTTTGCCCCTTCAATGTTATCCTCATAGGCAATACCAATGTTGAAGTCCCATCTAAAAAAACCGTCCTCGGTATAATTCGTGACCGGCTTGGTCAAAACATCACTATTAGGAATGTAAACGTCCTTCCCGTCAAAAGTCTTTAATTTTGTATATCTAAACTCTAAAGCTTTTACCTTTCCAAAGTTATCATCTATTTGCACGGTATCGTCTACATCAAATGGTCTGCTGAAGGCCATTATGATTCCGGCGATAAAATTTTGACCAATATCCTTAAAGGCAAAACCCAGCACCACGGCACTTGCACCGGCCGCCGTTAATATTCCAGTTGCTATTGCACCTAGACCCGAAGCTTCCAATGCAAGCATTATGGCTACAATAACTAAGATGTATTTGATAGCTTGCCCCAGAAATTTACTCATTAAGGGATCACCTGTCCGGATGGCCAATCTTCTTTTTACAAAACCTCCTATCCATGAGCCTAATAATAAACCAAGTATTATGATAAGGACGCCTATACCTATCCCAGGTAACCGCTCTATAAAATTATTATAGAACAAGGTTATTGATTCTGATATAGTAGTTGCGCTTTCCTTCATAACACTTGGCTAGATTTTATAATAGTACAAATTCTGATGACCACTTATTTACTAGCGGACCAATTCATAATTTCATGCTGTATGGTTTCCGGGGTTTGCTGTCTTTTTTTCGCTAGACTATTGATTAAGACCCCTATGTTATCCTTTTCATTGTGGTCATCCACGCCATCCAATTCAGGAAAATTGGCCAAATATTCATCCCTTACCGCCAACCATTGTTTTCTTAGATGCTCTTCATCTACCGATATTGAAACACCACCGTTATCAACAGGTTTTCCAACTTCTTCGGAAGTATTTCCCTGTCTTTCATATTCATTACCAAGCCCTCGGTTTTGTTGAACTTCGTTATTTAATCCTTCTTTACTAGATTTAATTATTGTACTCATATCTAACATTTTAATTATTGAATGTTGAAGTTACCTACCTGAATCCCAATACAGTTGCTCTAACTCGTATTTAATTGACCGGATAAAATCTAAAAGAGAGTTCAATTTATAGTGGGCAAATTCCATAGTAATTACATAAAAATTAGAGCCAAAAACATTTTAATATGGAATATATCCGTAATTTTGGATTAATTCCATGTTTTATAATAGTTGTCTTAAATCAATTAGCCTAACAAGTTAAAGTGTAATGGAACAGAAGATAAATCTGATAAAAAAATCCGAGAGAAATTTTAGGGTCGAAAGACCTGTACAAACTGGTTTTTCAAGCCCGGCAACACATTATAACGAACCTAGAATAGACTTGAACGAGATATTAGTCACGAACCCTTCCGCAACGTTTTTTATTAGGGTTGCCGACAACCATTTCCAAGAATTCAATATTGTTGAGAATGATGTGCTTATAGTTGATAAATCCATGACTCCAAAGAGCAATCAGCTCGTGTTGGCTACTATGGATGATACCTTTAATGTAGTGCACATGGATAAAAATCTTAACTCAGAGCTGAATATATGGGGAGTTATAACTTTTATAATTAAATCCGTTTTATGATTGCGTTGGTAGATTGCAATAGTTTTTATGCATCCTGTGAGCAAGTTTTCCGCCCAGACCTTAAAAATAAACCTGTGGTTGTTCTCAGCAACAATGATGGTTGCATTATCGCCGCAAATAAAGAGGCTAAGGCGTTAACTGAAATTCCTATGTTTCAACCTGTTTTTAAAATAAGAAAGTTGCTGGATCAGCATGACGTCACCTATTTTTCGTCTAACTATACGCTTTATAGTGATATGTCCCGAAGAGTTATGGATACCCTAAAATTGTTTTCGCCACAGGTAGAAGAATATAGTATTGACGAAAGCTTTATAGATTTGACACATTACCAAAAGGAAAACCTTCAAGAATTGGCCCATCATATTAAAAATACAATTGAAAAAAATACGGGAATACCAGTTGGTGTAGGAATTGCAACAACTAAATCCTTATCCAAACTCGCCAACAAATTAGCAAAAAAAATACCTTCAAATAATAATGTTTACATTGTTGATTCCGAAGAAAAAAGAAAATATCTGTTACAAAGTCTTAGGGTAAAGGATATTTGGGGAATAGGTAAAAAACATGCCATACGGCTTGAATCCAAGAATATTAAAACTGCCCTAGATTTTGCAAATATGCCGGTTGCGTGGGTTAGGAAAGAGATGACGGTAATTGGTGAACGCCTTTGGAGAGAATTGAACAATATGCCCTGTTTGCAGTTGACATCATTTCCCAATGAGAAAAAAGGAATTGGTACTGCAAAATCATTCGGTTTTAAACTAACGGATTTAGGATTAATAGAAGAAGCTTGTAGCTCATATGTAGCTGAAGTTGCCGACCTTCTGCGACAGCAGCACAGTGCTGCCTCAAAAATGGAAGTATTCTTACAGACCAATCAACATAGTGCCATAGACAAGCAGTACTATAATAAAATAGTTATTACACTAGACACCCCTACGGATAGTACGGCCAAGCTAACCAATGAAGCCCTTAAAGCCCTACGGAAGATTTATAAACCCGGTTATCGTTACAAGAAAGTAGGTGTCAACCTAACTCAATTGGTGCATAAAAATACTATCCAAACTAATCTGTTCAATAGCCCTCACAAAACTGAAAGTCCTGCAATAACGCATGTAATGGATTATCTTAACAGCAAGTACGGTAAGAATAAAATTAAACTTGCTACGGTGGGCAACCGTGACAAGGAGTGGGCGCTTATAAAAGAACATCGCAGTCCCAGATACACCACTCAATGGAATGAGCTCTTAACCATTGGCAATTGCTCAACGGAACAAATCATACAATAGCAGAAAACCAAAAACCAATTCTGTACACCCAAAATGTTTTGATTAAATTCACTCTTGGCATTAAATCTGGGTAATTAAACAAAGATAAGAAATCCGCAAAGCCCTGAGTTAGTTCTATAGATGTGTATTACTTTCGTAAATTTTAGTGGTTTCCCGTATTTGGATGGTTCCTGTATTGTCTCCCGAAATTTGTGACAACCAAAAATCGACCAAGATTTCACTTGTAGCACTACATGCTTGCAGCCCATAGGAATAAGGTCTTACCCCTAATGTGTGCGTAAAGGCAATATTGTTTATGTGATTGTTTGGATTTCCATTACCATCAATAATCCGGTATGCTGTATCTATGTCTATACCCCCGGTATACACGTATAATCTGCCATTTTCTGAGAATATTTTTTCCTTAGAAACATATTCCTCCACTTCTTCTTTGCCCTTTTCAGATGAAAACTTGGCCCTAGCTTCCCGAACACTTTTTGCGGAAACGAGTGACGGAAAGGGATAGTCCGTCAACTCTATAGTACCATCCCCTCCACATTCAATAAACATCTTGTAAGCTATACTTCTAGTTTCTCCTTCCAAGTCTTTTACTTCAACATGAGTTGTCCCAGAGTTGGAATCGGAATTCAGTATTTTCACCTTCCCACTAATTAAATCTATACGACCCGCATCATAGAGTGCCAAAAGAATATTGGCGGATGAAAGGGGCATTGCAGCAATGACGTTCATTAAAAAAGGCTTTACCTTTTTTCTAAAAAAGAAATGATCTTCGGCAGGCAGTAGTTCTGCATGAAAATTGAGTCCGTACATTAAATCATCAAGTGTTTCTTTCCAATGTACGGGTTTATTATTTTCCACAGAATCTTTGGCAGCTACCATTTCCTGTTTCATTCCATTAAAGGAATTGGTGTATTCATGTTTTTTGGACATGACCTCAACAAAGTTAGCAAACCCGAAATCGGGAGAGTCCAATCTATGGGCAACCTCTTCTAAGCGATCTTTAAAAAGTGCTTCTTTTAATGCAGGTTTACAAACCTCATTAAAATAGGTTTCCAATCTTAAGAAACCCAAATCATCAACTAAGGACAAAATCTCTTCCCTGCTGGTATGCCTGTAAATTTCCCGAATGCTTTTACGCTGTTCATATTGCAGGTGGGGCAACCATCCTTCGGCGGAATGCAGTACAATTTTAAAATCGGGAGCGTCCTTATGTGGTTTAAAAATCAGTTGACCAGCTTCTTTAACAAACTCTCCATGACGATGCGCAAGAGAAGTAACCACATCAAAAGCACTCAGCGAAGCTCCTAAAATACCAATCGTAAAATTGTACAGGTGGCCTTGTTGAGGTAAAATCTTATGTATGGGCCATGGACTGGAAAAATAGCCTGCTCCACTCTTTTCCTCATTCTTCCACTCATGGCCTGTAGCTATAACAATCTTGTCCAAGACATGCGTATGGTGGTCTTGATCTACCACTCCAACTTCATCAAATCCAGGTAGAATATCTACAATTTTGTTTTCGGCAAATTCGGTAATGGAAACGCCCTTGGCCTTTAATTTATTAATCAATAGGATGTACTGCGACCGAAAATATTGTCCTAGCGCCAAACGACTATATACTTCAGAATCGTTGATAGGAAACTCTGTAATGTTCAAAGATTGTAAAACCGACTTATCCTGCTTACGCAACCAATCTCCCAAAGTATCTATAAGCTCAGGAATTTCTTCGGAAGATATATTGGATAGATTATAAACATCCGTAGTTTCTGGAGTATACGGCATACCCATGCCCATGTTTTTACCACTTTCAAAAATAATAATACTACCTATCTCTTGTTTGAGGATGTTTACACGGTCGTTTATATGTTTCAATAGATATATGGCCATTGGGCCAGAACCAATTATGGCCAATCTTTTTTTAGGTGTTTTTTGCATTTCCATATACATTACATTTTAATCCTGTTATTTTATAACAAACAAGGTGTTAAGCAATATTAAATGTAGTTTTTGTATTTATCCGAAAGTGATGCAAAGCGATAATTTGATACTCTTAATACATAGTATCAAATCTTTCTTTTAGATTGAATAGAGTATAATTTCTACCTAGGTCTAAAATAAAACATCCATTAACCTGGATTATTTTTCTTGAAATAGGATATAACACTAGGCCCTGTAATTCCATGAATTAAAATACTGAACAGTACTACATAAGACACAAATGCATAAACTTCGTTAGTAGCAATAAAATTCCCTTCATGTAACGCAAATGCCAAATAGAAAAAAGAGCCTACCCCCTTAATTCCAAAGGATGAAACGGCCCATTTTTTAGGTTCCGTAAAGGGAGTTCCCATTAAAGCTATTCTACCGGTGAGAGGTCTAATGACAATAATAGTAACCAAAGCGATTACTATTCCTTGCCAAGTGGCAAAATTTAAAATTCCCGATGCTATAAAACCTCCAAAAAGAATAGTCCATACCATTATTAGAAACTCCTCTATCTTTTCGTTGAACAATAAAATCTCCTGTTTATCTTCATCGAAATTTATATTGTCCGTTTGCTCAGTTTGCTTCAGTTTTTTGTGAAAGTGATATTGTGCGAACAAGCCGGTAAAGAACGTGCTAAGGAATCCATAAGTACTCAATAGCTCTGCAAGGCTAAAAGAAAAAAATGCGAGACCTATTCCAACAAATCCGGAAAGAACCTTGTTTTTATGTATGGACTTTAGGTTACGAATCAGATAACTAAAGACAAAACCCAATAAGCTTCCAATAAGTACCCCTCCAATAATCTTGAACGCCATATAATAACCAAACCAATAGGTGAGATCTATATTTTGAAATGAAGTGCTTTGAGACCATAAAATTGCCAAAAACACGAACGGAAACGCCATACCATCGTTCAAACCAGCTTCAGAAGTAAGTAAATAGCGCATTCCCGTATTTTTCTTATCATACATTTCGTCCTTTTTTAACTGGAGCTCCGCTGCCAATACAGGGTCCGTAGGTGCACAGACGGCAGCAATTAATAGCGAAGATGCTCCATCAAAACCTAAAAAATAATGACAGATAAGAAACAAAAACGAGATGTATAACGGCATGGTAATCAGTATGAGCCGCAATGTATTTTTCCAATGCCTAGGACTATATCTCATGCCTAGTTTTAAACCCGCCCCCATAAGGCTAATAATTACTATTATTTCCGTAATTATTGTTACCTGTTTATTGCCCCATATGGGTTCAGGCCAATTTACGGGTACCCCTAGGTAATAGGTTAAAAAACCAATAAGTAGCAACGGTACGGTAAAAGAAACTTTTATACGAGATAGTACTAATGGCAAAAAGGCCATTAGTACTATAACGAAGCTGAATACTAGGAGAATGTAATAATAGTCTTTAATAACTTTAATTTTAAATACTATGAAACAAATAAGACCTTAATGAGTCTCCCCTTTCCTAAAATGATCAGACCACAATATTAATTAATGCGGGGCCACTAATTGCATTTCTTTTTAATGAATCAAGCGTTCTTTCAAGAGACGACACAAGAGATTCAAACGACGCGGTTTTTCTTAGATATCTATTGGCTCCACATTCAAAAAGTTCCTCAATACGGTCTATATCAAATTCGGTTGAATATAAGACTATGGGAACATTCTGAAACAATGGATTCTTACGGATTTTAATTAGACAGTCGCTACCGTCCATTACAGGCATGTAAAGATCCAAAAAAATAACATCAGGTAAAGCAGTGCCGGTCTCAAGTTCCTTAAGTAATTCTAAAGCATTGTTAAAAGTGCGTAAGGAAATTGGAGCGTTAATTTCAGCCAAGGCATCACTAAATATTTCTTGATCAGTGGCATCATCGTCCGCCAAGAATACGGACCATTTTTTGTCGGTAGTGATATTTGAAGTAATCATTGAGTAAATCTTTTATGTTAACGAATGCCCTAACGGGTTTTATAAAATAACCACCACTACAGATGCGGTAGTTTAAGAGAGTTAACAAACGAAGATATAATCAACAGGCGATGAAAATGGAACCAATAAAAATTTTAATTAATCGATTTGAAATACTGGCATAAGAATATCTTTACCCGGAACCGAACTAAATGATAAACCGAATCAAACCGATGATAGGTTCTTAAAGACCAATTAATCAATACAGGCTACACTGAGTTGAAGTTATTATAAGACAAAATTAAAGTTAAGGTAATATATGCCTTAACTTATCTAGGTATCATTGCAGGTGTTAGACCACACCTATGAAAATCTCAGATGCCAATTTGTTTTTGCTCACTCTCAAAGACAACGAGGTTGCTTTTAAGCAACTCTATGACCGGCTCTGGAAAGGCCTTTATCTATTCTCTTTAAAGCTGTTACAGAACGAAACGGAAGCCAAAGATGTAGTTCAAGATGTTTTCTGTAATCTCTGGACCAAAAGGAAGGAACTAGAAATCAAAAATGTAAAATCCTATTTATTTTCTGCTACTAAATACAAGTGTTTGGAATATATCAGGAAAAACAAAAATTATACTGATTTACTAACTCAGGTAAATCTTGTCCATATAGAAAACAACACAGAGAGAGAATTGGACTTTAAAGAAACCAAATTCAAAATTGAAAGTTGCATTAATACCTTGCCATTAAAGACCAAGCAAATTTTCACTATGAGCAGATATGATGATCTGTCTAACAAAGAAATTGCTCATGAATTGAATATTTCTATAAAAACCGTTGAATACCATATAACCCAATCGATCAAACAGTTAACACCTGTTATTGCTTCATAAAATTATTTTTTTCAAAAAGGACTCCTTTTTCTTTAGGGTTACCCCTCTTTTTTCACTCTTACTTATAGAGCACCATAGTAATGACGGAAAAAGAACTTCAAAATTTAATAGATAAGTACATTTCAGGTAACTGTTCCCAAGAGGAAAAAGAGCTTTTGGATAAAGTTCTTGATAGTTATACTAATACGGACGCTACAATGCAGATGCTAGACGAAGAGTCCCGTATTCAATCCGAAATATATTCCAACATTATCAAAAAGGGAATAACCCCTACCCAAAACCAATCCCCCAACACTTATAAATGGTTGAAAATTGCAGCCGCAATGATTCTGCTTTTATTTAGTTTAAGCGCTGCTTTTTATACCATCAATCCGTTTGAAAAAGAAGATGTAGTTGCACAAGAATTTATAACTAAATCTACTAAATGGGGGCAGCGTTCCACCTTAACACTACAAGATGGAACAAAAATTACTTTAAACGCTGGCAGTAGTGTTGAGTTTCCCGAAAATTTCAATAATCTATCCGAAAGAGAGGTAAAACTCAACGGTGAAGCGTTTTTTGAAGTAGCAAAAAATCCCTCCAAACCGTTTATAATACATACCGCAAACGTAATAACCCAAGTATTGGGAACCTCGTTCAATGTAAACGCTTACGATTTTAGTGAAAATATATCAGTTACGGTCAGGACGGGAAAAGTACGCGTACAATCAGAAAATAAGGATGGTGACATTAATACGGTATATCTAACGCCAAATCAGATGGCAGAGTACAGTAAAAAGGGGGATGAACTTATCACCTCTACCGTTGCCAATGAGAACTATCTAGATTGGAAAAATGGAATTATCAGATTTAACGACATCACTTTCCTAGAAGCCTCAAAAATGCTAACCAGATGGTATGGTATTGAAATAGACTTCCAGTCTCCATCTCTTAAAAACTGCCATGTTACGGCTCGTTACGAAAAAGCAAAACTTCACGTAGTCTTAGAAAGTATAAAATTTGCCATCAAAGGTATGGACTACGAGTATTTAGAAAATAACACCATTTTATTTAAAGGATCATGCAACCATTAAAACCCTTAACGACCATGTAAGATAGACTCAAAACAAAAAAGCAGCCTGTGACACTTTGGCGAGGATCAACAGACTGCATAGCATTTAACGATTAAATAGATAACCATTAAACATTCTGTGAAGTTATGAATTCACTAAGTATTAAACAATTTATTGCGTTGACAATGAAAATTACCGTTCTACTTGTGATTGTTGCGCTAATGAACCCTCTTTTTGCATCGACGGTTGAAGCACAACGATTAGACCAAGTTTCTGTAGAACTATCCCTAAAGAATGCCTCTATTGAAGAGGTCATCTCAACTATTGAGGAACAAACTGCATTTAACTTTGTTTATGGGCGTTCCATTACCAATTTAAAAAATAGGTACAACTTTAATTACAGAGGAGTCTCGTTAAAATCAGTTTTGGAAATCCTGGCCAAAGACGCAGGTCTTGCATTTAGGCGAATAGATGAAAATATTTCCATAGATCGACGAAAGCAAACCGAAAAGAAAGTTGTTGACCTAATTTTTCAACAAGTTGAAGGAAGGGTTCTAGACGAAACCGGCCAACCCTTACCCGGAGCCTCTATTGTAGAAAAAGGAACTACTAATGGTACAGCTACGGATTTTGATGGCAATTACAGTATTAATGTGGGGCCGGATGCGGTACTGGTTGTATCCTATATTGGTTACGACACAGAATATATTCCCGTAGGAAACGAGACACAGATAGACATTAAATTATCCATGGCTTCCTCTGCCTTACAAGAAGTTGTGCTTATTGGCTATGGCCAACAGGCCAGGGCCAAAGTTGTTGGATCGGTTTCAGAAATAAAAAACAGCGAACTTGAAAATGTGACAGCTGCTACGGTTGATCAGCAACTGGCAGGTAAAATTTCTGGGGTAATAATTAACCAATCTAACGGACAACCGGGTACAGATTCTCAAATTATTATTAGAGGTACAGGAACGCTAACTGCAGGTACCAACCCGTTAATCGTAGTTGATGGTTTTCCGCTTACAGAAGGCAGTTCTTTAAGTTCTGTAAACCCTAACGATATTGCGGAAATCAATATTTTAAAAGATGCCGCTTCTGCATCTATCTATGGTTCAAGAGCTGCGAATGGAGTAATATTGATTACTACCAAATCCGGTACCCGTAATCAAAAAACAACGGTAACACTAGAAACTTATGGCGGCGTGCAACAGCAAAGTTCCGGAGTGGAATTGGTAGATGGTTATGAATTTGCTCAATTCCTAACGGAAGCTAGAAACTGGGGCTATGTCTCCAAAGACCCGGCTAATAGAAGCGAAACGGATACAAATTCGGTAAGGGTCACAAAACTAATTGATGGAAAACAGATTGACGGCCGTGAACTTTTCTTGCCGGAGTTGACTCCCTACTTAAATGGTGAGCCCGGTCTTGTGAATACTGACTGGATCAATGAGGGCTTTAGAAATGCCGCTTTATCAAATTATGCACTTTCTGTTTCCGGAGGAAATGAAAAAACAACGTACTATACATCTTTAGGATATTATGATCAAGAAGGTGTTGTTGTTGGTACGGATTTTAAACGCTACTCAGGATCTGTAAACCTTCAGAGCCAAATTTCGGAAAAGGTCAAATTTGGCATTAACTTAAAGCCTACGTATTCCATTGAAAACTCGGTTGACCAAGGTAGCCGTAGTAATGGTGTACTTGGGCTCTCTGTCCTTAATTTCCCATTCTATAGTCCATACAATTCAGATGGAAGCATTAATATCAGTGATCAACTTGTACACGAACAGCATGAAGTTGAAGGCGTTCGTATTAACGGTACGCCGGTTGAAAACCTAATTGCCACAGCCAATTTAATTACGGACGTTAAAAAACGTTTTAGGATTTTTGGTAATGCCTTTATAGATGCAGAAATTCTGGAGGGACTAACCTATAAATTCTCATTAGGCGGAGATTATGATTCCTATGTACGGGATTACTATTACCCTATTGGTGTGGGATCATACCGAACTCCAGCCCCTAGAGCAGATGCCAATGGAGAACAACGCAAACAGAACAAAATCAACTATTTGTTAGAGAATACCTTAACGTATGACAAGAGTTTTGGGAAACATCACCTTAACCTTTTAGGTGGTTATACTTTTCAAAAGGAAAATACGGATTATACAAGGGTAATAGGTACCGGATATGCAGATGATAACATTCAGAACATTGCGGGTGCTAGTGCTTTTACGGCATCGGCGGATGTAGGTATATGGACGTTAGAGTCTTACCTGGCTCGTTTGCAATATGATTTTGATTCTAAATATTTAATATCGGCAGCTATTCGTCGCGACGGTTCTTCAAGATTCGGAATCAACAATAGATGGGGTAACTTTCCATCCGTTGCAGCCGGTTGGGTATTTACCAGAGAAGACTTTTTTCCTCAAAATGATGTAGTAAGTTTCGGTAAGATATCGGCCAGTTGGGGGCAAACAGGAAATAACCAGATCGGCACCTATGCTTCTAAAGCATTGGTAACGGATTCCAACTATGTATTTGATGGTGGTATTGCACCAGGATATATTACCACATCTGCTCCTAATCCAGATTTGGGTTGGGAAATAGCTTCTTCCTTTAACATTGGCCTAGACCTTGGTTTGTTCAACAATAAATTGAACTTTAATATGGCCTATTACAAAACCAACACCAAAGATTTGCTATTGGATGTTCCTGTTCCACAGCAAACTGGTTATGATAATGTATTGGCCAATATTGGAGAGATGGAAAACCAAGGCTGGGAGTTTCAGATATCAGGGAACAATTTTAAAGTAGGAGAATTGGGTATTGGATTTAACGCCAACCTAACCTCCTATGAAAACAAAGTTATTGCTCTTGGGCCAGGTCAAGATAAAATTGCTACAGGTAGGGACCAACTTTTTACAACCCAGATTGGTAGACCTATAGCCGAAATCTATGGCTACACCTTAGATGGTGTATTCAAGACACAAGAAGAAATTGATTCTACACCACATTTGGACGGTACGCTTACGGGCGATTTAAAAGTAGTTGACATTAATAATGACGGTGTTATAGATGATGAGGACAAGAGTTCCAAAGGCACGTATGCTCCAGACTTTACTTATGGCTTTGGTGTAAACTTGGATTATAAGGGTTTTACTTTAAGCGCCAATTTTGCAGGTGTTGAAGGAAGAACATTATTAGATGGCGACCTAAGTTCAATAACAGAATCCGGAGAAGGTTTTGGGGTTCCTACAAAGTATTATTTTGATAATAGGTACCACCCTGTCAACAATCCTGATGGATTTTTGGGACAACCCAACTTTGGTAATTTTTCCAACTCTAGAAAAATTCTGCGTAGCTCTGTTACCGTAGAAGAGAACAATGGGGATTATTTCAGGTTTAGAGACTTACGAGTAGGTTATAATTTTCAAGAAAATCTATTGGAGAGAATTAAACTTTCCGGCTTGCAGGTTTATTTCTCTGGAAACAACCTATTCACCTCAACTAAGTGGAGAGGCTGGAACCCTGATGGAACTTCTAGTGACATACTCACGTCCGGCTACAATTCCGGTGGCAACTACCCTATTTCCAAGACCTATACAATTGGTTTAAAAATCTCATACTAAAAAGCTATTCAAATGAAAAAGTATATATCCTTAACTCTTGCCGTTCTTGCACTGGGACTGGTAAGCTGCGAAAAAGAATTAATACAGAACCCGACCACCACCAAGGTTGCCGATAACTTTTACGCCAATGAGGCTGAAATGGAAGAAGCCGTAAATGCGGTGTTCGCTACATTGCAATTTACAGGGGTCTATGACACGGCAATGCCCGCTGTGGGAGAATTGCCCGGTGAAGATGCCTATGATGAAACTCCTGCCAATGATGGTGGCAATTACGGAATGTTGGACGATTTTATAGTAATTCCACAAAGCAGCCTTATTGCTAACGTTTGGGAGGATACCTACAAAGGGATCCAAAGAGCCAATATTGTGCTCAGTAGAATTCAAGAAGTAGAGTTTGAAGACGCAGAGTTAAAACAGGCACGTACCGGAGAAATGCTGTTTATTAGAGCTTTGCTTTATTTTAATTTGGTGAGAACTTTTGGAGACGTTCCCCTTATTATAGACGAAGTTGGTAATCCACAGGAATATTTTGGCCAGTCTAGAACACCTGTTGCGGAAGTCTACACCCAGATTATTTCAGATTTGGAAGTTGCGGAAGGTGCTCTCCCCTCTCGCAATGACAGCAACAGAGGACGCGTTGTAAAGACGGCAGCACAGACCCTTTTGGGTAAAGTACACCTTACCCTAGGAGATTACTCTGCCGCAAAGGAAAGTTTATTAAAAGTGGTGAACTCTAACGCACATGATTTAATTGCGGTAGATAAAGTTTTTTCAGTTGATAACGAACTTAATGAAGAGCTCATATTTGTGGTGCAGTACGCTTCAGGAATAAACTCTAATGGCGAAGGTTCTGATGCTTATAGAATGTTCAACCCAACCGGAAGACAGGATGGCGGTATGGCCGGTACCAAAGGGCATGGCGTACTTAAACCTGATTTCTTCGCATTGTACGATGATGCAGATACCCGAAAAGGAGTGTTTGTAGGACAATTGGAATCCGGTTTAGCTTATAATAATAAAATTGCCGTTCCCACAACCGTGATTGGTGACTCCCCTAGTGACTGGGTGGTATTGCGTTACGCCGATGTGCTTCTTATGTTGGCCGAGATAGAAAACGAATTGGGTAACACCGTGGAAGCTACCACTTACTTGAATGAAATTCGTAACAGAGCTGATCTTGGGGATTATAGCGGTGGTACGGATAAGGCCTCATTGTTTGCTGAAATTGATTTACAAAGACGTTTAGAGTTGGTTTGGGAAGGTCACCGTTGGTTTGATTTATTACGCCAAGGTCGTGCACAGTCCGTTTTGGGCATCACGGATGCCAACAAATTACTACTACCGCTGCCCGCAAGTCAAATTGCGGCAGATCCGGCATTGGTTCAAAATCCAGGTTACTAAGAATAGAATATGAAGAAACAGATAAAATACACCGTTAAAGGGTTTTTGTTTTTGATATTTGGAATGCAAATGGTTGTGGGACAGGAGTCCCACAACGCATCCAAAAGCAAAGCCACGCAAATTTTACATCAGCTTAAAAATCCGTCTGCGGAATATATCGTTGCCATTTCCCATAGAGGAGATTGGCGCTATGCACCTGAAAATTCATTAATGGCCGTTCAAAGGTGTATTGACTTGGGTATTGATGTAATTGAATTGGATTTTAGGCTTACTAAAGATGGTCATCTAGTGGCTATGCATGACACTACGGTGGATAGAACAACTGACGGAAGTGGAAAAGTAAGTGAGTTGACCTTGGCGGAGATAAAACAATTTCGCCTTAAAAATGCTGCTGGAGTTAGGCATTCCAACCAACAGGTGCCCACACTAGAGGAGGTCATGAACTTGGTAAAAGGTAAGGTTATGGTAAACTTGGACAAGACCGAAAGTAAATGGGTAAGGGAGTCGTATGAAGTTTTAAAGAAGACCGGAACCGTAGACCATGCTATTTTTAAAGGTAATGATGACATTAAGGTGATGCGCCAAAAATACGGTTCCCTTATGGATAGCATCATATACATGCCCAAACTTTGGTACAAGAATCCAAAAGTAAAAGAGCTATACCAAGGATTTGAAAAAGACATTGATCCGTTCTACTACGAAACTATCTTTGACACTGAAGAAGCTGAACCGCTTTTAATAGCCAAATCACAAATGAAAACTAATGGAGATGGTTTTTTAGCAATTGCTCTCTGGGATGAATTATGTGCTGGTAGAACAGATGAAATGGCTCTGTTGCAAGGTCCTGACAAAGCATGGGGCTGGTTAGTGGAACAAGGTGCCAACGCGATTATGACGGATAGACCTGAAGAATTGCTACACTATCTTGAAAGCAAAGGTTTAAGAACCATGAAAACCGTGAATTAAAATTGATAAAATGAATCTAAAAATAAACCTTAGCACTATTGTTTTTGCTTTTTTGTGCTTCAACCAAGGTTTCTGTCAAACAACTAAGGCAGATAGTATTCTACATGATTTTAATGAACGACCCAAAAAGATTCTAGTGGCGGCCCATAGGGCCGCTCACCAGAATTATCCGGAAAACTCAATTGCTGCCATCCGTGAAAGCATCCGTTTGGGAGTAGAAATTGTTGAATTGGACATCAGGGTTACCAAAGATGACAAATTAGTGGTAATGCACGACCGTACCGTAGACCGAACCACCAATGGTACTGGTAAAGTTGAGATGCTCAGTTATGAACAAATACAGCAACTTCATCTTAAACATAATAACCACTTGACCGAAGAACAGGTTCCTACTTTTGAAGAAGTGCTTTTGGAAACAAAAGGGAAAATTTTAATTGATGTGGACTTTAAAGCTGCTCCTAAACATATTGACAAAGCCCTTTCGCTAATCAAAAAACATAATATGGAAGGGCAGATTATCTTCTTTTTGTACGATCATAAACTATCTCCAAAACTTCATGAGAAAAGTCCGGACATTAAAATTATGCCTAGGGCCCATAGCCAGGATGAAGTAGAAGAAATTCTAAAGTGGAATTACATAAAAGTCATCCACGTTGATGAAAGTTATTATGATGATGCACTTATGAAGCATATTTTAGATGCTAACGTTCGAGTATGGATGAATGCTTTGGGCAAATATGACGGCATGGAAAAAACCGAGAAAAATTCCGGTTTTAAAGCTTTATTAAAGCTAAAAAACATTAATATCATTCAAACAGACCTTCCAGAGGAATTAAATGAATTTCTTTTAATCGAAAAGTAACCTATTCCATAATGCCGCATCAGATGAAACTAAAACCATTTACCCTTATTTTAAGCCTTCTAACTTTGTTAATCGTAAATCTTGGTTATGCTCAAGACAACGAAGAACTTAATACCCATGGCCACAGCCACTACAAATCTTTTTCTAAGATAGCCGGTCATAAATTAATATTTCCCTCTGAAGTTCCTGATCGCATTATCGTTAACCTAACTGCGGACCCGGCCCACAGTTTTGCCGTAAACTGGCGCACCCAACAATCCGTAGATTCCGCTTTTGTAGAAGTTGCCCTAGAATCCCACGGACCGGAATTAAGACTATCCGGTAATTCTAGGAGAATATTGGCCAAAACACAACTGTTCGAGAACGAAAATATACGGGACAAAGAACCCAAAGTGCTTGCTGCTTACCACTCGGCTTTGGTAGACGGTCTAGAACCTGGTAAAATTTATGTATACCGTGTTGGATATGGAACGCCGAACGCGAATACTTGGAGCGAATGGTTTCAAATAGAAATGCCCGATGCAGATATAAATACCCCTTTTAGCTTTGTATATTTTGGAGATGCGCAGAACGATGTAAAATCCATGTGGTCCCGAGTCATTCGCAAATCCTACAAAATGGTGCCAGATGTTGATTTTATGCTGCATGCCGGTGATTTGATCAACCATAGTGAATCCAATGAGGAATGGGGTGAATGGTTTTACGCAGGCAGCTACATTCACGCCACAGTACCAAGCGTAATGACGCCCGGTAATCATGAGTATAAGGATGGGGAGCTTTCCAAACTGTGGAAACCCCAGTTTAACCTGCCACAAAACGGACCTCAATTGGAGCACATGGAAACCTATTATACACTGGACTACCAAAACATGAAGTTGATTTCCTTTGATGCGGAACAGTTTGACGAGCACCCTGAATCTCGTAAAAAAGTAATGGAATGGCTTGAAAAAACCCTATCCACAAATACCCGTAAATGGATAACGCTTTTTATGCACTACCCTATTTATTCTACCGCTAAGGGGCGTGATAACAAAGTATTACGGGAAGCATTAAAACCCTTAATTGACAAGTACAAGGTGGATTTAGTACTGCAAGGCCATGACCATACCTATGCCCGTGGAAACGACTTAAACAAAGATCAAGGCAAAACCATTATTTCAGATGTTGGGACAATCTATGCCGTATCCGTTAGTGGTCCTAAAATGTATGAATCCCAAGATCAGGAATGGATGGCCCGCCGTGGTGAATTCACTCAATTGTTCCAGATTATTACGGTTTCTAAAAACACCATAAAATACCAAGCCTTTACACCTTTAGGAGGATTGTACGATAGTTTTGAATTACAAAAAGATGATACCGGAGCAAAAAAACTCATCAATCAAGAAGTAGAACTTCCTTTAAGGTTGAAAAAGGATCTGATTGGGGAGTAAATTCTATAGTGGTCTTATACCCTTACAACGCCTTAATAGAAAATAAAATTTCGCATTAGTGTATAAATGAATCCTCATCGTCATTATGCAATGGAACATGCTTTTGTATAATGTATGGTGTTATCGCCTTTAAGGTTTTTTCAGTTATATGCTATAATACTATTCATAAAAAACAACAAAGAGCCTTACCTACCCTAATTTCACTTGCACATTAGAATTTATGACACTCCTTTATCTAGTCATTATTGCATCTTAATTGCATTATAATCGCAATTCAGTTGCATTAATGTTTTTTATTATTAATTTTACCGACGTAACGGCTGTGTCACACAGCCATTGAACATAAGAGAATCCAATAGTAAAGTATCCATTGGACCATAAGTTAATGAGCGTTTATAGTGAACAACAAAAGCTTACAAGCTACAGTCAATTGCAGGCAATAGTTTTATTAAAGGTTAGATTCATAATATTTTTAGTTCAGTAGTTTTTCTAATGAAGAATGGTCGTTTAAGAAATAGTATAACGTTTCTCCTCCTTGCCCTGTTCATTACTACAAAAATGGCAGGCCTTCACGTATTTTCACATACAGATGAAGATGACCATGGTGTGGAATGCTCTATTTGTCTCTATGTAAACACCATTAATTTAACTCCCGCTACTACTCCTGAATCTCAGTATTCGGCAATTCAGAATACAATATACTTACTTCAAGAAACGGTTACCGAAATTTATAGCTTTGTCGGTTCAAGTTCTATTGCCACGAACCAGCTTTTTTCCCGGCCGCCGCCATTTCAACACTAAGCACTCCTATACGCTGTAATTACTGGTTAGTTTCATACACAAAAGTTCAATTGTTTTTTGCTCTAGAACTATGGTCGTGATTCCATATACCAAGTAATTAACTACTTACCTCAACAGCTCTAAGTATAGGCTCACCTAGCCCCTTTCTTGGGACAACAGATTGTTATCTTTTAGTACTCCATTATGTTTCATAAAATACTGGGTATATGGCTATTCTTTAGTCTATGCGCCACAGCTTTTGCACAAGAAACTTTTCAAATTAAAGGAATTGTGTTGCACGCAAAAGACTTATCGCCCGCACAGGGCGCTACAATTGCAGGTAAAAACTTGTATGCCGTTTCCACGGAAAATGGTGCTTTTACTATTAATAATGTGGCTAATGGCACGTACACTTTTACGATATCTCACATTGGTTGCCAACCTAAAACCATTAGTGTTGATGTAGGTCAACATATGGAAGAACTAAAAATTTTCTTGCATGAGTCCGCTACCGTACTAGACGAAGTAAAAGTCAATGGAAAAACCAAAAAAAGAGAAGCTTTAGAAGTTCCCATAGTCACTACGTCAGTGTCCAAGGAATTTCTTGATCAGAACAGGGAAAACACGTTAATGCAGACCTTGAGCAAAATAGCTGGGGTCAGCACTATAAATATTGGTTCGGGCCAATCCAAACCCGTAATTCGCGGACTGGGTTTTAACCGGGTTGCCGTGGTACAGAACGGCATAAAGCACGAAGCACAGCAATGGGGCAATGACCACGGCTTGGAAATTGACCAGCACGGTATCGAAAACATACAGATTATCAAAGGTCCGGCTTCTTTATTATACGGATCTGATGCTATTGCCGGAGTTGTTGACATACAACCCAATCAAACACCGTTACCCAATTCTTTTGATGGCGAAGTGAATATCCTAGGCGAAAGCAACAATGATCTGCTAGGTGTTTCTGCAGGTGTTACGGCTAGAAAAGACAAATGGTTTTATCGCGGGCGTCTAACATATAGGGATTATGGCGACTATAAGGTGCCGGCAGACCAGATCAATTATGAGAATTACATATTTGAATTGCATGAAAATAATTTAAGGAATACGGCCGGAAACGAAGCAGATGCAAGTCTAGGAATCGGTTTTGTTTCTAATGGCGTAAAATCTGAAACCATATTTAGTAATGTTAACGCCAAAAACGGATTCTTTGCAAATGCACATGGTTTAGAAGTTAGAACTTCCAGTATAGATTATGACAGCTCTAGCAGAGATATAGACCTTCCCTATCACAAGGTCAATCACTTTAAAATCACGAACAATACTTCAATAAGTGTTGGGGAGCATCATCTACACCTAGACCTTGGTTATCAGAACAATAACCGGGAAGAACATTCTGAGCCTGTTCCTCATGGCTATATGCCAACACCTCCGGAAACCAAAGAAAGATTATTTATTAAAAATACCTACTCCTTAAATTTTCGGGATGCCTTTCAACCCACTGATCAACATGATATGGTGGTAGGTTTAAATACGGAGTACCAGAACAACAATATAGGCGGATGGGGATTTTTAATTCCCGAATACAACCGCTTTTCCGCTGGTCTTTTTGCTTACAATCAGTTTAAGCTCAATTCTGATTTTCATGTTCTAGCAGGCCTGCGTTATGATGTTGGCCGTGTAGATACCAAAGCGTATTATGATTGGTTCCCTTCCACCGTAAATAACGAGGACGGCTCTACATCATACATTTTCCTGCAACGGTCAAAAGACATAACACTGGATTTTGGTAGCCTTAGTGCCTCTCTAGGCCTCAGCTACATTAAAAATAAAACCAGTTACAAAATAAACGTTGGCCGAAGCTTTAGAATGCCATTGGCTAATGAATTGGCATCGGACGGTGTTAACTATCATATGTACCGTTATGAAAAAGGGAATATCGATTTGGACCCGGAAATATCGTATCAGCTGGATTTGGCCGTAGACCATACAGAGAAATCATTTACCGTAGGTGTGAGTCCGTTTGTAAACCTATTTCAAAATTACATTTACCTCAACCCAACATCAAGCTATTACGAAACCATACAGATTTATGAGTATACGCAAGCCAAGGTCTTTAGAATTGGTGGCGAGTTTAACGCAAGCACTGCCATTACTAAAAACCTACAGGTAGATGCCTCTGTAGAGTACGTGTATTCCAAGCAGACCAGTGGCGCAAAGGAAGGATTTACATTGCCGTTTTCCCCTCCATTATCCGGCTTGCTCTCCGTTAGATATGAATTCAACAAGCTGCTATTTTTTAAGAAGCCGCAATTGATCGCTGATTTTAGAATTACAGCGGCCCAGGAAGAAATTGTACCTCCGGAAGAAAAGACGGACGGCTATCAGGTGTTGAACATGTCTTTTTTAACGCAAGTAGATGTTTTCAAGAACGATCTGCCACTGGAAATGCGGGTAAAACTGAACAACGTATTCGATACTAAATATTTTAATCACACCAGCTTCTACAGACTCATAGATGTTCCAGAAGCCGGTAGAAACATCTCATTATCCCTAACAATACCTTTTTAAAATCAGTAATCAGTAATCAGTAATCAGTAATCAGTAATCAGTAATCAGTAATCAGTAATCAGTAATCAAATTAAAAATTAAAACCTATGAAAACAACTAGTATGAAACCCAATTTAAAATTTTTAGCAATCGTTGCTTCCGCCGGACTCTTTTTACAATCCTGTAGTAGTGATGATGATGGAGCTATTGAAATGAATGCTCCCGTCATTACCAGCTTTGAATATGGCGAAGGTCACCATGACGAAGGTGAAGACCACGACCATGAATCAGAAGAAGCATATGCCTTTAAGGGTTCTGACATCCATTTAGCGGCAGAAATCAGTGCAGAAGCTACCGTAAGCAGTATAACACTTTCAATTCATTCAAATGACGTAATTGCTGAAGAAGGAGAAGTGGACTGGGAATTTGAAAAGGTATTTACGGATGCTAAATACTTAGTAATTAATCCAGAATTTCATGAGCATATAGATATCCCTGCAGATATTCCTTCAGGTGAATACCATATTGAACTTTTGGCAACCGATGAACTAGGGAACAGCACAGAGGTAGAAGGTCACCTTGAAATTATGGACGTTATTACTTTAAGCGATTTTTCAATTGATGAAACCGTTGCCAGAGGCGAAGATTTTCATGCCGAATTTATGATCTGTGCCGTAAACGGTATACATGGTATTACCGTTGATATTCACGCACACGGACTAACGCTTGCCGAAGGCGAAGAAGAGTGGCATTTTGAATCTGAGTACACAGAAGGATACCACGAACTGACCGATGCCGAGTTCCACAAACATATTGATGTGCCGGCTACTGCTCCTGCAGGTGAGTACCACATGGTGTTTACTGTTGAAGATGAAGATGGCAATACTAAAGAATATGACACGCATTTAATTATTACCGAGTAACTAAATCCAATAACACCGCATAGTACTTAGAAGTGCTAAGCGGTTTTAAATCGCATAAAATGAAGTTCTCAATAAAATATTTCTATTTAGCATCCTTTATTTTGTTAACCGCTGCATGCTCTAACGATAACAGTGATGACATAGATGAAGAAAAGCCTACTATCAGCGTTAATTATACAGAAGGTTTTCCACAAGGTTGCACATTGTTGACCAGAGGAGAAACCTATAATTTTAGGGCCATGGTGACCGATAACAGTGAACTGGCCGCTTACAGTATTGATATCCACCATAATTTTGACCATCATACCCACGATGATCAGGTAACGAAATGTGAATTGGGCGAAGTTCAATCCCCTGTAAATCCCTTAATTTTTGTTGAAAACTATACAATTGAAGGCTCCCTGACCAGTTACGAAATTAATATTTCCGTAACCATACCAAACGATGTTGATACCGGCGATTACCACTGTGCCTATTCGGTTACAGATGCAACCGGCTGGCAAGGTAGAACTTCCATAGATATAAAAATCGTGGAGTAAAAAACATCTATAAGCTTAAATAAACCTTTTTACCATATGGAAGCGATAATTACGATAGTTGGTTTTTTAGGCACAGGAAAAACTTCATTGTTAAATCATATTCTACACATGAAAGAAAATTTTTATTTAAAGCTTTGACCAAAATACAACTAAAACATAATTCCGTGGGTTGGACCGGTATGCAGCATTCTACCGATTATGTATCACAGGCCATGTACGGACCAAGAAGCCAGATGTTGAAACCCTTTATAAAAAATATGGACCTGCACTACCTAATGCTTGAAGCGGCGGAGACTGAAAATACGTTTTAATGATCTTTACCCCTCATACAGTATAGAATCACTAAATGACCGCATTTTACCTTATTAGTATGATAGTTTCAGGAATACGTGTATCAACAGAGTTTAGCGATTGCTTTAATCATCAAAAGGACTGACCACATTTAACAAAGTAGGTTCTGCAACTTGGGTATAAATCATTGTTGTCTTAATTGAGTTGTGACCGAGTAGTTTTTGTATTACCCTTATATCAGTTCCTTTTTCCAAAAGGTGCGTAGCATAACTGTGTCTTAAGGTATGTGCTGTAATCCGTTTATTGATTTTTGCTCTTTTTGCCGCCGCCTTAAGTAATTTATTAAAGCTTGAACTAGAGTACTTTCCCCCTTTTTGACCTTCGAACAAAAAGAGCTTTGGTGAAAATTCTTTGTAATACATACGAAGCATAACTAGAATTTTTTCGGATAAGGGAATTATGCGGTCTTTGTTGCCTTTTGCAGATTTAACATGTATAACCATCCTAGATGAGTCTATGTCCATGATTTTTAAGTCTATTAGTTCGCCAACCCTCAAACCCGCACTATAGGTAAGGGCAATCATGCTTTTATGTTTAACGTTATTGGCACATTGAATGATTTTTAGAATTTCCGTTTTTGAAATTATTACAGGAAGTTTTTCAGGCTTCCTAGTGGGAAATAAAAATTCTAGATTAATATTTTGCCTGAACATCTCCTTATAGTAGAGCTTCAACGCCATTGCAATCTGTTTCTGATAGGAGTAAGAAACTTTTTTGGTATGCACCATGTGGTAAAAATACCTTTGCAGCTCCGTTTCGCTCACTCGGTTTAAGGTTTTTTGGAAAAAATGCTCGGCCATCTTTACAATTGAAGAATAACTGTCAATCGTATTTTTACTATACCGTTTAACCTCCAATATTTTCACAAAATCAGGAATGGACATATTATGTCTAATATACTAATTAATTCTAAAAAAGTATTAAATTTAAACCTAATACGATGGTTATGTGGAATTTGCCGCATATCCACTAGTTAGCTGCAAGCAAAATAAAAATTCTGCAATAATTGAAAATATCAGAAATATTAAATAGGATTTCGGAACTCATAAATACTTCAAGTAATTATGAAAATACTGGCGAAATGTCAAGATATTATGGACAAATTGATGGACCACAACCGGATAAGTTTCTGATTGTCATTTCTGGCAGGGAAAGAATTGTTGAATTCAAAAAACTGTGTCAAAAACTCTGGAAAAACAGAACAGACATTTATCAAACAATTAGCTACGAAACTTTTGAAAGTGGCATAATTGCAGTACTTAGAAGAAGTATTGAACAAAGTCACAAATTTGACACGAACGAATTAAAAAAACTTCAGACTAAATTCTCTGAAAGAAAAATCACAAAATATGAGATTTTTAAAGAACTTAAAGGTTGTGAAATAACTTCTCATCAACCCATTACAATTAATGATTTTACTTTTTACAACTGGCCGAAACACTCCAAAGTAATAAAAGAGCAGTATCCTATTGCATTTTCCAAAGTATATCCATCCTTCTATAACGAACATTTTAAAAAAGTTTTAGTTAGTTATAAAATTGAATCTAGAGATTATGACCGCGCAAATGAAATAGCAGATGATAAATTCAAACAATTAGAAAATATTCTTAGGTTTCTTTTTACACACTCTGAACATTGTAACAAGTTTCGTGATTTATATGAAATTGGCTTTTTCGAACTAAGACAAGAAAATTGGCTCGATAGCAAAGTAATTTCAAATGAGGCAATTGGAGGTCACACTAAAATTGTTGGTAATTATAGAACTTTACGTTTAAACAAAACCCTCTTGACTAATGATAAAAAAACTAAAGCAATTTGGAGGATTTTACAAAAAGCAAATACTAGTAAATTAGAAACTCGCTTGCTTAATTCAATAGAATGGATTGGTAAAGCAAAACACGAATTAGAACCAGAAAAAGCATTCATTCAATTTCTATTTGCAATTGAGGCGTTAATGAATTTTAACGAAGTTGGTATTATTAGTCCATCAATAACATATGGAATGCGAGAATCAATAGCATTTCTTATTGGTAAGAACCCAAAAGAAAGACTAGAAATTGATGAATTGTTTACCAAATTGTATGCAATACGAAGTTCTATTGTACACGGGAGTAAAAAGGAATTTACATCTTTTGATATTGAAGACGCTAGTAATTTAGCAGAAGAAATTGTTCGCAAATTCATATCGACACCAAAACTGATGGAAATGGGAATTGACAAAGTTAAAGCAGAAATAAAGAAGCGTAAATATGCCAGCAGCTAACAATGGTAACCGTTGCACAAGCCGTTGATTCTCCACGGAACGGATTCATATAAGCCTCTTTACGGGGCTTTTTTT
>NZ_JAUOSY010000013.1:0-72421 GCF_030549125.1 Zobellia sp. 1_MG-2023 | reverse complement strand
CCCCGCTTAACAAACATCTTCATACCTGTTTAGCGGGCTGCAAATGTAACACCCTTTTTTAATTCTCAAAGAATTTTTAACGGAAAATTTCGTTTTTTCACGCCCTGAACGCACAGCTGCTTGATTATGAGACATAAAGGGAACAAGGTTTTTCCCTCCTTACAGCTCATTTCCAGTACCAAAGGATTAACATGGACGTAACATGGCACCATGAACATGCACCTGCCCTCCCCAAAACACACCCCTACCTAAGAGAAAAAGTTCCACACAAGACCGAAACGGATAACGAAATCACGGTATGGATAGCCAGGGGCGGAATAGTATGTAGGCTTCTCTATGAACAAAGAATTAAAGTGTTCCGCCTTTAAATAGATCCTGGTTTGTTGAATTTTTGCATTTATGAAGAAATCCAACATAGGGAAGTTACCCAATTTTTGATTGTTCTGAAGGTAGAATTCACCCAAAAGCGAATTGTAAGCATCCATATTATACGCTGTAAAATACTTTAGCGTTACTCCTGTTTGCATAAACATGGCCTTTTTAAAAACGTCGGAAGAGAAGTACAATGTATTCCTAGTTACCAACTCAGGCACGTTTAAAACCTGATTTGCCTGAGATACATTTTGATACATAACTGTATTATTTAACGCAAAACCTCCCAGCTTAAACTCCTTGGCATATTTTACCTTGGTATGGTTGAGTACATTGCCTTCTTGTAAAGGGCGTATCGTAGCATTCTCCATACCTTCTTCCAACAAAACAGATGGGTCTTGCCCAAAATAGGTATAATTATCAACCGTCTGGTAACTCACCATAAGATTACCCCACAACTCTGACTCAAAGTCCAAACGTAAACCGTATACCTGTTCTTTTTCAAAATTGGACAGGTTTAACCAGTTGTAATTTTCATAATCACTTTGGTAAAGCAAGAAATTAAAATCCGGCATCTTTGATGAACTAAACGCGGATGCGGTTATCTTATGCTTATCATGTAACCTATAAGATGCGGAAGCGTTCATTTGATTACCGCCCAGCTCTCCAGACAAATTATACTTTGCTGTGGCTTTTAATTGAAAACCTTTTATACGCTTTTCATATTCCGCACCTAATGCAATTTCTTCGCCCTTTAGCCTACTTGGAATGGTTACCCCTTCTTCATTTATGAGTATACTATTGAAAAAGTAGTTGTAATTGTAAAGTGAAATATTACCTTGAAGCCTACCCAACGTTGCATTATAAAACTCTGCATTAACTTGGTTGTACATTGTTTTTAAACTGGCCTTGTCCTCTATTGGCGAAACCAGATTGTTTCCATAGTATTCGTTTGGAGTAGTTTGGTTAAATGCGTAATACTTGGTTTCATAATTAAACTGATGACCTATACCTAACGATGTTTTTTCTTGGCGACTAGAGTCCTTTTCCTTTCGTATCAACTTATATAAATGATCAAAAAAGTAGCGTTTACCCAATATCTTACTATTGGCATCGCTAAAACGGACATCTATCTTAACCCGGTTACTAAAGTCTGCGAGACCGGACTCAAACTGCCCCTCCTCATCTACCAAACCGCCGTTTTCCATATTTTCAATATTCTGGGCGGCTATATGTGCACGTAAGCTATACCTATTATTCTTGGAAACATAATTGGTAGTAGTCCTAAAATTACCTGATTCCGATTGGTTATATTGGTATTTACCTAAAGAACGAAACCCTTTGTACGCTAGAGAAAAATTGAGTCTTCTAGAGGTGTTGAAGGCCAAGTTGGCATCTAGCAATTGACCTTGTTCAAAAGTAGTCTTGAACAACAGATCTGACATTGGCGTGGCTACATTATAATAATCTATGTCCTCCTTCTCAAAATAATTACTGTGAAGTGCAGTAGCCCCCAACGACGGATACAAATTATTAGAAGTAAAATCTACCCCTAACTTATTATATGGTTTTCCTACGTTGGCAAAAGGCATAAGTTCAAAATTGTCCTTCCTTAAATAATTGTATTTATATTCTTTCTGAATGGTAAGTGTTGTATCCAGAAATGTGGTATCCCTAGCATAAGAAATAATCTTGTAATCTTTGATTGTTAACTCCTCTGGCTCCACTTCTTTTTCCTTTTCCTTGGGTCCTAATCTACGTGGCATACGACGAACCGCCGAAGTATCTATGTCTCTTTTAGGAGGAATAGAGTCTTCTTGTGCAGAGACCTGAATACATGAAAAGTGAATTAAGAAAACTAAAAAAATATATTTCATTGAAGCTAATTACAGCGGTAAAGTTAATTTTTTTAGTTCGTAATTAAATGTGAAAATTTTAAGTTCTTGGATAGAGGTTTAAAAATTGATTTTCAAAACAAAAAAAAGCCGTCAACTAATATGACGGCCTTTCCTAGCAAAATTCAAATAAAAATCTAGTATACCAAATCTATATTCCTCCAGTCATTTGCACCAGAAGCAGTACCTGGTTCACCTACAGCTGCAGTACCGCCAAAAGTATATATATCATCTTGAGTAATTTCAAGTTCAGATGCCGGCACAGGATACATAGTAGGAGAGCCTGCTTGCAACATATCATGCCTTCTCATGAACCACCACTCTACGCAAATTCCCGATGCAAGGTCAAGTTCTATAGACACTTCATAAAGCAAAGCGTTCAAAACGTTAGGTCCTGCTGCCGTTGTAGACTGATTACCCTTTGACATGCGAGGAGAAGCATCTAAAGCTGCAACAGCTGCACCAAAGTTTCCTAAACGATAGTGGCACTCAGCTATTATATAATCTATTTCGGCCTTTGCAAAAACATTGGTAGGCAGACCGGTTTCGTTCTGATCATTGTCATTAAAAAACTTCACAGTTTTATAACTTGAAAAGAGATACCGCCCTCTTGAGGCTCTAAGAAATCCAAAATCGTCACCAACATATTCGTAATACTCCTCAAGTCTAGGATCGTCCGATACTGCTTCTCCTAACACAATACTTTCATCTTCAGGATAATCCGTATCATAAGTGGGGTCAAAAAGGTGCAGAATTTTCAAATCCGTAGGCATATAACCCGCATCTCCTAAATCAAACAATGACCAATCTTGAAAATTATTAAAAAACACATCTTCTTCTGCCAATGGGCTAAAGTCTTCGGTTAGGCCTTTTTCAGCATAAGCTAGTATAGCGTTATAGTCAAGAGTTTCTGCTTCGGCATTATCCCTAGGCAAACCTATAGATAGACGTGCCAAATAACTATTTGCCAATTCTAGGAACTTAGGCCCGTCTAGCATCTCTCCTCCTGGATAAATACTATATTGGAATCCGCTAAAAGAACTAGCCTTCTGGATACCTATCTCTATGTTCTTAACGGCTTCAACAAAAACTTCTTGATAAGTAGAAAACTCAAGTGCACCTGGATCCGTATCCGGATTTACGATATAAGCTTTATCATATATTAAAGCAAGATAACCTTGGGCAACACCTTTATCAAAATAGGCAGCAGCTAATTCCTGTTCCGTAAGATCACTGTCTCCGACCATTACTTGGTTACCATCATTCTCTATATTACCTATTACAATATTGGCATTATTGATTACGGAATTAAAACTATTCCATGGTCCACCAGCTTGAGATGAAAGGTCATCGTTAGCAGTTGAGTTTATAATCTGCCTTCTAGGTTGATCACAAAATGCCCAAAAACCACTAAAAGCATTTGTTGTAGAGAATTGATCGGCTATACCTCTAAAGAAAATACCTTGAAATTCTATTTGATTGTCGAATAAGGCTGAGTGATTAGAAATATTAAAGTTCTGAAAATCGGGTCCGTTCGCCAATACTCTTTGCGAATCTGCCTCATTGGAATTGCGTATATCGAATTCCTCTTGTGTACATGACAGTACTGTCATGGCCATGACAATATAAATTATTTTTTTCATGCTCTTATTTTTTTTAAAATGTTATCTGTACCGCTGCAGCGAAAGTTCTAAAGTTTGGAAAAGAAAACTCATCCAACTTAAAAATAGGACTTCCACTAAGTGCTACTTCCGGATCATAACCTGAGTAATCCGTAAATGTGTATAAGTTTCTACCTGATAGTGTAAATTTGATAGCATCAATTGGAATTTTAGGTCCCAATATGTCATCATCCAAAGTATATGACAATGAGATTTCACGGATTTTCACAAAGGTTGCATCCTCAACAAAATAATCGATAGGAGCAGCTCCATTGTAAATTGTTGAACTAGCATTAGCATAAGAAGATTGCTGACCTGCAGCTCCATATGTATCTAAATCTGCATGTCTATCATTGAAATACAAAAATTGTTTGGTATAATTATAGACATCCCCACCAATTTGAGCATCTACAAGTGTGTAGAGACTAACGTTTTTATAGGTCAATGTATTTTTGAAGCCCATATTGAAGTCTGGGTTAGTATCTCCAATTAAACCTACAGCTAATTGATTTGTCTCAGGGTTCCACTTTCTAATTGCCTGTTCTCCGCCTGCGTTTACCAAACCAGACTGATCTTCATTGGCGGTCACAATAACATGACCAAATTCGTTAACCGAAAAATCAGATATTGGTAGATTAAGTCCTTCATTGATAACTACACCATCCTCAACCGTTAAATCATCTAACGATGTTGCCAGTTGATTTCCGAACATTGCTCCAAATGGCTGCCCTGGCTCAACCCTAAAAACATTTACCGCTGGATCTGCATCCAATTGCTGGTTACTGTTACCTGCTCCAAAACCTTGAATAACCCTGTTGAAAGGAGCAACCGAACCTAAATTATCGACCGAATTTTCAACTGTCGCGAAAGTGATACCAAAATCCCATGTAAAATCTTCGGTTTCAAATGGCGTACCGTTAAATGCAACCTCATATGCCTCATAGGAAGTATCCGCTACATTTTGAACTTGAACGCTTCCTGGAACCGCACCAGATAAAGGTACCGTAATCAAAGCATCTTCCGTATTTGAATTAGCATAAGTAAATGCCAATGTATACTTATTTAAGACCTGAAAATCAAAACCAACTTCCAATTCCTTTATTGTTGGCGATTGCAAGTCAGGATTACCAATTTGCAATGGAGTAATACCCGTCTGACTTACTGAGAACGTCTCAAAAATGTCTCCAAAGCTAGGTCTAAGACCTGCAGTACCATAGGAGGCTCTAAATTTTAATTCATCTAACCATTCCGCATCAATATCCTCACCCAACCTATAGGCTAAGGACCCTCTATAGAAAAGTTGATCGCGATTGTCCTCTCCAAAGAGCGAACTTCTATCCGACCGTACAAATCCACCAATTATTAATTTGTCCTTCCAATCAAAATCTGCGGATAAGAATACGTTTTGTGTTTTCTCTTGAAACTCACCTGAGTTTACACTAATATTCTCAGTACCCTGTTGTAAATTACTAACCCCTTCCGTTAAAAAATTAGAACTTTGGGCAGTTTTAAAAGATCCTTCAAAGTCTTCAAATAAATACCTTAAAGAAGATTTAAAATTAAAATCACCAAAACTAGTGTTGTAATTTAACTGAGCATAAGAATTGACTCGAGCGTAATCACTATCAATATTTAAAATAAAACCGTTATTGGTATTTGGATCAAATTGAGAACCTGAAACATAACCTTTTGGAAAAAAGTTAACGAATTCACTACGGCCTCTGTCCGTAGACAAATGAGTTTCAAATACCAAGTTATCCGTAATGCTATACTTACCAGTAACCGAAGATACTAATCTAGTATTTTCATTATCAAACTTTTGGTTTGAAGCAACATATAATGGATTTTGATATTCATTGATAAATCCATTTCCATCAAAGAAGGGAATAAAGTTTCCGTTAGCGTCTTTTTGATCTAGTCTTACCGTTGGGTTCGCCGTTAACAAATTAAAAAACACGTTATCTCCTTGTCCAGCTTGAGTAACCTCTGCCCCTGTTTGCCTAACCAAATAATTGGTTAGTTCCAGCTTAAATTTGCTACTTAAGTTTACATCCAAATTTAGACGTGCATTTTGTCTTTTAAACGGGTCAAGACCTCTTATAATGCCTTGTACCTCTGTTTGCTCAGCAGAAACATAATAGTTAACCTTGTCTAGATTCTGAGAGACTCCTACACTTATTTGACTATAGGGTTGCGAGCTAATGAACTCATCTACGTTATTTATCAAATCACCAGGATAGGGGTTGTCAAAAATCCCGTCTGGGTCAGCAACTATTGAACCGCTGCTAACATCAAAATTGCCATTTGCATCTAACAATCTATCATGATTCTTTGCCAATGGATAATCTCTTTGAGTATTAGAGAAACCATTTTCAAAACGCAATGTTACTTTAGGCTTATCTGTGGTACCCCGCTTTGTTATAATTTGAATAACACCATTACCTGCCAATGAACCATAGAGAGATGAAGCTGCCGCCCCTTTTACCACCTCTATTGTTTCTATATCCTGTGTACTTATTTGATTAAGTCCTCCTTGAGTTATAATACCATCTACTATAATTAGCGGTGCAGTGCTCCCTTCTATAGAACTTGCCCCTCTTAAAATAACAGCAGCATTACGCAGCGGATTACCACCACCTTGAACAATTTGCGCACCAGCTACTTTTCCAATTAAAGCCGATGCAGCATCAGGAGTTGGTACATTTTGAGTTCCAGTTACAGGTACTGTCTCCACTTTAAAGGCCAGCTTCTTTTTTGAAGTACCTTGGGCAACACCGGTCAAAACCACCTCATCTAAAGCTTGGGCCGAATATTCCATCTGTACGTTAATGGAATTTGAGGCACCAACCACTCTTTTAACCGTTTTTTGTCCGATATAACTATATCTAAGACTCTGCCCCTCTTCTGCACTAATGGTATAATTACCGTCAAAATCTGTTTGGGTACCATTTGTAGTACCTATAACCACAACGGAAACACCTGGTAACGGAAGACCATCTTCATCCGTAACATTTCCGGAAATTGATTTTTCTTGGGCAAAAGAGTAGCCTGATAATAATACCAAAAAAGGCACTATAATCCATTTAAATTTTCGTTTCATGTATATGTTTTTGTGAATTAGTTTCGACAAAAAACCTAAAAATTTGTTAATAATCCAAATATTATCACAAATTTTGTTTATAAAATGTTAATTTGACACTTATTTTGTTAAAAAAATAACAAACGCGATTTGACCTGTATTTCTTAGAAAAAAGAGACCTCTATATTGTAATTTGTAATAAGTAATTATGTTTTACGGTCCTGTTAATTTCCATTGAAGAATGCTATTAGAAAGATACAAATTTGAAAACGAAGCTGGAACCGATGAAGCTGGAAGAGGATGTCTAGCCGGACCAGTTACGGCCGCTGCCGTAATCTTGCCCAAAGGATTTACAAATAGCATTTTAAACGACTCAAAATTACTGACCCACAGCAAAAGGGATGTGCTAAGGCCCATAATTGAATCTAACTGCACAGCCTACGCCGTTTCCCATGTTTTTCAAGAAGAAATTGATGCCATAAATATTTTAAATGCCTCAATTTTAGCAATGCACAAGGCTATTGAACAACTAAAAACAACTCCCAAATTTATTATCGTAGACGGGAACCGGTTCAAGCCTTTTAAAGATATTCCACATGAATGTATAATAAAAGGCGACGGAAAATACATGAACATTGCCGCAGCATCCGTTTTGGCAAAGACTTACAGAGATGCATATATGGATGTGCTTCACGAAGAATACCCTATGTATAACTGGAAGAAAAACAAGGGCTACCCTACAAAGGAACATCGTGCGGCCATTAAGAAGTATGGTATTACCAAATATCACAGGAAAAGTTTTCGGTTACTCCCCGAATAATAGAGTCCAAGCATTTATTTCTATTTTTTCTTACATGTAGGAAGAGTAATATTTATTCCATCTACAAAGCATTTTATACCATCCATACAATTTTTACATCCAACAAATACAAGTCTCCCTTTTAAAAAGCCCATTTCATTTAGTTTTGATGTTAACCTTTTAAGGTGTTTAATCATTAATGTAAACATTAGGTCTACGGACAATTTTTACATTATTAAATACCAAGTACATGAAAACACTAGAACACTACTTAAAATTTATTTTACCCATAGTGTGCATCTTTTTTGCCCACCAGACAAGTGACGCCCAAATTTTACGAAAACTGGGTAAAGCTGCCGAAAGAGCCGCTGAAAGAACGGTTGAACGCAGGGTAGAAAAAGAAACCTCCGAAAAAACGGATCAAGCCCTTGACAGTATTTTTGAACCTGGATCCGAAAAAAAGAAAAAGAAAAAACCTAAAACCAATCCTTCCAACAGTCCCGGAGAACAAGAATCCCCACAAACTAGCGAAGAGAATTCCCCCAATAACCAAGAGGAATCCAGTAAAACTGAGCCAGGAGGTATTAAGGTGTACAGTAAATTTGATTTTGTACCAGGTGATACCCCAATTTTTGTAGATGATTTTTCGAACGATTTTGTGGGCGATTTTCCATCTCGTTGGAATACAAACGGGAGTGGAGAATTGGTAACCCTAGACGGGCAATCCAATAAATGGCTGAAAATTTTACCCGGTTACCAAACTACATATATTCCAGATGTCACCAATCTACCCGAAGAATTTACCTTGGAGTTTGATGTTATTGCTACCGGACTGGACAGTAAAACTTCCTCTCAATCTTATTTTGGAGTAACTATAAGCGATAACAACACCTTTAAAAAAGGTGCCAATTTAGGCAAGGTAGAATATTCTTTTTGTCAGTTTATTGCACGTGGGGTGGTGGTTGAAAACAACATTGCCTCAAAACGAGTTATTCGTAATGACGTGGGTGCAGATATCCGAAATATTGTAAATAAGAAACACCATGTTTCCGTGGCGGTCAACAAACAGCGATTTAGACTATGGATAAACGAAACCAAATATATAGATGTACCAAGGCTTTTACCGGCCAGTGTGCAAATGGAAGGTGTTAAGTTTACGCTGCGCGGAACGGACACCAAGAAAGAATCTATACTTATAGGTAATATAAAAGTTGCAAAAGGGGGTGTTGACTTACGTAGACAATTACTTGCAGACGGGAAAATATCCACTAACGGAATCCTTTTTGATAGTGGCTCTGCCAATATTCAACCGCAATCTATGGGCATCATTCGCCAGATTTATCAAGTTCTTCAGCAGGATAGTTCCATAAAGTTAAAAATTGTTGGGCACACTGATGCCGATGGTGACGACAGTAAAAACATGAGCCTATCTCAAAGCAGAGCTGAAGCTGTCAAAAATGCCTTAATATCAGTATATAACGTATCTTCAGACAGATTAACAACAGAAGGTAAAGGTGAAACTGAGCCTGTTGGCGACAATTCATCACCCGATGGCAAAGCGCAAAACCGACGCGTAGAATTTATCAAACTATAAAAACATAAAATGAACACTATGAAAACCCCGTTATTGATTACCTTATTATGCTTCTTCACTATGAACGTCACTTTTGCACAAGAAAATTGCAGTAAATTCTATCCCCTAGAAGAAGGTAGTACGTTCGCTTACACCAATTACGATAAAAAAGGAAAGACAGATGGCACCGTAAAATACACCATAACCGATGTTCGGCAAGAAGGAGCTGCCTCCGCTGCTACTTTTGATATGCAGTTCTTAGATAAAAAAGACAAAGAAGTGTTTAAAAGTAATTATTCATTTACCTGTGAAAACGGATTGGTTACAGTTGATTACAAATCGCTTTTTCCCTCTCAAATGATGCAACAATATTCAGAAATGGGATTGGAAATGGATATTTCGGGCACGGATATAGAATTGCCCAATGACCTCACTATCGGTCAAGAATTAGCGGACGCCAACGTTGCCATTGCTATGAGCATGTCTGGTATTAACATGAACGTTTCCGTAGACCAAACCAATAGAAAAGTAGAAAAGAAAGAAAGCGTGACCACTCCTGCAGGTACCTTTGATTGTTATTTGATCACCGAAAACAGCACCACAAAAACCATGGGAGCCACTATTAAAATGAAATCTAAACTATGGCTTGCAGAAGGTGTTGGTATGATAAAACAGGAATCTTACAAGGACAATGGTAATTTAATCAGTACATCTGAACTTACTTCTTATTCAAAATAGAACAAACTGTTAACCTTTTTCACCTAAGAACATTAAGTAAAGAAGAATCAACCTTTAAACCCTTATTATGAAAATGAAAATTACACTCTTATTACTAACCGGACTTGTATTGACATCTTGTACGAAACTAGAAGATTTTAGTGGTTCCATTAAAGATGATTATAGCAAAGGGGAAAACTTTGCTACAAGAAATGGGTATTCTGACTCGCAGATAATAGTTCGGTTTAAAAACAACCTTTCCGAATCCGATAAAATTGATATTCGAAAAGATTTTGGAGTTGAAAAGAATTTTGAACTATGTTCTTGTGGCGACCCTAATTTGGAGCTATGGGGTATTGATCCAAATGTAGAAACTGTTGAATTTGCGGTTGAAAGATTGCGCAGAAGATCAGCAGCAGAAGGTGATTTCTTATTTGATATGAAAGTGGAGCCCATCAAAGGTTATGAAACAAAAGGTGCAGCCGGCCAAATTGAAGCAAATCTAATTTCCACTACAGCTAAAGACGGAATAAATATAGCTATTATAGACAGCGGCATAGACTATGGGCAACCGTTTACAGCCAATCCTTTTAAAAAATCCTATTTATTCGACACATCTACTTTACTAAATTGCCAAAGCAGCATAACCGGGTGGAACTTTACTGATGAGGGGGCGCCAAATGATGTATTTGACTACAACGGACATGGTTCATTGGTAACCAAAATAATTACCACAACATTAGATAACAAACAGTACGATTATAATATTCTGCCCATTAAAGCTTTCAAAGAAAATGGTGAAGGATCGTATTGGAATGTAGTATGCGCTTTTGGATACATTCAAAAAGTACAAGAAGAAGGTGGTGCTATTGATTTGGTAAATGCTAGCTTTGGCAAAAGTATAGACAGTATTCTTTTTGACTCAAATAGCCTTTTAAACACTATAATCCACGAACTAGGCCAAACAGGTGCACTTGTAATTACTTCGGCGGGTAACGATGGTCTGGATACGGATTATGGACCTAAAAAACACTTCCCGTCCGGGTTTGCCACAGAGTATAATTTGGGTGTGGGTGGTTATAAATACAATAGTAATCCTAACGCTAGAATGCTTATGCATCCAGACTCGAATTTTGGAACTACAAGTATAGATGTGGCTGCTCCCTATGATGGTTGGTTAGTATCTTTTGGAAATACAAGCTACAGTGATATAGAGGGCACCTCTTTTAGTACTGCCTACGTTACAGGGTTATTGGGAACAACATCTCTTGAAAAAGGAAAACCGGACCCAAAAGATTTAAAATCCAATTTTCTAAATAATTCTTACGGCACCGTTCATTACTCCAATAATCTAATTTCATTTATAGCAAATGGTACTTATGTAAAACTTCAATAATAATTAGGGTTTAACCTCCATTTAATCCATCTGGCTTCTATAGTAAGGTGGATTTTTTTTATATATTCACTTGTGAATCAACATTATGTGTTACCCTCGTACAATTTATGAAACAAAAGTTAACCATCTATTTACTCTTTTTAATAAGCTTCTGTTATTCGCAAGACCAAGAATTAATTAAAATTATAGATTCTGGGACATCTTTAGAAACGCGACAAACAAAAATAGATTCCTTAGTTCACATAAGAGAGCTACAATTGGCTGATCAAAAACTGGCTGACTTTTACCATGATTTGGGAAGTAAGTGGTATCAAAACAACTGGTGGGAGCATGGTGGAATTCTTAATATGCAAAAAGCGATAGTTTTTACAGAAAAAGCGTTGTCCTTAAAAAAGGATATTAGCAATTTAAAAGAAGGTTCTATAGAAAAAAGCATCTTTAATCTTGCCTATTATAACTATTTAATTGGAAAAATTTTTATCGCTGAAGATTACTATCAACTACTTATAGATTCAGGAAAAGATATACGATTAGTGGAAAAAGGAAATAGATACCTAGGTATGCTCTATTTCCAAATGGGCGACTTTTATAAAGCGCTAACATATTTAAACCAAGCAATCCTATTTTACGAAAAAACACCAGGACATGAACACACTTTAATCGAAATTCATTTAGATATAGCAACTATCTATTCTGAAATGGGTATTAAAGAACATTCTTCGAAAATTAAAAACCACCTACAACTTGCTGACATATTGTTACAAAAATCAGAAATAGAGGATTTTTATTTAAGAGATGATATCAACCATACAGAAGGAGACCGCTTATTAGAAACAGGGCAGTATAGCGAAGCTATTATCTACCATAAAAAAGTATTGAAAGATTCTGCCAACTTATATTCCTATGACATAAATTTAGTTTTAAATAGTCTTGCCAAATCACATATACAATTAAAGGATTTCTCAACAGCAGCTAATTATTTGTTCAAAGCAGAACTATATAACCCTGATAATTCTAGAACCTACGAAATTAGAGGTGATTTGCACCACGCTCAAAACGATTTTAAAAAGGCCTTATTTTACTACCAAAAAGCAATTGTTTGGACAACGAAAAAAAACAACAAAATAGATGGTCGAAACCAGCCTACATCTGAAGACTTAGAAATTTCTACAACTAAACTCTATCTGTTAAACCATTTAATTGCAAAGGCGAACTGCTGGCTGAATTATTACAAATATGATAATAACACTATGCACCTAGACTATTCACTAACTACATTTTCATTGGCAGATAAGCTAGTAGATATTATTCGCTCAGAAAGCACCGAGAATAAATCTAAACTTTTCTGGCGAGAAAAGGGAGCTTCGCTATACACAAAGGCTGTGGAAGTATGTTATCTCCTCAATAAACCACAAGATGCTTTTTATTTTATGGAGCGAAATAAAGCGCTACTATTACTAGAAGATATTACTGCTGAACAAGCAAAAGATATTACTCGGCTACCAAAAGAAACCATACAACGGGAATACGAGTTGAAGCAGTCTATATTCTTAGCAGAAAGTAAATTGAAGAATAGTAACACGAAATCTCAAGACACGCTTTTAAATTTAAAATCCATAATATATAATCATAAAAATACGTATTCCACTTTTAAAGATTCTTTAAGCAGTGTATTTCCCGAATATGAAAAATTGAGCAAACAAGCGTTCATCATCCCCTATCCCGAATTTAAAAAAAAGTTTATCTCTCAGGATGAAGTAGTGTTACAATATATCTTGAACGACGAACAAGGCTATGCCCTTTTAACCACTGTAGACGATACACTGTTTTTCAAGCTAAAAAACACAGAAAATCTGAATCAAGATATTATTCAACTTTATGGTCAACTGACCAACTTGACTATGGATAGGGCGGGACTTGCAACATACAATCAGCTTTCTAATCATGTTTTTCAACAATTGGTTCCTGAACAGGTTTATGAACAAGTAAAAAACAAAAAGTTAACGATTATATCTGACCATATTCTACAACAGATTCCCTTTGAAGCCTTTGTTGCTAATACCAATCCGGTAAGATTTTTTATTGAGGACACGGAGGTTAGATATGCCTATTCTATGTCTTACTTAGAAGCTAAAACCCGTGTTTCTAGTTCACCCAGCAAAGAATTTTATGGAATAGCTCCTGTTCAATTTGCTAGCTTAGGACTTCCCAACTTGATATTCAGCGGTTCCGAAATAGAAGAAGTTCAGAAGATATTTCCCGGAGATATAGCCTTGAAGGTCGAGGCTACAAAATCGGCTTTTGTCAATAATTTTGAGGATTACCGAATCGTACATTTATCTACCCATGCCGATGTTGGGCAAAGCGAAGACCCGTGGATTGCTTTTAACGATGATAAAATGTTCTTGAATGAAATTTATGCCACAAAAAACCAAGCTGAAATGGTTGTTTTGAGTGCGTGCAACACCTCAATTGGAGAGCTTAAAAAAGGAGAGGGCGCAATGAGTTTGGCCAGGGGCTTTTTCCATTCCGGAGCAAGAAGTGTGGTGTCCTCATTATGGTCCACTTACGACAAGAGCAGTAAAGAATTGATTACCTCATTTTATACAGAACTTGCCAAAGGTGCCACGAAATCTGCCGCTATGCGACAAGCAAAACTGAACTATATTCAAAAATATCGCGAGAGTGCTATTGCTCCGGCCTACTGGAGCGCCCTTATAGTAATTGGGGATAATAGCCCGATAACAAATCAAACTGGACTACTGTCATCTTGGATTTGGGCCCTTCTTGGCATCTTATTGCTTATTGTGGCTTATCAGTTATTCAAAAGAAAGAAATAGAGAATAATTTAGAATTACTCAAGTTCATCTAAAAGTACCATTGCCTTATCCTTTTGATAGCGGCCATCTGCAATCAGAAGTTTCAAAGATGCTATAGCTTTGTCTTTCTGTTCTGCCTTAACATAAGATAACGCAACGTACCACAATGCTTGTGGAGCAAATTCCCCATCATGTTGTGCAACTTCTTCAAAGTAAGATATAGCTTCCGGTAACTGGTTGTTTTCTAAATAGGATTGCGCCAAATAAAAATTGACATTTTCAGAATCATAGGTTTCTTTTAGTTCAGTAAAAAGTTGAATTGCTTTAGCATTATCGTTCGTTTCGTAGGCTACATATGCCTTAAGCTCTAGAGAACTATCGGTCTCAGTGCCACGCGTTATTGCATAAACCGTATTGGGGTATTCCTGAAAGTTCTCCCGGTACAGGTTTTCATAATCGGGTCCTGAAAAACTATTGTATCCCAACCAACCTAAACCTATCAACAACGCAATAGATGCTGCCATGGCCCATTTCCTATAGTTTGTTCCAGGTAATTGACGCACCGGTGTAGCACTTTCTATCTCCTTTTCAAAACCTTTTAGCTTAGCCTTTAGGTTTTCATTTTCTTTCTCTCTAATAACTCCCTTTAAGTTATTTTCAAAGTCGAATTGTTTCTTGAAACCGATATCCGTTTTCAACAACTCCTCAAATTGATGCTGCTGTTCAACCGTCAATTGGTTGGAAAAATAATTATACAACAAAAGTTCTTTATCCATGATTAGTAGGTATTTGCTTGGATTTTTTCTCTAAGCGTTTTCATGCAACGCGATTTGGCCGCTTTGACCACATTCTCATTATTATAATTTTCAGCCTCCATAATCTCTTTTATGGTATAACCCCAGTAATAAAAAAGAGTCAACAATTGCTGGCATTTTTCGCCTAGAGTACTAAAGTGCTTTTTCAATAAAACCTGTTCTTCGGAAAGATCGGGTCTTTTCAAATCAAAGGTATTTACCTGCTCATCTGTTTCTTCAACCCTTGATAAATCATAATCACCACTTACCATTTTTTTATTCTTTCTCATCTTGTCAAAAATTAAATATTTGCCAATAGAAAACAGGTATGTAGAAATACTGCTGGTTAAGCTTTCTAGTTTTCCGCTCATGACATTATCATAGAAAATAATATAGGCATCTTGATATACATCTATATTTTCTTCTTCAGAAAGGTTGTAGCGCCTCGCATAATTCAAAAATTTTGTGCGATTGGACTCATACACCTTTTTTAAAAGAATATCAGACCCTTTTCGTAAATCTTCAAGCGTTATTTCTGCCTGTATATTTTCCATTTAATGCATATCTAATGAGAAGGTTAACAGCGGTGGCATCTAATTTAACATTTTTTGTTTGCCCACCCTGAAAACGAGCTAATAATTTCAGAAAGGATATAGTAGCAATTAAAAAATAAAAAGTAGCAGTCATGTTAACCTCTTTCTAAGTTTTCATATTAAATAATGAACCGAAAAATGAAAATTATGAACACTTATGAAAAATTAGAATTGTTAAAGTGGATATTCATAACAGCCTTCGTCATTACCCTATTGTTACTCATGACTATACTGTTTCAATATTAAAAAAATCCAATTGAAACAATTAAAAGTATCCGAACCAGTATGGAAAATTCAATTGCAATTTAAAAGCTGGTTTTACCTCACTAAATGAGCATACCCCAAAAATCACAACCTCTTTTAAAAAGAAATTATACGAGGTCGTTAACCTTTTATTTCTGGTTTCATTAAAAGCCGTAAACAAATTCTACATATTATGAAAACTACTTTAAAATTTTTATCCTACATTTTTCTAGGTATTGGCCTTGTGGCCATTGGATGTTCAAAAGATGGTGACCCAGGGTCAGACGGACTGCAAGGGGAACAAGGAATACAAGGAGAACCTGGGCAAGATGGTGAAGATGGAGTTGATGGTAAAGACGGTAATGCCAATGTAGTAGCCTCCGATTGGTTCCAACCCACAGAATCAGATTTTACGAGTAGTAGTGATAGCCATAAGACCTTACCCCTACCACTAAGTAATTACAACGTAAATGAAGATGTACTACTGGTTTATTACTATGATCAATATGAAAATAATTCATCTTATTCCCATGTTTACCACATTCCCTACTATCGCTATCATATTGACGGACAAACAATAGACAAGTCCATCACTATTGATATAAGGCCTACTTTTTATAAGATGTACGTTAAAATAACTTCATATTCTCGGAATTTAAGTCCAAGAGAGTATCTCTGGGAACCAGATGCTTTAAACCCAGAAAATAAAGGAGTCCGTTTTCGATATGTAATTATTCCATCCAATACAGCAACCGGTAAAAATGCTAGTTCACCATCAATTAAAAACTCTTTTGAATACACTAAAAAAGAACTTTCAAATAATGGAATCGATATAAATGATTACTACGCTGTTTGTGATTATTATGGTATAGCATATTAAGCAGATAAAACATAAATGTTAATCCAGGTTTGAGGTTTATATCCACTTTTATCTTTCCGTGCAAATTCTATCCAAGAGAAACGTTTTTATAAAACGCTGTAAATAAAGGCATGAGTAATATTCTTTAACACTAAACAAAACAAAAACCAATGAAAACAATTAAAATAACACTTACAATAGTCGCCCTTGGCTTAACTACATTTTGCCAAGCGCAGCAAACTCAAGACAAATCAAAAACAGATACCACTAAACAAATGAACCTTCTAGACGAGCAGACAAAGGTCTTTGGTGAAGTTTTTAATCTGATGGGAGCGGGAGCGGATAACCCCGTAGGCGATGCGACCAACTATCTTGAGTTGATAGAAAACATGGATATGTCAGATGAAATGAAGCAGTCCCTTACTGAACAATACGAAATAATTGATTTAGGCAACGACCCCACAAAGAAAGAAGAACTCAAAGCAAAGGTCAATAAGATGTTAAATGATGCTAAATCAGAAGATTCTAAAAACTAATCGTGAACCATGAGTAAAGAACCTAATCTGTTAGCCAGCCGTTATAAAGAAGTATCAAAGGCCTGCTTTTACACCCAGAAGACGAGGAACCTCGGCTCACACTGAGGTTTTTTTACACCCTAATGTTAACCTTTACTTTCCGCTACCATTAAAGTGAAACTAAACGTATCACCCTAAAAAAAATATTATGAAAACACCATCAACATTCTATCTCGTTCTACTGTTAGGTATGTTTCTACTAAACGCCGCTTGTTCCAAAGACGATGGGCCGGAAGCTCCACCCCCGGCTGCGGAAGAACAACCCAAAGAGGAGGAAAATCCTAGCGAAGAAGAAGAAGAAGAAGAAGAAGAAGAAGAACCTGCTAACCTCGCACCCGAGCCATTTAATTTGATCGGGGTAACGGACGGTGCCGTTGGTGTAGACGTATACCCTACTTTTAGTTGGCAGGCCGCTACAGACCCAGATGGGGATGCCATCACCTACGACCTGTATTTGGGCAAAGAAGAAGACCCTACTGAACTATACACGGCAGACCTTACCAGTACCTCTTTTGAAGTAACAGAGCGCCTGCATACCTATGACTTCTATTACTGGAAAGTGGTAGCCAAGGATCCCGAAAATGCCACGATGAACAGCACGGTTAACGAATTTAGCGTAAGGGGGCTAAAATTTGATAACACCCCAGTAACCGCTGCTGCTGCTTTCTCGGGAAGGTCTAGTCATACCACTGCTGTTTTTGACAACAAGATGTGGGTCATTGGTGGTTATGACGATACAAATAAAAATGATGTTTGGTATAGCGCAGATGGTCTTACCTGGACCGAGGCTACCAATGCGGCCCCTTTTTCCGCAAGAAGTATTCACACCACCGCTGTTTTTGACAACAAATTATGGGTCATTGGGGGAATTGACGGAACATCTAGAAAAAATGACGTTTGGTACAGCGCCGATGGCATTACCTGGACCGAAGCTACGGCAGATGCCCCGTTTTCCGCCAGATATTATCACACCACAGTTGTATTCGATAACAAATTGTGGGTCATTGGGGGCAATGATGGAAGGCTCAAAAATGATGTTTGGTTCAGTACCGATGGGTTTACCTGGACCGAAGCTACGGCAGATGCTCCGTTTTCCGCCAGAGATTCTCATGATACCGTTGTATTTAACAACAAATTATGGGTCATTGGAGGAATTGATGCAACATCTAGAAAAAATGACGTTTGGTACAGCGCAGATGGGGTTACCTGGAGCGAGGCTACCGTTCCGGCCCCGTTCTCGGCCAGAGAGTCTCATACCACCGCTGTTTTTGACAACAAATTATGGATCATTGCGGGTTATGATGGAACACTCAAAAATGACGTTTGGTACAGCGACGACGGCATCACCTGGACAGAAGCTACTGATGCGGCTTCTTTCTCAAGAAGAACTTATCATACCACCGCTGTTTTTGACAACAAATTATGGGTCATTGGAGGCTCTTCAAGTGAAGATCGTTACATGAACGATGTATGGGCTTTTGATTAAGATTAAAGGAAAAAACCACGGCTCATGCCGTGGTTTTTTCCTTTATCAATTCTGCCTCAAAGAGACTTTCAAAATGTTTCAGCAACTTTTCTTTTACTTCGTTCAGGTCTACTTCTTGTTTCCCCAACTCTAAATTTAAAGAAGTAACGGCCTTATCCTTTATGCCACAGGGAATCATTAAATCAAAATAACCTAAATCCGCATTTACGTTTAAAGCAAACCCGTGCATGGTTACCCAGCGGCTGGCACGTACGCCCATGGCGCATATTTTTCTTGCGAACGGAGTGCCCACATCCAACCAAACTCCGGTTTCTCCTTCGGAGCGTTCGGCTTTCAAACCATATTCAGCCAAAGTAAGAATGACCATTTCCTCTAAAAATCGCAGGTATTTGTGAATGTCCGTAAAAAAATTATCCAAATCTAAAATAGGGTAACCTACTATTTGTCCAGGGCCGTGATACGTGATATCTCCTCCCCTGTTGATTTTATAAAACTTTGCGTTTTTTGCAGCTAGTTCTTCCTCGCTAATCAAGAGGTTGGCAAAATCACCGCTCTTGCCCAAGGTGTAAACATGTGGGTGCTCTACAAACAAAAAATGATTGGGTGTGGGTTCATTGGCTTGTCCCCTACGATTCTTTATTTTTAAATCTACGGTCTCCTTGAACAGGGCTTCTTGGTAACCCCAAGTTTCCTTATAATCCTTTAAACCTAAATCCTGTAAAAAGACCTTTTTGTTCATGATACAAAGATATGAAAAGGTAATGTCCTAATTCTCTAATTCTACCTCGATCAATATAGACTCTGGGTCTTTGAGCATTTCCATAAAACTAACCTCGTAGATCATGGTCTTTCCGTCCATTGAAAATGTAGCATCCTCCACGTTGGTAGATTTTACCCGTTTGGGAAAATGGTATTTAAAAGTATACTTAGAACCGGACAAGAACATTTCGGCACTTGAAAGGCTATCTATACTTTGCTTGAACAAGTCTTGGTCCACAATAGCTGCGGAACGCTTAAATTTGTTCTTTTTAAAACTATATCTCACTTCCGTAGCTTCGTTAGCGGAATTTTTTGGCATGGTTTTACTTCCTGCCGCCGGACCAATGCTACTCGCGCTTTGAAAAGCATTAAAAGCATCGTTAATTTCGGAAACGTCCTTGAAGTCCGTAAACATATCAAAGTTCATGATTCCTTCTTCGGCATTGACCAACATATGAAGGCTAAAAGGCTCTAACTTTTTTAATTGAGCTTGCTGTTCAGGAGACAATTGGGCTATACTATCCTTTTTATCGCGTAGCAAATCTTTAAAGACCAAGGTAGAATCTATAACTTCTTCCAGCTCCGTAGAATCCGTTGAAGGTAGCATTTGGAGCATTTCGCTTCCGTCAAAGCCAATGTTCATCTTTCCCGTTCCATCTTCGTTAAAATGTATTTCCTCCGTAAAATTACAGGCTACGAATAATACGGTAATGAATACGATTACCAATGCTCTAAAAAATTTCATAGTTTGGATTTTAATTGGGGTTGTTCAAAATAACCAATGCAGCTATAACACCAGGTACCCAGCCACAGAAGGTCAAAAGTAGAACAATTAAAAAGGACCCACAACCTTTTCCGATGACCGCAAGCGGAGGAAAGATGATTGCCAGTAAAACACGTAAAAAACTCATTTTTGATATTATTTTATTGATTGATGATGTACTTCTTTGACGCTTATATCTATAATTTGTTACAGAATACGGAGCAAAAAGAACTCAGTAATTTTAAATTTCACCGCTCTCCAACTCATTCCTCGTAACAAACAAAGTGCCAAGCTTGTAATTTCATATTGTATCATGCATATAGTAAACCACCTATAGCTTATATTTGCAGCCTTAAATAGTAAAAAATGCAACTTTCGGAACAAGAAATTATTAGAAGAGAAAAATTGACCAAATTGCGCGAATTGGGCATTAACCCCTACCCCGCTGCACTATACCCTGTTGATGCTACATCAAAGAGCATTAAATCTGATTACAAGGAGGGTAAAAAGGTGGTCATTTCAGGTCGTTTAATGTCCAGAAGAATTCAGGGCAAGGCTTCTTTTGCCGAGTTGCAGGATAGTGAAGGCCGTATACAGGTATATTTTAACCGAGACGAAATCTGTCCCGGTGAAGATAAAGGCCTTTACAATGGCGTCTACAAAAAATTGTTGGACATAGGTGATATCATAGGTATTGAAGGGGAACTCTTTACTACACAAGTAGGCGAAAAAACCGTGATGGTCAAAAACTTTTCGCTCTTAAGCAAATCGTTACGTCCGTTACCGTTGCCCAAAAAGGATTCCGAAGGCAATGTGTACGATGAGTTTAACGACCCGGAAATGAGATACCGCCAGCGGTATGTAGATTTGGTGGTCAACCCTAAGGTAAAAGAAACCTTCATCAAGCGTACCAAGATTACGAACAGTATTAGAGAATTTTATAATGCCGCGGGATATTTAGAGGTAGAAACCCCTATTTTACAGCCTATACCAGGTGGTGCCGCTGCAAGACCGTTTTTAACGCACCACAATGCCCTGAACATTCCATTGTATTTACGCATTGCAAACGAACTCTATCTTAAAAGATTGATTGTAGGGGGATTTGACGGTGTTTACGAGTTTTCAAAAGATTTCCGTAACGAAGGTATGGACCGTACCCACAATCCGGAGTTTACCGTAATGGAACTCTACGTTGCCTACAAGGATTACAACTGGATGATGGATACCACTGAAAAGCTTCTCGAGAAAATTGCTCTTGACGCCAACGGTACTTCTAAAATTACAGTGGGTGAAAACGAAATTGAATTTAAGGCTCCTTATGCCCGTGTGCCCATTCTTGAAGCTATAAAAATACACACCGGTAAAGATGTTGCCGGTATGGGCGAAGAAGAACTTCGTGCTACAGCAAAAGAACTTGGCCTTGAAGTGGATGAAACCATGGGGGTAGGTAAATTGATAGATGAGATTTTTGGCGAAAAATGTGAGCATCATTACATTCAGCCTACTTTTATTACGGACTATCCAAAAGAAATGAGTCCGCTTACCAAAGAACATAGAGATAACCCTGCACTTACCGAGAGGTTTGAGCTGATGGTAAACGGTAAGGAATTGGCAAATGCCTATTCTGAGTTGAACGATCCAATTGACCAACGTGAACGTTTTGAAGAGCAATTGAAATTATCCGAAAAAGGAGATGATGAGGCTATGTTCATTGACCAGGATTTCTTGCGTGCCCTTGAATACGGTATGCCACCAACATCCGGTATCGGTATTGGTATAGACCGTTTGGTCATGCTTATGACCAACAATTCTTCTATACAAGAGGTATTGTTCTTCCCGCAAATGAGACCGGAGAAAAAAGCGGTTGAACTTACGGATGAGGAAAAAGCAATTGTTGCCCTTTTAAAACCTACTGGTGAAATGGACTTGGCAGAACTGAAGACCAAAGCTGGACTAAGCGGCAAGAAATGGGACAAATCCATGAAGGCATTATCAAAACACGGACTTACTTCCGTTGTTGTTGATGGTGACAATAAAACAGTACAATTAAAACAGTAAAACTTTACTTCACTTTATATAATTGAGCCAATTCATCTAGATGAATTGGCTCTTTTCGTTTGACCCATTTTTCGCCTATTACGGATTTGCAATCTTAAATCGCAAATTCACTGTTTATATCTCTGTTTTATCTTCTTATTTTTCATATTTTAACAACTACAAAGCACCTTTAGTGCCAAATACATTATTACGTTACCGGTAATTCTCCTCTTTTAATTTTAATTATTTGAATTTAGGCTTTGGGGGATTTTTCCATAAATAGCCTTTAACTCAATACAAAGTATGTTGCACACGTTGCGTAGATTTCCAAGGTCTTAATTTTTTAAGTTTTCTATATTGAAGTCTATTTTGAGCTGAACACAACACCCGGTTATGAAAAAAAAATCATTACATAATTGCCTCAAGTATCTTTCCATGGTAATGAGTGTAGTACTCTTCAATGCTTGTCAATCTTCACCTCCCGTTGATTTTAGCACTCAAATAAAACCTATCCTCAACAATAAATGTATTACTTGTCATGGCGGTGTTAAAAAGAGTGGCGGCTTTAGTCTTCTTTTTGAAAATGAAGCTTTTGCCAAAACGGAATCGGGCGTAGCGGCTATAATACCCGGTAATGCTGCGGGTAGTGAGATGATAAAAAGACTACATGAAGAAGACCCTGAGCTTCGCATGCCTTACGAGAAACCCAGACTTACAGACGAAGAGATTGAGCTATTGACCCGCTGGATAGATGAAGGTGCTAAATGGGGGCAACATTGGGCGTATTCACTTCCCCAAAAAGTAGAAGTTCCTAAAGTCAATATGGAAGCGAGTTTTGCTTCTGAAAGTGCTTCCAGTTTTGTAAAAAATGATATTGACCGTTTTATCCTTTCCCGACTAAACGAAAAAGAACTACAACCCAATCCTTCCGCAGAAAAAAATATAATTGCCAGAAGGCTATCCTTAGACATCGTGGGGCTTCCGCCTAGTCAAAAATTGCTCAATCGTTTTGAGTCTGGAGATTTATCCTATGAAGGCTTGGTAGACACTTTACTTAACAAAAAGACTTACGGTGAAAAATGGGCCACTTGGTGGTTGGATTTGGCTAGGTACGCAGACTCCAAAGGTTATGAAAAAGATTTGGAGCGAAGTATTTGGAGATACCGTGATTGGGTCATAGAAGCTTTTAACCGAGACCTTCCTTACCATCAATTTACCATTGAACAATTAGCGGGAGACCTATTACCAGACCCTTCTCCCGACCAACTCATAGCAACGGCATTCCACAGAAATACAATGAACAACGACGAAGGCGGCACTGATGATGAGGAGTATCGGGTGGCTACCGTTATTGATCGTTTGAATACCACTTTTGAGGTTTGGCAGAGTACCACCATGGGCTGTGTACAATGTCATAGCCATCCATATGATCCATTCAAATACGAGGAATATTATAAGTTGATGGCCTTTTTCAACAATTCGCGAGACGAAGACACGCCCGGTGAATCTCCCGTTCTCAAATTCTATACGCCCGAACAACAGCAAAAAGTAGACAGGGTAATCAATTGGGCCAAAACACATGGAGGTGAAGCGCAGGCCAGAACCTACAAGAATTTTCTGCAATTTATAGAACCTGTTTATAAATCGCATTTTTTCAAGGAAATCAACAATGGTTCTTACGATGATCATGCTTCGGTAGTTCTTTGGGACAAAGGAAACTGCATCATAGAAAACGGATACACCAACAATGCCGGTTATGTGTACCTCAACTATCGTTCGCATTATGATGGAACAAAAATGATCATTCGTGAAAAGAATGCCCAGGGTCCCATTATTGGTGAATTCACCATCAACAAACAAAAACAGAATACCACGGCCCGTTTTCCTATTAAAAAAATAGACCGTCAGGGCGATATTTATATCGAAACCCATAACGCCAATACCAAGAAAGAAGCAAATCTTATGAATTTGTATTGGGTAGCGTTTCTTCCCGATTTACCGGGCGAAGGTCAAAACGGATATAAAGAAATAGGAACCAATCTCATGGAAGCACTTAACGTGAAAACACCAACGGTACCTATCATGGTGGAAAATCCAGATTACATGAAGCGCACAACGCAAGTTTTTGATCGTGGCAGCTGGATGTCAAAAACTGATACTGTAGAACCGGGCACCCCAGAGAGCCTTAATGCATGGAACACAGATTGGCCTTCCAACCGCTTAGGTCTTGCACAATGGATCGTAGACAAGAAAAACCCTTTAACAGCACGTACACTTGTAAATAGAATCTGGCATCAAATCTATGGCAGAGGCCTTGTATCTACTGTAGAAGACATTGGTTCTCAATCGGACGCGCCCTCACATCCTGCAATGTTAGATTGGCTTTCACTGCGGTTTATGAACGAACACAACTGGAGCATGAAAAAGCTGATAAAAGAAATTGTGATGTCCGGCACCTACCGCCAAAGTTCCGAAAGCAACCCTGAAATGTATGAAATAGACCCTGAAAATGAACTTTATGCCCGTGGCCCTAGAATGCGTTTGGGAGCGGAACAGATCAGGGACCAAGCTTTGGCCGTATCCAATCTCTTAAGCAGTAAAATGAACGGCCCAGGGCTAATGCCTCCTCAGCCCGATGGCGTTTGGCAAACCGTTTACAGCGATGCCCAATGGATTGAAAGCAAAGGCGAAGATCGCTACCGCAGGGGTATCTACACTTTTTTAAAGCGAACAAGCCCCTACCCTTCTTTCTTGACTTTTGATGCCGGTAGCCGCGAGGTTGCTACTATTAGAAGAACGGTTACCAATACCCCATTACAGGCTCTGGTTACCTTGAACGACCCCGTTTATTTGGAAACTGCTTACCATTTGGCGAAAAACAATTACAGAGAAAATGATATTGACCAAAGTATTGCCTTAAGTTATAAAAGAGCAACTTTTAAAGAAATAAGTCCCAACAGGCTAGAGGCGCTAAAAACCCTCTACCGCACCTCCTTAGCGGAATTCAATAAAAATAGCAAAGCTTATGAACTATTTCTTCAGTTTGAAGAAAAGCCAACGGCAGAACTCGGTGCCCTTACCATCGTGGCCAACGCCATTATGAACTTAGATGAATTTTTAACAAAAGTATAGGCCATGAAAGACCAAATAGAAAGACTGGTTCAAGAACACTTGGCTAGAGAAGCACAGGAAAAAACAAGAAGACACTTTATAAAAAGTTGTGCCCAAGGACTGGGCGGATTGGCGCTAAGTTCCATTTTTATGGGGTGTGACCCGTTAACCAAGCAGGGCAAAAAATCAGCTTCTACTTTTTCCGAGCGTGATCTTAACCCATTGGCAACTTTAGCTCCTCATTATGGCCCTAAGGTAAAATCGGTTATTTACCTGCACATGGCGGGAGCACCTTCGCAACTTGAAATGTTCGATTACAAACCAACTTTACATAAACTAGACGGTCAAGATTGCCCAGAATCCCTTTTGGCCGGGAAAAAATTCGCCTTTATAAAAGGTACTCCAAAATTAATGGGACCACAGGCCAAATTCAAACAAGAAGGAGAATCTGGCAATTGGGTTTCGAACTTTATGCCCCATTTTAAAAAGGTAGTAGACGATGTCGCCTTTTTAAAGGCTGTGCATACCGATCAGTTCAACCATGGCCCCGCACAACTTTTTATGCATACGGGTAGTACCCGTTTAGGTCGCCCTAGTATTGGTTCATGGGCCACCTATGGTTTAGGTTCAGAAAATCAGAACCTACCCGGTTTTGTTGTTTTGACCTCCGGCGGAAACACTCCGGATGCCGGAAAAAGTGTCTGGGGAAGCGGATTTCTACCTTCGGTCTACCAAGGGGTACAATGCCGCTCTAAAGGAGACCCTGTACTTTATCTTGAAGACCCCGATGGGATTTCTAGAGACTTGAAGAAAAGTACTATAGATGCCATTACCAAAATAAACAAGGAGGAGTACGCCAAGTACGCAGACCCGGAAATTCTGGCTCGTATCAACCAATACGAAATGGCCTATCGCATGCAAATAGCGGTCCCGGAAGTAATGAACATCAATAACGAACCTGAACATATTAAAGAAATGTACGGTGTGGAACCGGGTAAAGAGTCTTTTGCGAATAATTGCCTACTTGCTAGAAAATTGGTTGAGGACGGTGTACGTTTCGTTCAATTGTTCGATTGGGGTTGGGATAGCCATGGTGTAATTCGTTCCGGATCTATTGATAAAGGACTCCGAAACAAATGCAGGCAAATAGACAGACCTATAACCGCCCTGATCATGGATTTAAAACAACGTGGACTCCTAGACGATACTCTAATTGTATGGGGTGGCGAATTTGGTAGAACGCCCATGCAAGAAAACAGGGGAAACAAAAAAATGCCTTTTAAAGGGCGTGACCATCATGGCGATGCCTTTACCATGTGGATGGCCGGTGGAGGCATCAAAAAAGGAGCTTCACACGGACAAACGGACGATATTGGTTTCTCTGGAATTGAAGGTCGTGTATCGGTCCATGACGTACATGCTACTATTTTACACCTACTTGGCTTTGACCATGAAGAGTTTACTTATGAATTTCAGGGTAGACCCTTTAGACTAACCGATGTAGAAGGGAATATCATCAAAGAAATTCTAGCCTAGAGTAATTAAAACATCAACCTAACATTAAACCAAACCATTCATGAAAGTACCCTTTACCCTCATTATCCTATTGTTTTCAATTTTAGGGTTTTCTCAAGAAAAAAAATTGCAATTTTTTCAGACCGATTGGGGCCGACAGGTTTCTTGGGATCACTTCTGCGAAAAAACAAAAGCTGCAGGTTACGATGGTATAGAAACATGGTTTCCTAGAGATGAAAAAAGTCAGAACGAGTTAAAAATCGCCTTAAAGAAATACAATTTAAAAGTCGGTTTCTTAAACGGCACCAATAAATCCGTTCCTTTTGAGGAAAGTTTAAAGCAATTCACCACGCATTTTAAAACACTGGTCTCTTGGAACCCTGTCTACATCAATTGCCACACGGGAAGTGATTTTTTTACTTTTGAACAGAACAAGGCCTTTATAGATGCTGCCAACAAAATAGCCAAAACGCATAATATTCCTATTTATCATGAGACGCATCGTGGGCGTTTTAGTTTTAATCTTCCCGATACAAAAAAATACCTTTCCGCCATTCCAGAACTAAAATTGAATCTGGACATCAGCCATTGGATGGTGGTTCATGAGTCTCTTTTACAGGGACAGGAAGAAGAATTGCAAGAAGTCATCAATCGGTCGCACCATATTCATGCGCGTGTAGGCCATGCCGAAGGTCCACAGGTAAACGACCCCGAAGCCCCTGAATGGAAAGAAGCCGTAGAGCGTCATATGAACATTTGGGAAAAAATTATTAAAAAACAATGGGAAGGCAAAGACGTTTTTACGATTACTACAGAATTTGGCCCCGCAGACTATATGCCCACTTTACCCTACACCCAATTACCCGTAGCCGACCAATGGAAAGCAAACGTTTACATGATGAAGTTATTAAAAGAACGTTTCAACATAAATTAAGCTATTTGTATGGACGTTCTTAAACAACTTCTAGGAAGGTTACATCCGCTTGTGGTTCACCTACCAATAGGGTTCATACTTATGGGGCTCCTTTTGCAATGGTACGATCGAAAGAAAAAAGACAACACCGCAACGATCTCCATTATTTTCCTTTGGGCCGGTATTACCGCCACCCTTGCCTGCATTACAGGTTACTTACAATATTTGGGTGAAGGGTATGCCTTTGATACGGTAAAATGGCATTTATGGCCGGGCATTGCCACTGCCCTGTTATCTTTTTTGATGTATGCCAAGTTAAAGGGAATTCAAGTTTTTGATTTCTTATCGAAGCTCCCCGCAGTCGGTTGGGGTATTTCCCTTTTTATATTGATATCCTTTACAGGTCACCAAGGCGGGAATATTACCCATGGCGAAACGTATTTGATCGAACCGTTACCTAATTCTATAAAATCAGCTTTAGGTTATGAAACTTTTGAAGAGAAAGAAATTAGCCTAAACGAAACCAATTGGCAAAACGCACTACTCTACGAAGATGTAATAAAACCTATATTGAACAACAAATGTGTAAGTTGTCATAACCCTAAAAAAGCAAAAGGCGAACTCCTATTACATTCCAAGGAAGGTATTCTAAACGGTGGAGAGAGCGGTGCTATTATTGAAGCCTCAAAAGCATTGGAAAGTGAGCTGTTCACGAGACTCATACTGCCTATGGATAATGATGACCATATGCCTCCCGAAGGGAAAACACAGCCATCAAAAGAAGAGATAGATCTGGTACGTGCTTGGATAGATGCAGATGCACCTTTTGATAAAACCATAGCCCAATCCGGTCTAGAAAAAACTCTTTTTCTTTCTTTCTTCCCTCAAAAAGAGGATTTTGACCACCCCAACATAGAAATAGCTGCTGTAGCCCAAGAACAGATCAAAGCTATAGAACAGTCTGGTGTACATATTGATCAAATAAGTAATTCTTCTAATTTCTTGAGTGCTTCCTGCATTAATAAACCCGATTTTACAGATGCCGATTTTGAATTGTTACTACCCATTAAGGAACAGATATCCAGACTTGATTTGGGACATACAAAAGTTACCGATGCCATTTGTTCCAAACTGGCTCAATTACCAAACCTGACCATCCTCTCTTTAGACCATACTGCTGTTACCGGAAAGGACTTTCAACTTTTAACTTCATTGGAGCATCTAAAATCCATAAACCTAACAAGCTCGGCCATCAAGGCAAATCAGCTAGCAGTTTTAGACAAACTAAAAAGCTTACAAAAGCTCTATTTGCACGATACGGAAGCTATACCTGAGAACACTTCTTTGAATACTTCAAAAATTACCGTTGTTTTTGGCAATTACCAACTTCCACCAATAGCATCGGACACTATTGTATATTAATTTTCAAAAGAAAAAGAAAAAGTCTAGTTTTAGGAGCACCAATTCAAAACTATGGAATCCAGTAAAAAAGCGGGACTTTTTTTAGGCCCCATTCTTTTTTTCATTATTCGCTTTTTACCGTTTGACCTGGTCTCCGATAAAGGAGATGCCGTAATTGCCGTTGCCGTTTGGATGGTAGTTTGGTGGATTACCGAAGCGGTTTCCATCTCCGTAACCGCACTCCTTCCCTTACTCCTCTTTCCTATATTAAAGATTATGGATATTGGTGAGGTTGGGGCAAATTATGGAAGTCCTATAATTTTCTTGTTCTTTGGTGGTTTTGTTCTAGCCTTGGCTTTGGAAAAAGTGAACCTCCACAAACGCATTGCCCTAAATATTATAAAAATAACGGGTACTACTCCCAACAAAGTTGTCCTTGGCTTTATGATCGCCACGGCGGCATTGAGCATGTGGATCAGTAATACGGCCACTACCGTGGTCATGTTGCCCATTGCCATGTCCGTTATAAATCTTTTGGTGAACGATGCGGACGGGTTTACCAAAAGCGATAGGAATTTTGCCCTTTCGGTGATGCTGGGCATTGCTTTTTCAGCTAATGCAGGAGGTGTTGCCACAGTTATTGGCACTCCACCCAATTCTGTAATGATCGGTCTTCTGGAAAACGAATACAATATAGAAATTTCCTTTTTGAAGTGGATGGTCCTAGGCGTGCCATTCTCCGCCTTAATGATATGGATCAGTTATTTGGTTCTGGTAAAATGGATGTATCCCAATCGCGACCTTGTATTTTCAGCATCAAAAGACGTCATACATAATGAGTTAAGAAAATTAGGCCCCATGAGCGGAAAGGAAAAAATGGTCCTTGCTATTTTTGGTGTTACTGTTTTCCTGTGGATTTTTAGAACGGTCATAAACGGTATTTTCCCTGCCCTTAAATTAAACGACACCATGATCAGTATTATGGCCGCCATTGCTATGTTCGCCATACCCTATAATATGAAAAAGGCAGATTTTATCATTGAGTGGAAAGACACCCAAAAATTAGCTTGGGGCATCTTGATCCTCTTTGGTGGCGGATTGGCATTGGCCAAAGGCATGTCCGTTAGTGGTATTGTAGATATGGTTTCGGCGGCAATTGGAGACAGTAACGTTAGCATACTGTTTACGGCCATACTCCTTATTACCCTCATGCTCTTTATGACCGAGCTTATGAGTAACGTAGCCTTGATTGCCGTACTGGCCCCAGTAGTGGCGGGTATAGCCATTGGTTTGGATATCCCCGTTCTTTATTTGCTAATTCCCGTTACCATAGCCAGTAGTTGCGCCTTTATGCTTCCCATGGCGACCCCGCCCAATGCCATTGTCTTTGCCAGCGGTTATGTAAAAGTGAACGAAATGGCCCGTGTGGGTGTTATCCTAAATATTATTGCGGTTGCCCTATTAGTTTTGATGTTTCAATTTGTGGTGCCTTTACTATTTTAAAATGGGCCAAACACCTAGCCCTGTATCCATATTATCTTAAGGGAAGGGGTCATTACCACAAAAAGCCGGATTTTATGAGAAGTTCGGTCTGCTTGTTCCTTCATTTTGTTATTTTTATCAAATTCGGTATAACAAAAAAATAGCGTTACCACTTATCCACTAATTTAATCGCTCTTAATGAAAAAAATAGTTCTCCCACTACTAGCTCTAGTACTGTTCAGCAGTCATATCATGTATTTGAAATTGGATTCTTATTTTCTAAAACCTAACAAATCTGCAACGATCCAACTGTTTAACGGCACTTTTGACAAGAGTGAAAATGTAATAGACAGAGATCGCATGCTAGATGTTAGCCTGCTAAACAACGGTAAGAGAGTTAAAGTAGACGAATCTCAGTGGAGCGAAAAGGACAGCATTACTTTTTTAAACTTCAGAACTGGTGAACCCGGTACTTATGTAGTAGGAGTTTCTACAGCACCTAGGTCTATTGAAATGGATGCCGAAGCATTCAACACCTATTTGGAACATGAAGGCATACAAGATATGCTAGCATGGAGACGAGACAATGGTGCTTTAGAAAACGATGCCAATGAGCGGTATTCCAAACATGTAAAAACTATTTTTCAAGTTGGGGACAAACGGACGGATGATTGGCAGAAAGAACTAGGGTACCCCATTGAATTTATACCACTTGATAATCCGTATGAATTGAATACCGGAGACGATTTCAAATTTAAACTGTTATTCAAGGGGAAGCCTTTAGCAAACCAACTGGTATACGCCAATTACAAAGGCAGTTCGGAAGAACACAGTCATGGAATGGGCGAGAATGCGCATAGCCATACCAGTAATCCTGAAGCCAATACACCAGAAAACAACGAGACAAATCATAGTCACGACCACAACAAGGAAGAAGTCCATAGTCACGAAAAAAAACAAGAAAAACATAGCCACGATCATAAAAAGAAAGAAAGTCATAGCCATGGAACAGGGGAAGAAACTCATAGCCATAATTATAACACGAAAGAAAATCATAGTCATGGCACAACCCAAGAAACCCATAGCCATGACCCTAAAGAAGAAAACGCCCATAGTCATGATCCAGAGGTGATCGGCCACACCCACACTTCCGGACAGCAGCTTAGAACCGATTCCCAAGGAATGGCAACCGCTAAACTTACCGCAGATGGAATCTGGTATTTACAGACCATTCATCTAGAAAACCTGGAAGAGGAAGAAATTACACATGAGTCTAACTGGTCCACCCTAACCTTTGAGGTTTCTCACGCGCATGGAGCGGATACACATACCCATGCCGCTGTAGAAGAAGAAATCCCTTCTTACGTTTATTGGGTAGGCAGCTTATTTTTAGTAGCTATATTATTCTTTTGGTTTAACAGAAAACAATAAATGAACCCACTTTTAAAAAAACTTCCGGTAACATTACTATTTCTGCTTACTCCGTTATTATTGGCTGCTCACGGCGTAAGTTCAGAAGACCAACAAATACTCAATAATGGTGGTTTGCTCTCTTACATTTATGTTGGGGCAAAACACATGGTTACCGGGTATGACCACCTTTTGTTTTTAGTGGGGGTAATTTTCTATTTAAGCGGATTCAAAGACATCGTACGCTTTATTACCGTTTTTACCATAGGACATAGTGTAACCCTAATTGGGGCCACCTACTTAGGCATTAAGGCAGATGAACATTTAATAGATGCCGTTATTGCCTTAAGTGTCCTCTACAAAGGGTTCGAGAATTTGGGCGGTTTTAAGAAGTACTTAAAATTTGAATCGCCCAACCTTTTATTGATGGTCTTTATTTTTGGGCTTATCCATGGTTTTGGCTTATCAACTAGACTACAGTCTTTTGATGTAGGAAGTTCTCAGTTTCTTGCAAAAATCGTCAGTTTTAATATTGGAGTGGAATTGGGACAGATTTGTGCATTGATTCCCATTGTTTTTATAATCACACAGTGGAAATCCAAAAAGAGTTTTTCCGCTTTTTACAAAGCGGCCAATGTCTACCTCATCATTGCAGGAATAGGCCTATTTATCTATCAGATGTACGGTTATTACTATGGAGGCCACTAAACAACTCATAAACATGCACTTGCACATTTCCTAAAACAACAAAATTAGGAACCACACATAGGTAAAAAACAAAACCCCTGATTTCAACAGGGGTTTAGCTAGCTAATTCAAATAATTTACAATGGTTAATTGTTCCTTATATACGGGTCAAACCCGCTAGGTAGATGTTTTTTTGTATCAAAATCTAGAGCAATTTCATCATTCTCGTCAATATAATTGAACCCTTCAACATTTTCAGGGAATGCATACGCATCAAAGCTTTGTGGAAGGTACTTTTCTGTGTTGATGTTTATCTCAGATTCGGCCTCAATAAAACTAATTGCATCTAAATTGACATAGATGTCATTGGCATCAAAATCTTCCGGTAAATAATCCGCAGTATCAAAGCCTAAATCAAAATAGGTATCCTCATCTATATAGTTTATAGAATGAATAACCGTCTCATCTTTTTCGGTCAAAGGGTCAGCTGCAAAAACTCCGTTTGCAAATATAAGACCCAATAGCATACTTATTTTTAAACTCTTCTTGTTCATAACGTTGTAGGTTTGTTTATGAGTCTATATAACGCAGAAACATCTCTTTATTGTTCTTTTTATTTTGTGGGAGCTTTCCTAAAAACAGTGAAATAATCATATTCTCAAAAAGTGGATTAAAACGATATGAACTTCGCATTTTAACATCTTTCAATTTGTCATACACGCACTTAATCTAATGTATTTTTACGTCGAAAAAATTCACATTTATTTCCGTTACATTGCACCTAACAAGCAGAGTATTAGCTAATCGGAGTTTTTACGCCTTACATCGAAGCCTAGAGAAAGGAAATAATTGAAAATAGGAAAGCTGCTTCGGCCTATATCATTAAAATCACTTTAAACAAACCTTAAAAGATAAAGCATCTAAAAATATTATATTTACAAACATTAGTAGGAATCATCTTTATAGATGACTTCCCTTTTTCAAGTATAGTACTCAAAACTCTAACCAAAATTACATGCTCAAAACAGTTTTTACCCGATTGGTTTTTTCTTTATTAGTTATCAGCTCCCTATCTGCGGAAGCACAAATTTTCAAAAAGAAAAAAGACAACACTGAAAAGACAGACAAAAAAGGAGACGACAAAAAGGACAAAATAAAACCTTACAATAAGGTAATTACCAAAGATGCCAAAACGGATAAAGGGCTTTTTGATGTGCATGTGGTTGATGAAAATCACTTTTATGAAATACCGGATTCCCTTTTCAGCAAGGAAATGTTGATGGTAAGCCGCATCTCAAAAACAGCTACAGGCATTGGTTTTGGTGGAGGAAAAATTAATACCCAAGTACTCCGTTGGGAAAAAAAGCCCAAAAAAGTTTTACTTCGTGTGGTAAGCCATGGTGTTGTTGCCGCAGATTCCCTACCCGTTCATGAAGCTGTTGTAAACTCCAATTTTGAGCCTGTACTCTTTGCCTTTGATATCAAGGCCATTAAAAAGGATACCGTTAATCCGTCTACGGTAATTCAGGTAAACGAACTTTTTGAAAAAGATGTGCAAGCCTTGGGAATGCCTGACTTTTACCGGGAAAAATATAAAGTATCACGTTTAGATGAAGCTAGAAGCTATATTGAGGCTATTAAAAGTTACCCTTTAAATGTAGAAGCACGTCACGTAAAAACCTACTTGGCAAAAAAACCGCCCAGTAACGGTAGTTTGGGTTCAATTTCCATAGAAATCAATAATTCTATGATTCTTCTTCCCGAAGAACCCATGAGACGCCGGTATTTTGACGAGCGCGTTGGTTGGTTTGCCAGCGCTCAAACAGATTATGGTCTGGACGTTCAAGAAAGTAAAACCGTGAAGTTTTTGGACCGGTGGCGTTTGGAAGTAAAGGATGAAGATTTAGAAAAATTCAAAAATGGAGAATTGGTTGAGCCCAAAAAGCAGATTGTATATTATGTAGATAGAGCTACTCCAAAAAAATGGATTCCTTATATCAAACAAGGTATTGAAGATTGGCAGGTGGCATTTGAAGAGGCCGGTTTTAAAAACGCAATTGTTGCCAAGGAACCCCCAACTATTCTTGAGGACCCGGATTGGTCTCCGGAAGATGTACGTTATTCCGTGGTACGGTATCTGGCATCACCTATTCCCAACGCCAACGGCCCACATGTAAGCGACCCACGAAGTGGTGAAATCTTAGAATCGGATATCAACTGGTACCATAATGTTATGACCTTGTTGCGCAACTGGTTCTTTGTTCAGACGGCCGCAATAAATCCAGATGCCCGCGGAACCGAATTTAAAGATGAAGTTATGGGGCGTTTGATCAGGTTTGTTTCGGCTCATGAGGTGGGGCACACCTTAGGTCTACCCCACAATATGGGAAGTAGCGTTGCATACCCGGTAGATTCTCTTCGTTCGGCATCGTTTACCGAGAAATACGGTACGGCACCATCTATTATGGATTACGCCCGTTTCAACTATATAGCCCAACCGGAAGATGGTGATGTGGCCCTAATGCCCAATATTGGAATCTATGACAAATATGCTATTAAATGGGGGTACAAGCCTATTTTAGACGTTTCCACTGAGGAAGAAAATAAGATTTTGGACACTTGGATTTTAGAGCACGCCGGAGACCCCTTATATCGTTTTGGCCATCAACAGGTGGGAGATGTAGTTGACCCTAGTTCGCAAACGGAGGATCTAGGCGATGACGCCATTAAAGCCAGCCAATACGGTATAGAAAACTTAAAGCGCATAGTTCCCAACCTTATTACATGGACCAAAGAAGACGGTAAAACCTATGAAGACCTAGACAAATTATACGGTCAGGTTATTGCGCAGTTTAACCGTTATATGGGGCATGTTTCCAACAATATTGGCGGTGTTTATGAATACCATAAAACTTATGACCAAGAAGGTGCCGTTTACATTCCGGTCACTAAGGAACATCAGCAAAATTGTATGTCTTTTTTACAAGAACAACTTTTTACCACACCCCAGTGGCTTATTGACCAAAACATCTTTAACAAGATTCAATACTCAGGTTTTGTGGAAAAAATTAGGGTCACACAAACCAAAACTTTGGACAACATCCTAAGTTTAGGAAAACTACAGCGTTTGGTGGAAAACGAAACCGCCAATAAAGCGGAAGCCTATAGTTTAACGGATATGATGAACCAACTGCGTAACGGCATCTGGTCAGAACTTAATACCGGAAGCGCTATTGACACCTATAGAAGGAACTTACAAAAGGCACACGTTGAACGCTTAAATTACCTAATGACCGCAAAAGACCAAAAGAAACAACCAGACTTTGGCGGCTATCAAAAATCAACAGTGGTGCATACCAACCAATCGGACATTCGTTCAGTAGCACGTGGTGAGTTACAGAGTATACAACGAATAATCAAAAGTGCCATTGGCCGTACCTCCGATACCATGAGCAAATATCACTTAGAGGATGTAAGCGGGCGTATAGAGCAAATATTAGAGCCAAAATGATAAGCAAAGGACATTTTCTAAATAACATATTCAAGCCTTCCGATTTTTCCGATGAAGAACTTGCTGCGATTATTCCTAAGTTTAAAAAAGTGGTTTTCTCCAAGAACGACTTTATATTAGAACAAGGGAAAACCGAAAACCACTATTGGTTTATTGAAAGTGGGTTTGTACGTTCTTATGTGGTGAATACCGAAGGCAAAGACATCTCCACGAACTTTTATACTGTTGGCGATATTGTTATTGATTGGACTTCTTTTTTCCTTAGAAACCCTACTAGAGAGAACATTCAAGCTTTGACGGATTGCGTATGCTGGCAATTAGATTTTGATACTTTTCAGGAACTTTTTCATAGCATACGCAGTTTTAGGGAACAAGGACGTACAACTTTGGTTAACAGTTATTTCTCGTTAAAAGAACAAAGCGTAGCTATGATCGCCGATCAAGCATCCCAGCGGTATCTGAAGCTCTTAAGGGAAAAACCACATATTATTCAGAACATTTCGCTTAAACATATTGCCACATATTTAGGTGTCACGGACACTTCTTTAAGCCGAATTAGAAAAGAGATTTCCAGCGAATAGGTTTTCTTGCCCTATGACAAGTTTTATTTTTTGAAATGCAGGTAGCTTAGCCTCATTGAAATATATGAACCATAAAACTTTGAAACAATGGAAAATCTTCAAGACTTCATGTTGCTATTTCGGATGCAACCAAATGACCAACAACCCACATCTGACCAAATAAGCGAAATGCAGAAAAAGTGGGGTGCCTTTATTGGTGGCATTGCCGCTCAGGCTAAACTTGTAAGCACTACCCGCTTGGCCTTTGAGGGTGTTTTAATCGATAATAAATTAAACGTTAGCACAGGAATTACCATTGCGGACAACGAAACGCTAAGTGGTAACATGGTCATTAAAGCCACCACATTTAAAGAGGCTACCAAAATAGCAAAAGGATGCCCTATTCTTTCCATGGGCGGTTCCGTAGAAGTACGAGGCATAATACCAATGGAAGCTTAAAACACGGCAAAAGATGAAAACAATTTTTGATAACAACACAGTTGCCGAATTGGTTGATAGAATAAATTCCCTGCAAGTACATCATCAGGCACAATGGGGCAAAATGAACACTTACCAAATGCTTAAACATTGTACATTAAGCGAAGAGTTGTTCCATGGAAAAAAAAGCTACAAGCGCTTGTTCATCGGTAAACTATTTGGCGGCATGGCATTACGCGGCATTGTAAAAGACGAGCAACCGATGAAGAAAAATCAACCTACCCATCCTGAGTTTAAAATTACCGGCACAGGCAACTTTGAGAATGAACGTAAAAAATGGATTGAATTGCTTCAAGCATATGACTCCTTTTCAAACCCTGATTTTGTACATCCATTTTTTGGAAAAATGACCAAGGAGCAGATTGGTGTTTTTGTTTACAAACATACGGACCATCATTTAAGGCAATTTAAAAGCTAGCACTATGCTACCATTTCTATTTATTGCAACAACCCTTTTGTCCCTAATTCTTTTCTATCAAGGAACAGGAAAGGATAAAAGGGTGCTTGTTTTTAGCATATTTTGGTTACTTAGTATAGGTCTAATTTCATATAATGGATACTTTGAAAACACCCAAGAAAAACCACCTAGGTTCATTTTTGCTGTTATCCCTACTATAATTGCCTCTATATGGTTTTATAGAACGATTGATTTAAACAGAATTAAACCTAAGTTTCTCGTGGCTGTTCATGTAGTCCGTATTCCTGTTGAACTCATACTTTTTGAATTGTTTCTTCAAAAGAAAGTTCCTCTTTTGATGACTTTTAAAGGGTGGAATTTTGACATTTTAATGGGAATATTGGCCACATTCATTCTTTTTTACATGCTGTACACGAAAAAGAATCCATCCAAATCTTTTGTTTTGTCTTGGAATATTTTGGGTCTTCTTTTTCTAACGGCCATTGTCTTAATAGCCGTATTATCGTCTCCATTACCTATACAGTTACTTGCATTTGACCAACCCAATCTAGCAGTCTTACAGTTCCCTTACATCTATCTACCCACTTACATTGTTCCTGTTGTCTTTATATCTCACTTGTTAACTTTAAAAGATATGCTACACGGATAGCGCAAACTTGGCAGCAATTGTTTCAATTTAAAACAGTAAAGCATAGACGAAATACAGCAAACCTCGCCAAAGTGAATTTCCAAACAACAAAATTGGGCTTGTTGACCACATTCTGAGCTCCCTTTGCAACAACCTACAAAACTGCTTTCTTCTTTTACTTAACTTGGTATCAGAATCAAAAAATACATACCATGTCTCAAAAACTTAAAAGTTCTCTATACCTAGCCGGATTCGTAATTGCTTCAGTAATATATTACAATCAAACCAATTCTGACCAGTCTCCCCAGACTGTAGAAATGGCTTCGGCGGACATTGAACAAGTTATGAGTCCTGAGACATTGGATTAAAATACACACACATTGAACGACCTACTATGTGAGGGCGAAGAATTATTTCTTCGCCCTTTTTTTACGCCCAAACCCCAGTCTCTCAGATGTTAATTATTACATAAATAGAATATCACTGTTAAACCTTCCACTACTTTTTCACTCTAAGGTGTATAAACAATAAATTAAAAAAGATGAAAAAGATACTTATAGCATTAGTATGTATGGTAGGGTTGACCGCAATGGCGCAAAGAGAAAAAGGTCACCACGGTAGAGATGGAATGAAAGGTTTGACCGCTGAGCAAATAGCAACTTTACACACAAAAAAAATGACCTTGGCCTTGGACCTAACCCCGGACCAACAAACAAAAATGAAGGCCATTAACTTAGACGAAGCAAAACAGCGCAAGACAAAACTAGAAGAACGTAAGGCCCAAAGAGAAGAAGGCGAACGCAAAAAACCAACATCTGAAGAGCGTTACGCCATGCAAAATGCCAAATTAGATAAGATGATTGCTCGTAAAGCACAAATGAAAGAGATACTCTCTACCGACCAATTTGAAAAATGGCAAAAAATGAACCATAAAAAAGGAAAGCGACATTCCAAAGAAGGAAGAGAAAGACGTAAAGCAAGAAAGTAGGGGGAAGTTTATTTATACAGTTGGGGCTGCACGCACATGCAGCCCTTTTTTTTGCCCTATACCTAAACGAAGACTTTAGATTTCACTATTTTTAAGCCATGTCCATAAAAACCAATACAGAAGAACTTAAGGGTATTTTTAGTACGGTTTACCAAACTTCCAACCTGAACATCTCAAATTTTGAATTAGAACAGGAAAGTAAAGAGTATAAGGCTTGTAGATTTCAATTGAAAAACCGTACCATTATCTACAGAGATTCAAAAATTACTCCCAAAAAAGTGGGACAGTTCGTTACTTTTTGGAAGCGAATTGAAAATGGCCCTATTTCCCCATTTGAAGAGCAAGATACTTTTGATTATTTTATTATTAATGTACAGAAAGGCGATTTGTTGGGGCAATTTGTAATACCGAAAGAAGTACTGATTAAAAAAGGGATTATTTCTACCCAGAAAAAAGAGGGCAAACGGGGTTTTAGGGTATACCCACCATGGGACAAGGCGACAAGCAAACAGGCTACAATGACCCAAAAATGGCAATTACTTTACTTTCACGAAGCAAAAGACCAACCGGATTTACATAAAATACTCATCCAAAATAACGAACTTTAAGCAACTCTAAAATTCAAGTAGTATGAAAAAAATGACATGTAAACAATTGGGCGGTGCCTGTGATGTGGAATTTTCGGCCAATACATTTGAAGAAATTGCCGAACTCAGTAAAAAGCACGGTATGGAAATGTTTCAGAAAAAAGATGGGGCGCATCTAAAAGCAATGGAACAGATGCAAAATCTCATGAAATCTCCTAACGGTATGCAAGATTGGTTCGAAAACAAAAGAAAAGAATTTGCTACAATGCCGGATATTGAATAATCCGGCATTGTAACAACTACCTATAGATTCACTTTCTTTAAAGCTGCAACAGTCTCATCTATATCTGCATAGCTGAGGGCATCGTTCAAAAAGTAACTCTCAAAAGCACTTGGTGGTAAGTACACACCGTTTTGCAACATACCGTGAAAGTACTTTTTAAAGGTATCATTGTTTCCCTTAGCTGAACTATTAAAATCTACCACGGCTTCTTCCGTAAAATGTACGGATATCATACTTCCAAATCGGTTAATTTGGTACGGAACATCTTTCGTCTTTAAAACAGAATCCAAACCTTCATGAAGGTAAGCGGTTTTTTTGTCCAGACTTTCAAAAACCTCTGGTTTATTGTTAAGTTCCGTTAGCATAGCTAGACCTGCGGCCATTGCCAATGGATTACCGCTCAATGTTCCTGCTTGGTAAACGGGGCCTTCAGGAGCTAAATGAGACATAATCTCAGCTCTTGCCGCAAAAGCACCTACCGGTAAACCTCCGCCAATAACTTTTCCGAAACAAACAATATCAGCATCTATACCTAGTGCTTCCTGAGCGCCACCTTTGCCCAAACGAAAACCGGTCATGACCTCATCGAACAACAATAAAATACCTTCTTGGGTACACAGTTGGCGAAGTCCCTTTATAAATTCATCCGAAGGGATAATACAACCCATATTACCTGCTACAGGTTCAATAATTATGGTTGCAATTTCCCCTTTGTTGGCCTCAACCAATGCTCGTACGCTTTCAATATCGTTGTAGGTGGCCAAAAGCGTATCCTTTGCGGTACCTCGGGTTACCCCAGGGCTGTTGGGACTACCAAAAGTTACGGCACCACTACCCGCCTGTATTAAAAAAGAATCTGAGTGGCCATGGTAGCACCCTGCAAATTTGATGATTTTATCCTTTCCCGTATACCCTCGGGCCAAACGTACTGCACTCATACAAGCTTCCGTACCGCTGTTCACAAATCTAATTTTATCAATATTGGGTACCATGGAAACTGCCAGTTGCGCTAACTGGGTCTCAATCTCCGTAGGCATTCCAAAGGAGGTTCCTAATTTTGCTTTCTCAATTACCGCATTAAGTACAGGTTCATGGGCATGGCCCAAAATTAACGGACCCCATGAAGCGATATAATCAATTAACCGATTATCATCTTCATCATACAAATAGGCACCTTTGGCCTTTTTTACAAAAATTGGGTCGCCTCCTACGGCCTTAAAAGCACGTACTGGAGAATTGACACCTCCAGGTATATATTTTTGCGCCTCGGCAAATAGGGCGCTACTTCTTTGATATAACATCTATTTATTGAAATTTTGAGTCTTAACAGTAAGTTTTTGACCAATATCCAGATTGTTGTCGTACATGTAGTTCCATCGTTTTAAATCATCAACAGAAACAGAATACGCCCTGGAAATTGAATATAACGTATCTCCCTTCTTGACCACGTGCACCTTATTCTGGGTACGCGCCGCTATTACGGGTTTTTCTTTTGGTTTGCCATAGCCTTGTTTGGCAATCTCAGTATCATACTTGTACAATTCATACCGCTCAATAAGCGATATCAATTTTTGCGGGTAATGTTTATCCGTAGCATAACCGGCCTGTCGTAAGCCCTTTGCCCACCTCTTATAATCATCGTTACTATAATCAAACAAAAATGCATAACGTGAACGACCTTTTAAAAATATACTGTGATCGCGGTACGAATACATGGGGTGGTTATATTTTCTAAAACACTCCCCTTTTTCATCATCATCATGAAAATCATAATCGCCCTCCCAACCGGTATGGCATTTTATTCCAAAATGATTGTTGGTCTTTAAGGCCAAAGCCCCTTTTCCCAGTCCGCTTTCTAACAACCCTTGTGCCAATGTAATACTGGCAGGAATACCAAAAGCCTTCATTTCCATTTGGGCTATTTCAGAAAATGTCTCAACATACTCCTCCGGAGATTCAATACTAAAATGAATAAATTCACCCGTATCATCTGGCATAGGGTACAGACCGTCATCTGCTTTTTTAGTCTCCTTCTTAACCACTACAGCTTCCGTTTTCTTCCGTGGAGTTTCACTACGGGTGGCTACCGTTCGTTTTGCTTTACATCCAATAAAAAATAGGCTCACAAGAGCTACTGCTATAACGCTACGTATCATAGGCTTAATAATGGTAGATTTTTCTTTTGCAAATTACGGTTCATTCCGTCAATACCTTGGAGCCCTCCTGTATGGATTGCTAAAATTTTTGTGTTAGGGGGAAAATATCCTTTTGTGACCTGATCTACTATACCATACATCATCTTGCCCGTATAAATCGGATCCAGAGGTATTTGGGTCTTACTCTTAAAATCGTTTATGAAATGTATGAGGTGTTCATTGACCTTTGCATAACCTCCAAAATGATAGTCCGTTATAAGTTCCCAATTTTCCCTTGCTGCGAATTTACGAATATCTTCTTGTAAAAAATCGCCTTTGAGCGCCGGAAACCCCAAAACTTTTTGAGCCGCAAAAGCAGAATTACTTATTCCTGCAATAGTACCGCCCGTACCTACAGCACAGCAGATTACATCAAAACCAGCATCGGTATTTGTTAAGATTTCTTCGCAACCTTTAATGGCCAAAGGATTGGTTCCACCCTCGGGCAAAAGATAAAAAGCGCCCAATTCTTCTTTCAAATCCTTGATGAATTGTGCATTATTCTTATTCCTAAAAGCTTCCCTAGAAATAAATTTAAACTGCATACCATGGGAATTGGCCAGTTTTAAAGTAGCATTTTCTTGCCATTTTTGAGCCAGTTCTTCCCCACGTATTACCCCTATGGTTTGTAGACCGTGTAGTTTTCCGGCATAGGCCGTTGCGGCAATATGATTGGAATACGCCCCTCCAAATGTAAGCAGGGTGTTCAGCGCTTTAGATTTTGCCTCCTCTAAATTGTATTTGAGTTTTCTGTATTTATTTCCAGAAATAAACGGATGAATACGATCCTCCCTCTTAAGTACAAGGGTTACCTTTTTTTGTTCAAAAATGGGTAAATGAATTTCTTGATTTTTAACAGTTTCTCGCATACTCCGCAAAAGTAGGGCGAAAAACAGTGGTATTAAAGTTCTGTTTTAATTAGACCGGAAGTATTGTACAGGCTAATTTGAAAGATATTTAATAAAACTAAAGGCTTTGCGTTCGTTAGTATAATTCAAATTTTTCTCGTTTGAATAAGCCTCGCGTTCAAAGCTAATGTTTTGATATGCCTTATAACTATCAAAATAAATGGCCGTTCTAATAAGCCATTCCGATATATAGAAAAAGTAGAAGAAAACAATAAGTAGTTCCTGTTGTTGTTTTAAGTGGATTTTCTCATGATTGATCAAGACAATATCTTCTTTGAGTTCATCATGCTTAAGAATAATGAATGGCCAAAGTGATAGACCAACATAATTCTTATAAAAAAAATGTTTAAAGACTAAGATCATAATCAAAGGTTTAAATGGTACAAAACAAAATTGATTGTTGTTGAACCATCTTAATGGGATAACACAACTTTGTTGCCAATAATTGTAATCATTCGTTAAAATACACCTAAACCCTGTAAAATGTGCGGTTTTAAGATGGATTTAAGTACTCTATCAACAAAATGCAGTAATTTTAACCTAAACAAGGTATCGGAAGATAAATTAATGAAAAAAATAATTCCGCCCGAGGAAGGCGACTTTTACCTAACCGAAGAAGGGTATAGAGTATTTACAAAACAGTACCACTTAAAAAGAGGGTATTGTTGCGAGAGTGGTTGCAGACATTGCCCATACGGCTACGACCCTAAGATTAACCGTCAATAAATACGGTTCTTCGGCATGATTTTTGAGACTATTTTAAAAAGAAAATGATGTGTTAACACCAAATACTATTATCCGTTATGAAAAAGATTAAAATTTTAGTGGTGCCAATGCTCGTGTTGTTGTTTTTAAGCTCCTGCACATCGGTACGTGTGCTTTCGGATTACGACAAAGAGGCTAACTTCAACAGTTATAAATCCTACGCGTTTTATAAAACCGGAATTGACAAAGCCCAGATTTCCGATTTGGACAAAAAGAGAATTCTAAGAGCTATTGAAGCCGAAATGACCAAACGTGGTTTTACCAAATCTGAAAACCCAGACATTCTGATAAGCATTTTCACTAAAGAAAAGGAACAGGTTGACATTTATAACAACTACTGGGGCGGTGGTTGGGGCTGGGGCTGGAACCCATACTACTGGGGTCCCGGTTGGGGCGGAAATAACGTCAGCACTCGTACGGAAGGTTCATTATACATAGACCTTATAGACTCCAAAAGCAAAGAATTGGTGTGGCAAGGTAAAGGCGTTGGCAACCTTACCAACACTAGTAACATTGCCAAGAAAGAAGAGAGAATTAGAGAATTTGTATCAGAAATCTTAATGCAATACCCACCCAACATTGTTGCCACAAAGTAGGTTGGTTTAACTAATATAAGTCTTAATGACAAAAGCTCTTTTCATCAAAAAGGGCTTTTTTTTACACCCAACTTAGTCCTTGTAAATATTAGAAAAAGCGCTCTACCCTTTTTTGTATCTTTATAACAGAAAATTTTGTTGTATGACATACACTAGTAATCCTGTACTTGATAAACTACCTGCACATTTGCAGCAGTATATAAAACCGCAAGACTACAATGAATACTCGGCTATTGACCAGGCCGTTTGGAGATATGTAATGCGCAAAAACGTAGATTATTTAAGTAAGGTAGCACATTCTTCCTATTTAGATGGGTTACAAAAAACAGGAATTTCTATAGACCACATTCCCAATATGTACGGTATGAACCGTATTTTAAAAGAAATTGGTTGGGCGGCCGTTGCCGTAGACGGTTTTATTCCGCCTTCTGCGTTTATGGAATTTCAGGCATACAACGTGCTTGTTATTGCCTCGGATATTAGGCAATTAGACCATATAGAATATACGCCTGCCCCAGATATTATTCATGAAGGCGCAGGGCATGCCCCAATAATTGCCAATCCTGAATATGCAGAGTACTTACGTAGATTTGGCGAGATTGGTTCAAAGGCCATTTCAAATGCCAAAGACTATGAGCTTTACGAAGCGGTGCGCCACCTTTCAATTATAAAAGAGGCCCAAGGCACACCACAGGATGAAATTGACAAAGCCGAAAAACATATTGAAGATCTTCAGAACAATATGGGTGAACCCAGTGAAATTGCACTCATAAGAAATTTACATTGGTGGACCGTAGAATACGGACTTATCGGAACACCTGAAAATCCTAAAATTTATGGTGCAGGACTACTTTCTTCTATTGGAGAAAGCGCCTGGTGCATGACGGATGAAGTCATGAAAAAACCGTATTCCTTAGATGCGGCGTACACGTCTTTTGACATTACACAACCCCAACCTCAACTTTTTGTTACTCCGGATTTTGCTTACTTGAGTCAAGTTTTAGAGGAGTTTGCGAATACCATGGCTTTACGCAAAGGCGGATTGAGCGGAATTAAAAAACTGATTGCCTCCAAAGAGCTGGGCACTATAGAACTGAGTACCGGCTTACAGATCTCAGGTAATTTTGATAGCGTTATAGCGCATGATGGTAAGCCTGTTTTCTTTCAGACGGTTGGAGCTACGGCTTTATCCTTCCGCGACAAAGAATTGGTAGGGCACAGTACAAAACAGCACGCTACCGGTTTTGGGTCCCCATTGGGCAAGTTAAAAGGAATAAACTTGGCTATTGAGGATATGAGTCCGCTTGACCTAAAAGCTTATAATATTTTTGAAGGCCAACGCATTTCTTTAGAATTTGAAGGACATATAAAAATAGCCGGAGAAATCGTTACGGGAACCCGAAACCTGCAAGGAGATATTATTCTGGTCACCTTTAAAGATTGTAAGGTAACCTATAAGGACAATGTTCTTTTTAAAAGCAAGGAAGAGCTTTACAGTATGGCCGTAGGTAGCGAAATTGTTTCGGCTTTTAACGGTCCGGCAGATTTGAACAGTTTTGACCTGGTTACCCATAAAGTGTCATCCACGACCATAAAATCAGAAGGAAACGCTTCTCAGAGCCAATTGGAACAATATTACGAACAGGTTCGACACTTCCGGGAAGGCAAGAACATTACTATCTCCAGACACAAGGTTTTTGAAGCCATAAGGGATAATTACCCAGGTGATTGGCTCCTGCCCGTTGAACTCTACGAGCTTGCCAAAGAAAACGGAGACCATGAGTTTGCCCATGAGATATCCGAACATTTACAATCAGTAAAACTGAACAATCCAAAGGTTGGACATTTAATAGATGATGGCCTAAATTTGGTAAACCAAACATGTGAAACAGAAAATTTGAACTAGAAACCTATATTTCCTAATTGACCCCAAACCAAACCGCCGTGAAACGAATAACCTCTCTCTTTTTTATAATTTTCAGTACCATTCTATTGGCACAACCCGAAGCTAATTACGATGAGACCAGAATACCAAAATTCTCAGTTCCAGACCCTCTCACCTCTTTTAGTGGGCGAGCGATAACGGATACCGATCAGTGGGAAAAAAATAGAAAACTAGAAATCTATCAGTTTTTTGAAAAGCAAATATATGGCAAGGTCCCTGCCATGTTGGACGAGTACTCCTTTAAAGTCATAGAACAAGATAATAATGCATTTGAGGGAAAAGCACAACGCAAACAAATTGCGGTTGGCTTAAAGAAAAACGGACGGACGTTAAATTTCAACATCCTTTTATACCTTCCTAACGGACATGAAAACGCACCTGTATTCCTAGGCTATAATTTTCATGGGAACCACACGGTAACGAACGACCCCAAGGTCATAATCACCGAAGCTTGGAATGCCAACAACGACGATTTAAAGATAAGCAATAACAAAGCTACAGAAGCTTCGCGAGGCGTGCGAACCAACCGCTGGCCCATAACCAAAATGCTCGAAAAGGGATACGGTCTCGCCACAGTATATTATGGAGAAATTGACCCGGATAAAAATGACTTTTCGGATGGACTGCACAGTTTATACTATACCGAAGAACAGACCCGGCCAAGGACCAACGAATGGGGCAGCATAGCCGCATGGGCTTTTGGACTTAGTCGCGCTATGGACTACTTAGAAAACGACACTAATATTTCTAATGTAATAGTGTTTGGGCACTCAAGGCTAGGAAAAGCAGCTTTATGGGCAGGTGTAACAGACCCTAGATTCTCCGGTGTAATCAGTAATAATTCGGGTTGTGGAGGTGCGGCCTTATCCAAACGAAAGTATGGAGAGACCATAGAGCACATTACTACTTCCTTTCCACATTGGTTTTCCCAAAGCTTTAAAAAATACAGCAACAGAGAAGAAACACTACCTGTAGACCAGCATCAGTTACTGGCATTGATCGCTCCAAGGCCATTGTACGTAGCCAGTGCCATTGAAGATGAGTGGGCAGACCCCAAAGGTGAGTTCTTATCTTCGCAATATGCGTCTAAAGTGTATGAGCTATATGGAAAAAAAGGACTGTCCCTTACAGATGTTCATGAGGTTGACAAGCCTATTCAGCGAACCCTAGCCTACCATATGAGAGCCGGAAAACACGATGTAACCGAATACGACTGGGACCAATACATGATTTGGGCAGATACTTTTGCCAAATAGGTAAAATCTAATCCTTGAAAAGTATTTGGGGCAGATTCTCTTCTACCGGCTGACCATTGTAGACCAAAGACCATCCCATGGAATTGGTTAAAATATAGAATTTCTGAAGTTCGCTGATCAGACGGTTTTCAGCGTTCTTTTTTAAAGCCGATGCTTCTACTTTTTTCATAAGGGAAGCATTTACGTTTTTCTTGATTTTATTATAATCACTGGCATCGAACATATTTAAATAGTCCGAAGTAACATCGTAATACTCAAAATCCGGACTGATCTTTACTTCCGGCTCCGGTATGCTTTTGATGTGTAAAGTCTTGTTTGCCTCATCCACTTCAAAATTAATTTTACTTAAATCGTAGGCAATGGTAACATCGGCATTTACCACGACCAACGCTTTCTTTTCCGCGGAAATAAAAGGCCCAAAAAGCATCTTAGAATCTTTGTAATTGTAGACTTCCGCAAAGTGACCTTCGGTAACTATTAATTTGCTTACGTTGTCTATTTGCGTCTGTATGAGCATACTATTTTCTTCAAGGATGGATTTTTCCTCCCTATCGGCAACGCACGAACGAAAAACCAAAACAGCGGCCAAGGTAATCAAGACGCCTACAAATACTTTTTTCATAAGATGAAGTTACAATACATATTGAAATTGACGAAACGGAAAGCGGATTCTAACACCCTGAATCTTAACTTGAAAAATCCATAAATGAAAACTGCTTTTGAAGATTGGATATTTTAAGGTCCAGGGATTTTAAGAACTTTAAATGTTGTTCCGATTTTTGGTGAAAAGGCCTATGAAGGAGTCCTTTCTGAACAGCATCTACCTGAAGCATGGTTTTTTGGGCCTCTTCCGTAATCCAAACCAATTTAAACTTTTCCCAAATATAATTGACCGCCAATGCATTTGGGTGCACCATATCCTCTTTATAAAAACGATAATCGCGCAGTTCGTCCATTTGAATTTCATACGAAGGAAAGTAATCTACTTTTAGCTTCGCAGTTTCAATCACTTCATGAACAGCAGCTATTAAATGTGCCTTGCTACGTTGATTTTCTACAAAACCATCTTTTATATGACGCACTGGCGATACGGTAAAAACAAACTGTACATTGGGGTTCAGAGATTGTACCGATGCTATTATACTGTTTAGACTAGCTGTAATCTCCCCAATACTCAACAGCTCTTTTGAAAACTGTTTTTGAGGAACTTTATGGCAATTAGCTACCACTGCATCTGTTTCCGTATGTCTATACACCCAAGCCGTACCCAGTGTTATACAAATATGGGTAGCTTGTTTCAGATGATTTGCAGTTTTTTCAATTCCGTCATTTAAGGCATTAAGCAGACTTTCTTTGGAAACCGCACTTAAATCTGAATGGGCATCATAGCACTGCCAACGCTCATTGTGAAAAAAAACATCGTCCTCCGTAAAGACCTTCCCCAATACGGCACGAGAGACCAAATTGGCAATAGCCAACGGGTGGAATAAAATACCGAACGGGTTCTGAAGTTCGCGAAATTTAAAGTAACTGAATTTTTGCCCAATATTCTCCGAAAAGCAGGAACCCAACAACACTAACCTACTTTCATAGTCAATTTGGTTTTGGACCTTTTGTAAAGGTATTTGGGTTTGGAGTTTCATCTTAATTTGTTGCTTTTTTCTACCACTCAAAGATAGTGTCTAATTTAGAGGATTTTCAATTCCTTCAACTCAGATATTGAACCAGTATTCCCATTATACCAATTGCTAGGCATAAAGGAATAAAAACTTTTGAATCTGCATTCGCGAATGTGGTATGTTTAATTTTCTTAAAAAAACCTACATAATTAAATTCACCTATCGCCCGTAAAATAAAAATAGAAGGAATAAACCAATATGCATAATTTATAATCCAATTAGGTTCCTGAAAATGCATCAAACCTGACTTCAAAAGATATAAAAGCCCAAACGAAACCAAAACAAGGCCCACTATTAACGTGGCTATTTTAGGAATGGCGAGCGAGTTCAGTTCATTACCTTTTGTTGGAATCGCGCTTTTCAGTGCCCATGTGCCTCCAAAAAGCCAATAAAAATGGATGCCACCGAGAGCAACAAAAACTAAAAATAAAATCGCGGATAAAATCATGACAGTCATAAGTACAGGTTTAAAAAATTACTCCATTTATTTAATGGGAGCTAATTTCTAGAAATACTGCAAAATCACGACTTAACTTTAGGTAATTAATGCTTTGAAACCTGATTTCTAATTCTACTTAATGATTGTGGTGTTATACCCAAATAGCTCGCAATATGTTTTAAAGCGTACTTTTGAAAATATTCAGGATGATTTTTCATGAGAAGCAAATACCGCTCCGTTGGATTTAAAAATAGCAGTTGTTCCGTTCTCCGTTTACTATTTACGAATATCTGCTCGCTAATAATTCTCCCAAATTTATTCCAGTAAAAAGAGGTTTCGTAAAGAGAATACAGGCCAGTTCTATCCAAAAAAATAGCTTCCCCTTTTTCTATGCCCTGTATCCACAAGGTAGAGGGCTGTTGACTTACAAAGCTCTCATAGTCCGTAATAAACTCATTAGCAGACCTCAACAGCAAATTCGTTTCTACCAGTTGGTCATTTGTATGGTAAGATCGCAAAGACCCCAAATTGATAAACGCAATAAAGCGGCATATTTGGGGCGGACAGAGCAACTGTTCACCTTCTTCAAACCCAACAACTGAGAGGTAAGGCAATATATCTTGCCAATCCTCTTCCGTAATAGGAAGAATACTGTTCAATATGCGTTTTAGTTTTTCTATTGGTATATTATTTATATGACTACGCCCTGCCTAGTACTTTGAATGCTTTTTATTGATTTGATATTCAAAACTCAAAACCCGAAATCGCCACAAAGTTAAGGTCTGTATTGCTTTAATGCTCCCATTTTCTGAACTAACCACCAGTTTATCTTTAAATGATGAAATAAACTTAGTCCATTTATTTCCCTTGGAATCGTTCAGTAAAAAATAAAATCCACTATCACCAATTGTTTTCCCCGAAGAGGTTAAAATTAATTCACCGTTCTTTCCAACACTCGGGCTTAAAATAACCGTAGCATTACCATTGGGCAACGGAAATATAGCTTTTACACAAGTTTGCCCTTTTGGAATCATACAAGTTTCATAAACCCCAGAATACACTACTTGTCCCGAGGTTTTAAAGGTTCTTAGCCAAATGGTACGTTTTACTTTTTTTGTTTGACCATCCAACAAACAAATGATTTCATTTGTCATTGCCTTGGAATCTTTATTGTTTTTAATAGGCACATTTAATTGTTCAATTCTATTACTGAACAATAGGCGTAAAAGCACACCAAACCCTTTAAAGAAGGGATTCCATTTCACTTTTAAGTCAAGATCATAAGTACTTGTATTTTCATAAAAATCGATTACATTTTTGGACAATTTATCCAACTCTGTTTGAGGTAGTTTAAGTTGATTAATGGATTGCAATATACCTTTAGCATGGGTACTTTTATTTTGATTCAACTCTTCCTTATGCGCCAGCTCTTGAATGAACTTTTCTCCAATTCCGTTTTTTGTTCCAAAAGGCCCCAGAAGCCACTTACTAGTATCTTCATCAACTTTTTCCCCAAATAGAATAACCCACTGTTGGGTAATCCAATCCTGTACGTTTTGCTTAAGGATAGCAAGCCCCATTTAATCTACTTTAAGATTAGGAACAAAATTCTCTTGACCTTTCCATGAACCAGATTCCGAGATGGGTATAAAACGCAGAGTGGTAAATTCAAAATGAAAACTCTTCCTATCTCTTTCTTTCATTGCAACAGCATGTCTTTGGGGTTTAGGCACTTTACTATGACCCCGCACCATATTTGTCATTTCTTTCTCCGTTCTCCAAATAGAAAATGTGGATACCGTATTGGGAAATCTAAATGAAGCCAAAGAAAGCGTAGTTCCCGGGTGGTCACGGACCAACTTTTCTACAGGTCTGCCCCAATGTAAAAACCGTGGGATTTCAAAGGGTTTCATTCTCGCAATCGTAACCGCTACTACAGGAGAATTTAGGCCATCTAACTCGGATTTATGTTCCGGAATATTAAAGTCCTTAAATTTTCCCCACTCTCGCACAAAAGACAAGCGAATATGCCAGCCGTTAGCTAGAATTTTACCAAATTTCTCTTCTTCTAAATAATCATCTATAGCATTTTCATTTTCCCATTGAGCAAAGACCACTACCTCCCGAATTAAAAATCTTGATGGGGATACAATAGCAGAACCCAATGTCATAGAAGACATATATTCCGTATGAATCAAACCTTTTGTATGCTTAGGAATAGGATTTGAGAATACGCCTTTTACGGCCGTAGAAAATGGTATTTTCGCCAAATGATAAGAAAATATAGTCATACTTAATTTAATATCTACGCCACAGAACAATCCACAAAACTGTAGCCCATGCCTAATTTCAAAGTTAAAGATAGCCCATTAATTTGACAGAAAAATTCATAAAAACCAGCGTATTCTATATACTACCTAAACTCTTTTCTTGTTTCGTAGATAAAACTTTGCATCAAATTTATTTTTGGACGTAATTTCTTACCTTTAAATACGTTAAAATAAATATACTACACCAGCCTAAAAATGTTTTCAAAGTATTGTTCTAAGATTTTTACGTTTTTCATTCTTTTTCTTTCCATACACACGGTTAGATCTCAACACACAACATCCTTTGATTTTCAACACATTACAGAAGGAATATCACATAGTACAGCTACGGTCTTTTTAGAAGATAGTTACGGTTTTATATGGATTGGAACCAGAAATGGACTGAACAGGTACGATGGTAAGGATTTTGAAATATTCAACAAAACATTAGACGGTGTAACAGGACTTACCCACGAATACGTAGTTTCTTTATATGAGGACGGTGAAAATATACTCATAAGCACCAATGATGGCTTAAGTTTATACGACCGTAGTTTAAATCTTGTTATTCCATATCCATTTAAGAAAGAGGGAAAGGAAATAGAATCCAAAAGGTTTCAAGGGGTAACAAAACTACATGGTTATTTATGGCTAGGTACGGAAAAAAGCGGACTATATAGGTATCAACCCGAAACTGGAGCGATAAAACACCTTAAACTTCCAAATGACTATGTAAAACTAAAAAACAAGCGTATAGATAGAGTCCTTCAAATAATGCCCTTGACCAGCGATTATATGTTGGTTATTACTACTTACAATATTCTGGTAATAAACAAGGATATGGAAATCCAGAGCAGACATCAGCAAACAGATGAAATCTTTGCGGCTACCACCATAGATAAAAACAAATATTTACTGGGCACACTATACGGATCTCTCGTAGAACTACAGATAGATAAGAATTTAAAAATACATACCAAAAGAAAGGTTGTAAGCCCAGGTTATTGTATCCGCTCCTTAACCAAAAGCAGCAATGACCAATTGTGGATAGGTACAGAAAACAACGGCCTCTACATCTACAATAAAAATTTAGAACAGCTCCAACATATAGAACATAGTGTTTATAAACCTAATTCCATTTCGGGCAACTCCATTTGGGCACTGTTAAACACTCGCAACGGTATTATGTGGGTAGCCCCATATAGAAGTGGCCTAAATTACCATGACCCAGAATTATTTAAATTTAAACACTTTACATCAGACCCACTAAACCCCAAATCTTTAAGCAACAAGCTGGTAAATTGTTTTAATGAAGATTCTAAAGGTAATATATGGATAGGAACGGACGGTGGTGGACTAAACTATTGGAACAGAAGTTTAAATACGTTTGAAGATTATTCTCTAAAAAGCGAAAATTTTGGCAGTGATGTAGTGCTTTCATTACTCCAGACAAAACCAAACGAGTTATGGGTTGGCACTTGGACCAATGGTATTCTCAACTTTGATACGAAAAGTAAAAAGTACGAAGAGTTAAACACCCAGAATTCCTTTTTGAAATCCAATATTGTAGTTAACCTCTTAAAGGACAAAAATGGTCGTATTTGGATTGTCCATTATTTTGCGGGTGTACAGGTTTTTAACCCTAAGACAGACGAACATGAAGACATTACCCTGACCTCTGAAGTAGATGGTACAGAAATAAATTCGTTAAACACCATATTTGAAGACAACCACGGTAATGTTTGGATAGGCACTCTTAATTCCGGCTTGTTTAAACTATCTGAAAACAATGGTAATTGGACAAGCACCCATTATCACATTAAAAATTCGTTAAGCAACAATTTTGTCAACTCTATCATACAGGATACCGAAAATACCATTTGGGTAGGTACCCAAGGAGGACTTAACAAATACATACCTGAAAAGGATTCTTTTGAGATAATCAACAAATCAAACGGACTTAAAAATGATGCTATTAAAGAAATTATAGATGATAAGAATAAACATCTGTGGTTAAGTACGGAGGAAGGTATTATTAGATACCATACGGGTAACGAAAAAACAATGGAATATGGGGTAGTTGATGGTCTGCAGGCCAACCAATTCAACCCTAACGCCTCGTTGGTTACCAGTAAAGGAGAGTATATTTTTGGAGGCGTAAACGGATTTAACATTTTTACGGCCAAGGATGTTATTAAGCGAAAAGATAAACTCGCCCTGTTTATTTCAGACCTTAAAATTTTCAACAAATCAGTTCTACCCAATGATGAATTTGGAGTTTTAGAGAAGGATATTAGTCAAGTAGATTCCCTTACCCTCAGCCATGACCAATCCGTAATAAATATTGATTTTAAGGCGCTTACCATGAGACATCCAGAAAGTGTTGACTACGCCTTTTATTTAGAGGGTTTTGAAAAAGATTGGAATTATGTAGGAAACAATCCCAGTGCCACATATACCAACCTCAACACCGGAGAATATACGTTACGTATGAAATCTACCAATTCTGATGGTGTTTGGGTAGACAATGAATTAAAGCTACACCTGACTATTACCCCACCCTATTGGCAAATGTGGTGGTTCCGATTGTTATTGGTCGTACTGATTCTACTATTGCTATATCTAGCCTATTACCTCAAAGTCCGAAATTTCCGGAAAAATCAAAAAGTATTGGTTCAAAAAGTAGCGGAACGTACCCAAGAGTTAAGGCTTCAAAAAAACAAACTAGAGGAAGCCGCAAATAGCTTAAAATCTAAGAATAAAGAGATTCAACAATTTACCTTTGCCGTCTCCCATGACCTAAAAAGTCCGCTTAACAATATTAAAGGAATTGCCGGCCTTATGTCCATGTCTATTGAGACGGCAGATTTTGAGACGGTAGAAGAATATCTAAACTTAATAGATATTTCCTGCGATAATATGAGCGCATTGATTTCGGATATTACCAAAATTGCGGAATTGGGCAAAGTCGAAAATAAAAACGAACTGTTGAACACCAATGATATATTGAGTTTATCCAAAGATTTGATCAAAGGAAAACTAGACAAAGAAAAAGTTGAACTTATTATTGCGAACAATCTGCCCCAAATTTATGGTGACCACAAAAGGATAACCCAGGTTTTTTGCAACTTCTTGGACAACTCCATCAAATATATGGGTGACCAAAAAAATCCAACAATAGCTATAGATTATATTGATAATGGTGACACAAACAGCTTCTTAGTACGTGATAATGGATTAGGAATGAATGAACATGCCTTACAAAACCTATTTACACCATTTGAACGCTTTCACAAGAATACAGAAGGCACAGGCTTAGGACTCTATATGGTCCAGAAAATTGCGGTTTCACATGGGGGAACCATAATTGCCGAGTCTGACGGCGTTGGAAAAGGAACCACCTTTAAGTTAACCTTGCCAAAAGCGGAAATAGCAGTACAAAAAGCAAAAGACAACGGTCAGCCACCTATCAAGTCTTAAAAATCACCAAGAAGAATTTTACCCTTATTTATCTAATATTTTCTTGACACATAGAACACATTCCTCTTCATCAACAATGGACCGTGAATTATGATTCCTTTAAAGATTAGTCAAGTCTACCCTAAAAGAAAAAAGCCCCACCATAATTAGCGAGGCTTTCTAGTATGTTACTCTAAATACTCTTTTGCTTTGGCCAATGCCTCATCAATTCCTTCGGGTTTCTTGCCTCCTGCGGTAGCAAAGAAAGGCTGGCCACCGCCACCACCTTGAATGAATTTTCCCAGTTCCCTAACAATGGTTCCGGCATTCAAATCCTTCGCAGCCACTAGTTCTTTAGAAATGTAACAAGACAATAATGCTTTTCCGTTTTGCTCCGTTCCAAAAAGAAGGAATAGATTATCCTGGTTCTGACCCATTTCAAAAGAAAGGTCTTTTATTCCTGCGGCATCCAAGTCAATCTTCTTGGCCAAAAACTGAACCCCGTTCACATCTTCCAGTTCGTTTTTTAAATCGCCTTTTAGGTTTTTTGCTTTATCCTTCAATAAGGCCTCTACCTCTTTTTTCAATTTGGCATTTTCATCTTGTAAGTTTGAGACAGCTTTCACCGGGTCTTGGGCATTGTTCAGCAAGGACTTTATATCCACAAGGACCCTATCATTATCAGCATAAAAATCCTTTACGGCATCAGAGGTAATCGCTTCAATTCGGCGTATTCCTGAAGCCACTGCTCCCTCCGACTTAATTTTGAAGTGCCATATTTCACTCGTATTCTTAACATGGGTACCTCCACACAATTCTATAGACTGACCAAAACGCACCGTTCGCACAGCATCACCATACTTCTCTCCAAAAAGGGCCATAGCCCCTTCTTTCAAGGCGTCTTCCATTGGTATGTTTCTTTGCTCCACAAAAGGCAACTGACCATCTATACGTGCATTTACGAAGTTTTCTACCTCGCGTAGTTCCTCCGGTGTTACTTTTGAAAAGTGAGAAAAATCAAACCGTAAATACTTGGAGTGTACAGCAGAACCTTTCTGCTCTACATGCGTGCCCAATATTTCGCGTAAAGCCTGGTGCAATAAGTGCGTAGCCGTATGGTTTGCTTGCGTACGTTCGCGCTGTTTCCTGTCCACTACTGCTTTAAATGTTCCGCTTGTATCTGACGGAAGATTTTTAGTAAAATGGATAATTTCGTTGTTCTCCTTTTTGGTATCCAGAATGTAGACTACATCGCCATTGGGCATCTCCAAATAGCCCTTGTCCCCTACTTGTCCACCTCCTTCAGGATAAAAAGGAGTTAGGTTAAAAACCAATTGATACTGCTCACCGGCCTTTTTGGAAGTTACTTTTCTGTACTTCACCAATTTTACATTGGCCTCGAGCACATCATACCCAATAAACTCCTGCTCCAAATCTCCTGAAAGCACTTCCCAGTCATCCTTAGAAATCTCCGAAGCCGATTTTGAACGGTTCTTTTGCTCTTGCATAGCCACCTCAAAACCTTTTTCATCCAAGCTCAATCCCTTTTCAGAAAGAATCAGTGCAGTTAAATCTATAGGAAATCCGTAGGTATCGTACAGTTCAAAAGCTTTTCTACCATCTACTTCCTTACCCTTTACATTTGCAATTACTTGATCTAGAAGCACCAACCCTTGTTCCAAGGTTTTCAAGAATGAATGTTCTTCCTCTTTTATAACGTTCTCTATCAATTGACGCTGTTCCTTCAATTCGGGAAAAGCTTCACCCATATTCTCCGTAAGCACACTTACCAAACGGTACATAAAGGGCTCTTTAGTATTCAAAAACGTAAAACCGTAACGCACGGCACGTCTTAAAATACGGCGGATTACATATCCGGCTCCCGTATTACTTGGCAACTGTCCGTCTGCAATGGAAAAAGACACCGCACGAATGTGATCCGCAATTACGCGAATAGCAATATCCGTCTCTTCATCTTTACCATACTTGCTATTGGTTATGGTCTCAATTTCGCGAATAATAGGTTTAAAAACATCTGTATCGTAATTGGATTGCACACCTTGAAGCACCATGCACAAACGCTCAAATCCCATTCCCGTATCTACATGTTTTGCGGGCAATGGTTCCAAAGTACCGTCTGCCTTTCGGTTGTATTGCATAAAAACCAAGTTCCATATTTCAACTACCTGTGGGTGATCAGCATTTACCAAAGAGGCTCCTGAAACCTTTGCTTTTTCTTCCGCAGAGCGAATATCCACATGAATCTCGGAACAAGGGCCACAGGGTCCCTGATCACCCATTTCCCAAAAATTGTCCTTCTTATTTCCTAGAATAATCCGGTCTTCCGGCACAATGGCTTTCCATAGATCATAAGCTTCGGTATCTAACGCCAAATTATCGGCATCTTTACTTCCTTCAAAAACCGAAACATACAAACAATCCTTATCGATTTTCAAAACTTCCGTGAGCAGCTCCCATGCCCAAGAAATCGCTTCTTCCTTAAAATAATCGCCAAAACTCCAATTGCCCAACATTTCAAACATAGTATGGTGGTAGGTGTCCTTGCCCACTTCCTCTAGATCATTATGCTTACCACTTACCCGCAAACACTTTTGGGTATCTACGGCCCTAGGATTCTTGGCAATACTATTCCCTAAAAAGAACTCCTTAAACTGGTTCATACCTGCATTCGTGAACATTAGTGTAGGATCATCTTTAATGACCATAGGGGCAGATGGAACTATTTTATGCTCTTTTTCTTTATAAAAATTTAAGAATTGAGATCGGATTTCCTTGGAAGTCATAGAGAATTATAAGGTTTTACAAAAATTAACGTTTTAAAGGAAAGTATTTCTATATTTGTTTATCCCAGTAAAACGTCACAAAAATAGGATAAAATAGATTCATGTCTAAGGTAAAGTACTATTACGATCCGGATACACTTTCATATCGCAAGATAGAACCTAAAAAATCTAGGCGCTATCGCAATATCGCCCTGTTTTTTGTAGGGTCATTTCTATTTGGACTCATGTGCTTGGTATTTTTAATGAATACCAACCTGATCAATACTCCAAGGGAACTTTCGCTAGCGCGTGAAGTGAAAAATTACGAGCTTCAATTTGAGCTTTTGAATAGAAAAATGGGCCAGATCGAAGAGGTTTTGGCAAATATAGAAGAGCGCGACAATAATATTTACCGCTTGTACTTTGAGGCTAACCCTATTCCGGAAGAACAGCGAAGAGCCGGTTTTGGAGGTGTTAACCGTTACAAATCTTTGGAAGGCTTTAATAATTCCGAAATGGTAATTGCTACTACAAAACGACTTGACATCATTAAGAAACAGATGTCCATTCAATCCAAATCATTGGATGAAATCACAAAACTTGCCGAAGAAAAAGAAAAATTCCTAATGGCCATTCCGGCAATTCAGCCGGTTACCAACGAAAGTCTAAAGCGTATGGCTTCCGGTTTTGGCTGGCGTTCGGATCCGTTTACAAAAGCTCGTAAACTGCATAGGGGAATGGATTTTTCCGCTCCAAAAGGCACTCCTATTTACGCCCCTGGAGATGGTAAGGTCATTCGTGCCGATAACGGTTCATCCGGTTACGGCAAGCACATTCGTATAGACCACGGCTATGGCTACAAGACGCTTTATGGGCACTTGAGCGAGTACAATGTAAAAAAAGGTCAAAAAGTAAAACGCGGAGACCTTATTGGTTTTGTAGGAAATACAGGCCGTTCGGAAGCTCCCCATTTACATTATGAAGTCTGGAAAGATGAAGAACGCATCAACCCCATAAACTTCTACTATGGTAGTTTGACCGCAGAAGAATTTGAGAATATGCTGAAATACGCAGCACAAGAAAATCAATCTTTGGATTAATGCAAATAGAACTTCCAGAAAAGAGGTATTACGGTATTGGCGAAGTCGCCAAGGCCTTTGGTGTAAACACTTCCCTGATTCGTTTTTGGGAGAAAGAATTTGATGCGCTCAAACCCAAAAAGAACGCAAAGGGAAACCGTAAGTTCACCCCACAGGACATAGACAATCTAAAGCTCATTTACCACTTGGTAAAAGAGCGTGGCTTTACATTGGAAGGCGCTAAAATCCACTTAAAGGAAAACCGTCAAAAAACGCTCAATAACTTTGATATTATTGATAAATTAGAGCGAATTAAGGCCGAATTGACCAAAATTAAAGAGCAGTTGTAACAATTGCACAACTTTGTGGTCTAATATTCCAAATACACTTTTTGCTTAAAGCAACACATTAACTATAACCTAATATTTTTAAAATGAAAAAAGGATTAATTGTACTTATAGTACTAGGAGTCATTGCTTTTGGTCTTTATAATTGGGCCGTGGGCTTTAACAATACCGCAGTAGAACTAGAAGCCAATGCCAAAACAGCTTGGTCTAATGTTGAAAGTGCCTACCAACGCAGAAACGACCTTATAGGAAACTTGGTAAAAACCGTACAGGGCGCCGCAGATTTTGAACGTGGCACTTTAAAAGATGTAATTGAAGCAAGGGCCAAAGCTACCTCAACCTCTATTGATGCCAATAACCTAACACCGGAAAAAATGGCCGCTTTTCAACAAGCACAAAGCGGACTTACAGGTGCACTTAGTAAATTAATGGTAGTTGTAGAACGCTACCCAGAGCTAAAGGCAAACCAAAACTTTCTTGAACTACAAGCTCAGTTAGAAGGTACTGAAAACCGTATAAACGTTGAACGAAACAAGTTTAATGAGACCGTAAACCTTTACGATATACACATTTCTAAATTTCCAGGGTCATTCTTGGCAGGCATTTTCGGGTTTGAAGATATGGCTCGGTACAAAGCAGATGCAGGTTCTGAAAATGCACCGGACGTAGAATTCGACTTCAATTAAGATATGTCCAGAGTAGAAGCATTTTTAACCGCAGAGGAAGAGCAAGAAATTGTTGAGGCCATAATAAAAGCCGAAAAAGACACTTCTGGCGAAATCAGGGTACATATTGAACCCCATACGCGGCTAGACCCAATGGATAGGGCCAAAGAAGTGTTTCTACTCTTAAAAATGGACAATACCAAAGAAGCCAATGGAGTTTTGATATACGTTGCCGTAAACGATAGAAAGTTCTCTATTTACGGAGATAGCGGCATTCATAAGGTGGTACCGGAAAATTTCTGGAATACTACCAAAGATGCTATCCAAGACCAATTTAAAAAAGGAAACTTTAAGCAAGGTATCATAGATGGTATCTTAAAAGCCGGAAAAGAACTCCAAGCGCATTTTCCTTGGCAGCGCGGCGATAAAAATGAACTCAGCAATGAAGTATCTAAGGGGTAGCCTACTTGTATTGTCTTTTTTTATTTTTGGGAATGCTTTTGGACAAGCTATCATTCCTAAAAAACCTGATTTCATACCTGCCGTAATAGACAGCACTAATACATTATCAACTTCCGAATTCAATTCTCTAACTAAAAAATTACAGAAGTATAGCGACTCTACCTCTACCGAAATTCTTGTTATGTTAATGCATTCAACCAAAGGGGAGGAAATAAAATTTTATGCCGCTCAATTAGCTGATAAATGGAAAATTGGCAAAAAAGGCAAAGACAATGGAATCATTATTTTATTAGCAAAAGATGACAAAAAAGTAGCTATACAAACAGGTTATGGGATAGAGTACCTTGTGACCGATGCTCTTTCAAAAAGGATTATTGAAAACATAATACTTCCTCGATTCAGGGAAAGTGATTTCTATGGTGGGCTCAATCGAGGCACAGATACTATTTTTGAGATTCTGGAAGGTACCTACATTGAAGATTCTCAGTCTGATAACAATATTACAATTGACACATTACTTCCTTTTATTATATTCTTTATTATACTTATAATTTTATCAAGACGCTTTGGTAATAAAGGTGGGGGGCATAATGGAGGAAACCGTTCTCGCGGTCTTGATTTATGGGATATGATTATTCTAAGTAACATGGGACGCAGCAATGGATCGGGAAGCTTCGGTGGTGGAAACTTTGGCAGTGGAGGTGGAAGCTTCGGTGGTTTTGGGGGCGGTGGAGGCTTTGGAGGCGGCGGTGCTTCAGGAGGTTGGTGAGAAATTTATGATACTCTTCATCGAATTTCCGCTTATCTCTATATGAGTTCGTTTTATAATTCCTATATTATTACTGAGATATCATTTAAAATATTGAATAATAACTCAGTTCCAATAAAAAATTCTTATGAGTAATACGACAAAACTTATGTTTCTTCGAAAGAAAAAATCCTTAAAAAGCAAAATAGTTTCCGACATCTCCGATTGTCTAACCATAGCAGTAAAAAAAGAAAAAACTAGCACAGTTAAATCAGAAATAACCTCATCAGTTAAGAATGCGTTACGAAAAGCTGAGAATTTAAAATCATTAGATTACTTAGTAACCTACGATACTGATTCCATCCTAACAAAAAATAAAATAGACCTTACCTTCCATTTAATTACAAACCCAGAAATTGAAAGACTCAAAAAAGAAAAAACAGCTACCGAACATGATTATTGGATAAAGGAAAAGGAGGTGAAAAATTTAACCCAACGAGAAAGCTTAACAAAGGATTTAACACGTAATGATGCAATCAAAGGCTTAGTTTCAAGCATAATTGAAAAATTAAAAAAACTCTCGAAAGAAGAACAAATTGAATTTGCTAAGAATAAGAAAAAAATATCTCTTCGTGTTGAAGAATACATAGAAAGATTAATTGATGTTTATGATGATGAAGGATATTGGGGTATTGATTACAGCAACAGCGGAAGTTTACTTGGTGATTTATCAACAGTAAAAGATATAGCTATTTTATCTGCAAACCTTTCTAAATATGTGCATTTAGCTACAAGTGGCGTCCATAATGCGACTCAGCTACAGCTAAAAATTGCGATTATGGAAAGAGATAAGCTAAAACTGGAATTAGCTGAAATTAATCGGTTACTCGAAATAGAATATGCCAAGAATGGAGAACAACATGGATTTAGTGGCGGATTTGGTGGAGGTGGTTTTGGCGGTGGCGGCGCTGACCATTCTTTTTAATTACAAACAGGAATTTAATCTGAATTATAAACCTACAACAAGTACTAATGAAAAACTCTATTTGAATTATACCATTGAAATAAATTTGTAATTAATCCTAAACTCTTCAGTGGATTGGTCTCGCAATAATTGATTTAATACGAGACGTTTATCTTATTACAGCTATCTCGGTATTGTTTAACGCAACCATTTTCCTCTAAAAACATCTTATTGGAAAATTACTATCAAAAAATTGTTTTTCATTCTACCACTAGTCCTAATCCTTTCAATGTGTATATCTGATGACACAAAAGATTATGATTTTTCAGCAGTAACCTGTACATCTGGCTTCTCTAATCTTTACATAGAACTTGCAGATAGTGAGAGTAGAGAAAATCTACTAGCTAATGAGGCCTATACTGCTTCGGTCATTGCAATATCTGGCAGTGAAACCATTGAATTTGCAACTGAAAAAAATATCTGAGAAAACGTTTTTATCTCTCTCCAATTCTGAATGGGAAATAGGCACTTTTGATTATGTTTTAACAATTGGAGACTCAAATAGTTTTGACCTAAATTTAAAACTAGAAAAATCAGGCGGTGAAGGTTGCTGCTCAAATACCCTGCTTATTAAATCCTTACAGATTGATGGAGATGTTCAAGAAGACACACCCTCAATATTCAAAATCCTCTTAGACTGATTTAAATAGTCTAAGAGGATTATGCATATATTCTTAGTAAGAAAAACAACTCTTATTTCTTCCTCATATAAATTGTAACCGGCACACCATTAAAATCAAAGTTTTCCCGCAATTTATTCTCCAAGAAGCGCTTGTAAGGTTCCCGAACATATTGAGGTAGGTTACAGAAGAACGCAAACTGAGGGTAGTTTGTTGGCAACTGTGTAATATACTTGATTTTTACATACTTATCCTTGTAAGCAGGTGGTGGTGTGCGTTCAATTATAGGCAACAATACGTCATTAAGCTGACGTGTCTTAATTTTCTTGGAACGATTTTTATACACATCTACGGCCGTCTCAATAGCCTTATAAATACGTTGCTTGGTCAATGCCGAAATAAAGATGATCGGCACATCTACAAAAGGTTCCATGGCCTGTTTAATACGCTGGGTATATTCCTTCATGGTATTGGTTTCCTTATCTTCTACCAAGTCCCATTTATTCACTAAGACCACAATACCTTTGTTATTTCGTTGTGCCAACCAGAAAATATTTTCCACCTGACCATCAAAACCACGTGTGGCATCAAACATTAACAAGCAAACATCGCAATGTTCAATAGCACGAACGGAGCGCATTACGGAATAAAATTCCAAATCTTCCTTTACCTTGGCCTTTCTTCTGATACCTGCAGTATCAATTATATTAAAGTCAAAACCAAAACGGTTGTATTTTGTATCGCTACTATCCCTTGTAGTACCGGCAATATCGGTTACAATGTACCTATCTTCACCGATCAAAGCGTTTATGAACGATGATTTACCGGCATTAGGTCTTCCAACAACGGCAAACCTTGGCAACTCACTTTCTTCTTTTTCACTTTCAGGAAGCACTTCTACCAAAGCATCCAACAAATCTCCCGTACCGCTACCGTTAATGCTGGACAGCGTATAATAATCACCTAAACCTAACGCATAGAACTCTACTGCATCTTCGGCACGTTTGGCATTATCTACTTTGTTCACAGCAAGAAATACGGGCTTTTTAACCCTACGGAGCAAATTGGCTACATCTTCATCCATGCCCGTAATACCACTTTCAACATCTACCATAAAAATAATGGCATCGGCCTCATCAATGGCTAGTTCTACCTGCTTATCTATTTCCTGCTCAAAAATATCGTCGCTACCCTGTACGTAGCCACCTGTATCTATTAATGAAAACTCTTTTCCGTTCCAATCACTTTTTCCATAATGACGGTCACGGGTAACGCCACTTACGGCATCAACAATAGCTTCCCTTCTTTGAATCAAACGGTTAAAAAACGTGGATTTCCCTACATTTGGTCTCCCTACAACGGCTACAATAGCACTCATACTTCCTTAAATTTGCTGCAAAAATAGTATTAATCCCGATGGAATCGCAATTCTAAACCACTAATCGTAAGTAAATTAAAAAGAGAATCCCCAAATCTCAAAATGAAATTAGGGGATTCTGTCTTTATAGTCTGTTGAAACCTACTATTTTATCTCGTAAATAGAAACGGTATTTGATACTTCGTTGGTTATTACCAAAAGGTTTTCACCGTTAGGCGAGTCATCGGAAGGAATTACCAAAAGTCCCTCTGGAGCAACGTCTTGTGTATTGAAAATCCACTTTAAAAACTCAGGAGCCGAAGGCTGGCTAATATCGTACACCATAGCGCCACCGGTTCTTTCCAAGCCTACGAACAACAATGTAGATTCACCAATTTTAAGGGTAGTAACAGACTCAGGTTCCGCGCCCTTGTCATCACTTCTACCATCTGCTTCACCTTCATCATTATTGAACAATGCAGGTGCAATTTCCAAAGTTCTTCTTCCTATATCATCACCACTATCATAAACCATTTGGCCCTGAGGGCTCCAAATCGTGAACGATCGTGCACCGTAAGAATAGATTTTATCAAAATCGCCATCGCCATCTGTATCACCATTGGCCGTTGTAGTCTTTAATCTACCTAAATTTTCATCAGCTTGAAGTTGCTCTGCATTTGGAAAAACCGTTGCGTCCAATTCCAGGTCCTTTACTCTTTCCTCTTCTGAATAGCCATCGTAATCACGGGAATCTCCTTCGTTAGCAGAAATGATGTAACCTGCACCTCCAATTTTGGCATAAGTGATAGCATCGGGCATATAAAACCCTAGAACCGGCCATGTTTTAAAGTTTCCAACAATATCATCTTTGTTACTTGCATCCAAAGCATTTTCAGGAAGTGAGTGGTCCTTTACGCCCAAACCAAAAACATCGGTCAAGGTCATTGTGGTCAGATCCACCACGGCCATACCATTGTTTTCCTGTAAGCTAACATAGGCATATTTACTATCATCGGAAACAGCAACATATTCCGGTTCAATATCTTGGGCAACTGTAGCACCGGGACCAAAAACCCTAAAATCATTACCTATAGACTGACCGTTGTAGCTCGTAAAAGCCAATGTATTTACCTTATTGTTTTCTACATCTATTACCGAAATAGAGCCTTCTGGATCAACGGTATAGTCATCATTTGGCTCCCCTTCGTTAGCGGAAACAATATACTTACCATTAGGACTAAATGTAACCATATCCGGCAATGCACCAACAGGATAGGAATTTGCCAAAGCCATAGTCTCTGTTTCGTAAACCTCTATAGTGCCATCTGCCTGTTTGTTGCTGTTCTCTACGGCTATGGCCAAAAGCCCACCGTGAACCGCAACGCTATTAGGTGTTCCGCTTAAGGAAATAGAAGATTGTTTAGATGGAATTGTAGGTTCGGAAATATCCCAAACAGAAACCTCGGTCTCTACAGGGTTTACCACGAATAACTTACCGGTTTTGGAATCATACGCACTAATCTCGGCGAAGCCCTCATCACCGGAGCCATTTACAAATCCTCCAATTTTTGTAAAAGTAAGTTCTGATGTGTTTACGATTGGCTCCTCATCCGGGTGACCAACAAAGTCTTCTAATTTCTCACAGGAAAAAGCTGTAAGTGCCACTAGGGCAAGTGAAATACTTCTAAAATTTTTCATCTTCAAGTTTGGTTATTAATCGCCAAAGATGAAATTTCAGGATCACTTTAAGGTTAGCTAAAAAACAACCAATGTTTAAAAGAACGCTACCAAATAGTTAAGAAGTTTTAGTTATTGTAACCAAAACGTTTTAGCTGACGGGCATCACTACGCCAATTTTTATTGACTTTTACGTACAACTCCAAATGTACCTGCTTGCCAAAAAACTGTTCAAGGTCTTTACGTGATTCTACCCCTACCCTTTTTAGTGCAGCACCCTTATGACCGATTATAATACCCTTTTGAGAGTCGCGCTCTACCATGATTACCGCGCGCATTCTAATGATATCCTCATCTTCAAAAAACTCTTCGGTCTCTATTTCTACGGAATAAGGAATTTCCTTTTTATAGTACATCAAGATTTTCTCCCTGATATTCTCGTTAACAAAAAACCGCTCGGGCTTATCCGTCAATTGGTCTTTTGGATAATAAGCGGGCGCCTCTGGAAGCAATTCGATTATACGTTCAAAAATATTTTTAATATTGAAGTTGGACAAGGCCGAAATAGGATGCAATTCTACCGTTGGAAGCATTTCTTGCCAGTACTGCACCTGCTCCTCCAACAACTCTTGCGTTGCGGTATCTACCTTATTCAACAAAAGTAAAACGGGAATCTTACTGTTCTTTATTTTCTCAAAGAAAGCTTCGTCCTTTAATGCCTTTTCGCCAATCTCTACCATGTACAGAAGTACATCTGCATCCTCAAAAGCAGATTTTACAAAATTCATCATGGAAGATTGCAGTTCGTAGGCCGGTTTGATAATTCCCGGGGTATCCGAAAGTATCACCTGAAAATCATCGCCATTAACAATACCCAAAATACGGTGCCTTGTGGTCTGCGCCTTAGAGGTAATTATAGATAGTTTCTCGCCTACAAAGGCATTCATTAAAGTAGATTTCCCCACATTGGGATTACCAATAATATTTACAAATCCAGATTTATGATTTCCCATACTTTATCTTTTAACGCATTCGCGGTTTTGATAGATTCCTATCATACATAACAATACTTCCGGCTACGGCCACATTGAGGCTTTTTACCGATTTAAAACGAACCAAATGGTGCGACTTTTCACAAGCTTGATTGGAAAGTCCGTGGTCCTCAGCACCCAGCAAATATACGCATCGTCTTGGGTGTTCAAAAGTTTCCAAGTCTACCGCATTTTCCTTCATTTCCACGCCTACCAGCATAGCACCCTTGGGCAAATTTTCATAGAATGCTTCAAACGTTTCATAATGAAAATAAGGCATGGCCTTCACCGCATGGTGCGTATCACTTGCCTGTTTGGCATATCTATTACCAATCGTGAAGATAAAACTGGCCCCTAGATTTTGTGCCGTTCGCCACAACACCCCTAAATTTTCCGGTGTTTTTCCGTTTTGGATACCGATACCAAAAAACTCATGTTCAAAATTATCCGTGCTCACCTTTTAACCTCTGAAAATATTTTCTTGCCTCTTTGTTCACCTTTGGTGCCAGCAAAAGTACGGCAATCATATTGGGTATGACCATTAAAGCGTAGGAAAGATCTATAAGGTTCTTTACCAAATCCAAAGAAGCTACGGCCGCAAATACGATCATAAGTACAAAATACCAGTTATAAAACTTGCCGATTTTTGCATTGGTCAAGAAAGAAAGACATTTTACACCGTAGTACGAATACGTAAACAAGGTAGAAAAGGCGAATGCCGTAACAATTATCATGAGCAAAACATCGCCATAACCGAACAATGTAGTCTCAAATGCCGAAAGGGTCATGACTATTCCACTTCCATCCTCTAAATAAGCACCACTTAATATAATGACTACGGCAGTAAATGTACATACCAAAATAGTATCTATAAAAGGGCCGAGCATGGCAACCAACCCTTCTTTAATAGGGTTATCCGTTTTGGACTGACCATGGTACATAGGCGCACTACCCAAACCTGCTTCATTGGAAAACATAGCCCTACGAACCCCAATAATGACCAGACCCCAGAAACCCCCGGTTACAACGGTCTTAAAATTCCAGGCCTCCGTAATTATCAACTTTAATGAAGGTATTATCTGCGAAGCGTTCAAAACCATAACCACAACCACCGCCACTAGATAAACCAACACCATAAATGGAACTATGGCTGATGCTACTTTGGCAATTTTGGTAAGTCCACCAAAAATGACGAACGATGTTACCACGGCCAGAACAACCCCAATACCCAACTGCCAATTAAAATCGCCAAAATTGGCTATGGTTTCATTGGGCTCCACAACGCTCATAAAAGTTTCCGTAAACTGGTTTGCCGTAAAAACACCTAAAAACCCGAATAGACCACAGACCGCAAAAAATAATGCCAATGGCTTTGCTTTTGGTCCCAAACCTTGTGTAATATAATACATGGGACCACCTTGCAATTTACCATCGGAGTCCGTACTACGGAACATAATGGCCAGACTACAGGAATAAAATTTGATACACATACCGATAAGGGCGGTAACCCATATCCAAAACACTACACCCGGACCACCGTCATGAATGGCAATGGCTACCCCGGAAATGTTTCCCAAACCAACTGTTGCAGCAACAGCGGCCGATAAGGCCTGAAAGGAACTTACATCTCCTTCTGACTTATCATTATCATATTTACCTGCCGTTATGGCAATGGCGTGACCAAAGTACCTGTAGGGTAAGAATTTAGAATAGAAGACTAGAAAAAGTCCACCTCCAATAAGTAAAAGAAACATGGGCCACTCCGTAAAGGGTAGCGCTGCAGAAATAAAATCGTTAATTGTATCCATACGTAGGCTTGCTAGTCCCGAAGGTATGGAATTTGGAGATTTTTTAGGGTATGCATAAAAAGATTCTGCTCTAAGTTTGGTTTTAAGTAAAAAACAGTTGTATATTTGCAGCCCGTTACAAATAGTAGCGCACCCTTATCTCGTCAGAGTAATGACCTGAAGTCGCAAGACAAGTGAGATAAAAACCCATATCGCGGGGTAGAGCAGTAGGTAGCTCGTCGGGCTCATAACCCGAAGGTCGCTGGTTCGAGTCCAGTCCCCGCTACTAAGTAAAAAAGGCTTCTGATAAATCAGAGGCCTTTTTTTATGCCTTGTATTTCTTTTTTTTATTACGCTATGCGAATAAAAAAACACCACCTACTAAGCGTTTGTAAAGGTATATTATACGTATAATAATTTCTTATTTTCCTATATACATTGGCAGTATCCAAGATTTGAGTAAATTACCGTTAAAATAAACGTATAGCAACTAGTTGCTTTATACAATTGTCGGCAATAATTATGACAATATTGAAACCATTTATCTACGTTCTAGTTTTAATCTTTCTCAGTTGTACCGAAAAAAGTATAAACAAGGAGAGCGCTCAGAAGGTTGAAAATTTAAAAACCTTTGCTAAAGCTTATGGATACGTAAAATATTTTCATCCAAGTGATGGTGCGTCAGAAATCGATTGGAATTCCTTTGCTATTCACGGAGCTAAAATTGTTGAAAAATGCGAATCTCGCAATGAATTAATTAATGCTTTTGACACTCTTTTCAAGCCAATTGCACCGTCAATAAATTTTACTACAACAAAATCAAACAAATTCGATTTAACAATTATAACTCCAGAAAACTCGCAGGATTTCAAACCTACCTTTTGGCAACACAGCGGTGTTGGTATTGGCATGGACCCCGAACTTAGAACACCTTACCAAAGTTCCAGAGTAAATGGAATCATAAACAAAGATTATTCTTATGTTGTTAGCAAGCTTGCAATGCGAATTGAATCCGCTAAATTCTTAGGTAATAGAATTAAATATAAAGCATGGGCAAAAAGAGATGATGCCCATTCCAACAATGGATATTTAAGACTTGTACTAGAAAAATCAGATGGAACATCAGATTTAAAAAAAGCACCCGTTGTTGATGAACAATGGAAGCAGTATGAAGTTATTGCTAAAGTCGACTCTCTTACATCATTAATTCAGTTGGGTATTGCCCTTAGAGGTAAGGGCTCTATTCTTTATGACTTACCACAGCTATTTTATGAGAACAATGGTAAATGGATAGAAGTTCCATTAGAAAATCAAGATTTTGAAAAGGAAGAATCTTTTAGTGACTATAAAATTAATAATTGGTATTTTGAGGGCATCGGTTATTCGTGTTTACTGACAAATACGGATTCTTACAAAGGAAATAAATCCGCAGTTTTGGAATATTCCGGAATTATAGAAGAAGAAAAAGGTGAAAAACTTTTCGATAATCAACCTTCTTTTGGTCATATCATTGAAAAAGAAGTTGGTGCAGGAATATATCTTCAAATACCATTAGTGCTATATTCCAACGATAAAGGCACTTATCCAAAATCCGATTCCCTTAGCTTGAAAAAATTAAAAGACAACTTAAAAGAAGTACCTCAAGAAACTTCTGATTTGTCCGTTAGACTAGGTAATGTTATTAATACGTACAACGTATTTCAACATTTTTACCCATACTTTGATGTTGTTGATGTTAACTGGAACAATGAACTTGAAAAAGCATTGGAAAGAAGTTTTAAAGACTCCATCCCCAAAGACCATTTGATAACGTTACAAAAATTTGCTTCTCCATTAAATGACGGTCATATAGTAGTTTCGTACAATAGAAATTCAGAATGGGCTACACCTCCAATTACTTGGGAATGGATAGATGATAAACTTGTAATAACAAATGTTTTAAATGATACAATTCCTCTAAACGTCGGCGATATTGTCACAGAAATTAATGGTGAAAATGCTATGCACTATTTTGAAGAAGTAAAATCGAGAATTTCTGCTGGAACAAAAGGTTTACTAAATTCACAAGCCGAAGCACTAAGCCTAAGAGGTGAACATGACTCGAAATTAAATATTAAAGTCAATAACAAAAACATAAAACTTTTAAGAAATAATTATCCATATGGCTCTTCTCGTGGTAGACAATCTAATTATGAAAAAATCAATGATAGCGTTTTCTATCTGAATCTAAACAGCATTCCAATGGAGGAGATTGAAAAACTCATTCCAGAGCTGGAGAAATCGAAGTCTATTATTTGTGATTTAAGATTTTATCCAAGAGGTAACCACGGTTTTATTTCTTATTTATTAAAAGAAAAGGACACAACAAAATCATGGATGCAAATTCCTCAACACATATACCCTGACAGAGAAAAATTAACCTATCAAAATTCGAATTGGTTGCTACCCAGTAAAAAACCATACTTAGGTGACAAACAAATTATATTTATAACCAAAGGTACAGCTATCAGCTATGCCGAAAGTTATATGGGTTTTATTAGAGGTTATAAATTAGCTACAATAATCGGGCAACCAACTGCAGGTACAAACGGTAATATTAATCGATTTAAATTATCGGAAGGGTTTAGCATAAGATGGACTGGAATGAAAGTTCTTAAACATGATGGCTCGCAATTACACGGAATCGGTTTTCTACCTGACGTTTATGTAAAACCCACAATTGAAGGATTAAAAGCGGGGAAGGATGAATTCTTGGAAAAAGCCATTGAACTGACGGAGAAAAAATAACTATTGCCAACAATAGTAACCGTTGCACAAGCCGTTGATTCTCCACGGAACGGATTCATATAAGCCTCTTTACGGGGCTTTTTTTATGTCT
>NZ_JAUOSY010000012.1:0-137912 GCF_030549125.1 Zobellia sp. 1_MG-2023 | reverse complement strand
GTCCGTTCGTCTAGGGGTTAGGACGCCAGGTTTTCATCCTGGTAACAGGGGTTCGATTCCCCTACGGACTACAAAAGTAAATTGGGTGTTATCCCTAAATTAGATTAATGGTCCGTTCGTCTAGGGGTTAGGACGCCAGGTTTTCATCCTGGTAACAGGGGTTCGATTCCCCTACGGACTACAAAAGGTTCTAGAAGGAATTTTTAAAAAAATTATAACAAGTTAGAAGAAGATGGCAAATCACAAGTCAGCATTAAAAAGAATCAGAAGAAACGAAGCAGTACGTCTTCGTAACAGATATCAGCATAAAACTACGCGTAATGCTATCAAAAAGTTGCGTGGTGAAGAGAACAAGAAAGATGCTGAAGCTTTGTTGCCTAGCATTGTTAGTATGATCGATAAATTGGCTAAGCGTAATATTATCCATAATAACAAAGCGGCTAACTTAAAAAGTAAATTAGCAAAGCACGTTGCTGCATTGTAAGATTTATATGATTTATTCAAAAAAGCCCTGATGCAATGCATCAGGGCTTTTTTTTGTGCTCTATTTGTTTGGTTTTAGCTGCGCAGTCTTCGTTTCATTCTTATGAAGCCTATAACAAAACAGAGGTAGCTTACGATAATTAGCGTTAGATGAATTCTTTTTACTATCGGTGGAGTTGGTGTTTCTTGAATTGAATGAATGTATCTAATGACTTTGATTGGCAGGTAGCCTGCATAAAAAATAATTAAGCCGGTACTTAACCAGAACAAAAGGTTTTCTTTGGTTGGGAAAAATTTATCTATTGCAAAGAATTTTTTTAAGTACAATGTACAGGTGTAAATAAGAACTATGCCGCCAGCTAGATAGGAATATACCTGAGGGAGTCTACTAAAGTCATCAATAAAGGCGTTTATTAAACAGATGAACAAGAAGAAAATGGCCCCATATAGTATATTCTGCTTTTGTTTTGAATCGTCAATATAAAATCTAAAAATATAATAGAAGTAGAGATAAAATATCAGCATATAGATATTGTAAATCACTATGTTATTGTTACGATAAGTGTTTGCAGAAATTAAACTGAATTCTTCATAGTTGTTTATAAGGTAGCCAAGGAATTCATTTAACAAGGTGTAAAAGAATATTATTGGCAGGTATTTAAGTTTTGAATCAAAATACTTTGGGTACCTAAATAAAGCCAATCCCAATGTAATTACATACATTGGGATTAGCGAATTTTTCAAAAAGTAATCTAGATCTATCAAAAGATAAATATTAATTTAAAATACTGGCTATTAATCGCTTGAGTGCCCTTCGTTCTTTGTAGTGCTTTTAGGGGCAAAGTATGGCTTGGGAGCAGAGAACAGGTTAGGTAAAAATGAAGCTTCATTTTTGCTGTTCGGAGTCATTTGGTCTCCTTTGCCGTGCATGTCATTGAAGTTGTCCTTTAGGAGAACAATTCTTTCTCTTCCTTTTTTAGAATCGTCAATATAAAATATATGGTTGCCACCATCTCTTTTTACTGTAGGAGACATCATAACCGTATTTTGTCTTGGATGCTTTACCGGTTTGCCATCTTCAAATTTCTTTTCGTTGGCATAATTGGCAAAGTAAAAGCGTAAGGTGGTTAATTTTTCTCCAGAGAGTTCGGCTTCCTTTTCAATATAGGCCATGTATTTTTTAAGGTCTTCATATTCATAGGAGACATAGCGCGCTACTTTAAATTTTCCCGGGTTAGCGATATCATCATTGCCACTTTCGGTACTTTGTGATTTTTTGTCGAACTGCTGTTTAGGATCTTTGTTATTGCGGTCTATGGCATCTTCATAATCTTGAATAAGGTCTACGCGTCTATCTTTGTAGTTGACGTATAGTTTGTGGGCCTTTTCAGGCATGATAATACCATTGCTGTAAGCAGTGTCCACAGCAGTTTCACCGGGGCATTCCGGACAAGGTTTGCTATTTTTTTCAACACAACCGGTAACCATTAAAAAAAGAAATAATGTTGCGCAAGCCAGCGCTGGTTTTAACGAATTTTTCATGACATAAGTTTTTAAAGTTCTACTTGTTATACATGCAAAATTCGGGGGAAGAAAAATTTTTGCTCCATAAAGATATCCGAAAAAACGGATATTTCGGGTTTAGGCTACAGAATTCCGTAATTTTTAGGTGATTATATAGATGGAAAAATGTAGGGTTTTGGTTCTTCTTTGAAGATAGGTGTTAAGAATTTTGTCCATAAAAAAATCCTGAATTCCCATTTTTTAATTGGGAACCCAGGATTCTATTGTTTGATATTTCAGTAAATGAATCTGTGTTTATTGATTCATTGTAAGCAAAAATTCTTCGTTGTTTTTGGTCTGTTTAATACGTTGTTCAATAAATTCCATAGCTTCTACAGGATTCATATCTGCCAAGTATTTTCTTAAGATCCACATGCGCTGTATTGTACTTTCGTCCAACAGCAAATCATCACGTCTGGTACTTGAAGAAGTAAGGTCTATTGCAGGGAAAATTCTTCTGTTAGAAATCTTACGGTCTAACTGAAGTTCCATGTTACCTGTTCCTTTGAATTCTTCAAAAATAACCTCGTCCATTTTTGAACCGGTCTCTGTTAGTGCGGTTGCTATGATAGAAAGTGATCCACCGCCTTCTATATTTCTTGCAGCACCAAAGAATCTTTTAGGCTTATGAAGTGCATTGGCATCTACACCACCACTCAATACCTTACCGGATGCCGGTTGTACCGTGTTATAGGCTCTGGCCAAACGGGTTATGGAATCTAAAAGGATAACAACATCATGGCCACATTCTACCAAACGTTTTGCTTTTTCCAAAACAATATTGGCTACACGTACATGTTCCGTAGCTTCTTTATCAAAAGTAGAGGCTACAACTTCGCCACGTACGTTACGTTGCATGTCCGTTACCTCTTCAGGACGTTCGTCAATAAGTAAAATTATTTGGTAAACCTCAGGGTGATTAGCAGCAATTGCATTGGCAACAGCTTTTAATAACATGGTTTTACCCGTTTTTGGTTGGGATACGATCATACCTCTTTGTCCTTTTCCTATAGGAGAGAACAAATCAATAATTCTAGTAGAGATATTACTTTGCCTGTCGGCCAAGTTAAATTTTTCTTGTGGGAAAAGAGGGGTCAAATGCTCAAAGGACACACGGTCTCTAACGATTTGAGGGTCTATCCCGTTTATTTTGTTCACCTTGATCAGCGGAAAATACTTTTCGCCTTCCTTTGGAGGTCTTACGTTACCTAAAACGGTATCTCCTGTTTTAAGACCAAAAAGTCTAATCTGTGATTGTGATACATAAATATCATCTGGAGACGAAAGATAATTGTAATCAGAAGAGCGTAAGAAGCCATAACCATCTTGCATGATGTCCAAAACACCTTCACTTTCTATGATACTGTCAAACTCAAATTCTGGTTCTTTGTATCGGTTTTTCAAGTCCTTATCAAAGTTACTCTTGTCATAAGTAGACTTTTGGTGACGTTGATTTTTATTGTTGGAATTGTTGTTGCCGTTGGAAGTGTTCTGGTTTTTGTGTTGAGGGTTGTTCTTAGGTTCCCTTTTAACAGGTCTTGGGCGAGGTTTTTTTACTTCTGCTTGTGCTGGTGTAGATTCTTTGGTTTCCGGATTTTTCTTTGGAGCGGGAGTAGCGGTTTTAGTTTCGGGTTTCTTGGTTTCAGGAGCTATCCTAGGCTTACGTGCTCTTGGTTTTGGCTTAGGTTTAGGTTTTTCCTCAGTTTTAGGGGCGGTTACCTCTGCTACAACTTTGGGGTTGGCTGCTTGTACATCCAAGATTTGATAAACAAGGTCCAGCTTTTTTAAGGTTTTGAACTTTGGCACATTTAAGCCTTTGGCAATTTCCTGCAATTCAGGCAGTTTTTTTGCTTTTAAATCTGAAATTTCAAACATTAAGTATGATATAAATTATACGTCTCTAGTATTGATAAGAAGTGAATTGTTATCCGAGTATTACGAGGGAAAGATTTCCCAATAGGTAAGTGTAATAACTAATAATCTCACAATATTACGAATTATTTTGCTTGTGACACCGTTTTTTTTCAAAAAGACGTGTATTTTTGTGGGGCAAAATTGCGTTTAGAGAATGATTCAAAGAATACAGACGGTTTTTTTATTAGTAGTAGTTCTTATTGCAGGGGTATTGCCGTTCTGGGTAAATTTGTGGTCAGATGCGGAGGGAAATGAAATTTTTGCAAAAAATGACGTTTTTATATCGGGAGCGTTTTATGTTTCCGCTTTACTGGCGCTTATTGCCATTGTGCTGTTTAAAAATAGAAAAAATCAATTTGTGATGAACAGATTGAATATGATATTGAATCTTTTTTTACTAGGATTTTTCGTTTATAGGTCGCTAAATTTATCCGGAGAGATTTCGGTCTCGGAGAAGGGTATTGGGATGCTCATTCCTATTATTTCTATCGTTTTCTTGGTTCTTGCCAATAGAGCCATTAAGAAGGATGAGGATCTTGTAAAATCTGTTGATCGTTTGCGATAAACCTTACATCTTAGTAGTATTAGTGCGTAAAACCCGGAGTAGTTACCGGGTTTTTTTATGCTTTCCATTTAGTTGAAAAACCGTTCCGGTTTGTGAAGTATCACAAAAGTATCTCAGAATGCGAATTTAATGTGATAGACTTTTCATCTTTTCTTGAATTCTTCGTGATACCACCTTTCTATGTTTGTCCCAAGAAACAACGGAGCTATCGATAGTCGGTAACGAAACTGTTTCAAAAACAATTAAACAATTTAAAAATTTTACGATTATGAAAAACAGAAAATTTTCTTTCGCACTAGTAGCTTTTGCCATGACAGCTTTTGTAGTTAGTTGTTCGGATGATGATGTAGAAACAGTAACAGTAACAGAAACGGTTACCGAAACAGAAACTGTTGAAGTAGATTCATCCATGCCAATTGGTGATTTAACAGTAGCTAGAAGCGGAAACTTAACAGCAGAGAGTGGTACGCCTACCCAAGGTCTTGTAGAATTGGGCGCAGATACGGAAAGCACCAATTTTGTGCATTTTGATGATGACTTTATGACAGAATTGGGAACAGGTACAGTAGGTATCTTTTTCTCTACTTCAGAAACTTTTACTGCTGACCCTGCCAATGGAAACCCAGATTTAATGTTGATCGGCAACGTACAGGGTAATGGTGAAATGTACATCAAGTTAGATGCAGCTCCTGAGGATAAATATACTCACATTATTTTATGGTGTGCTACTGCAAACATTCCTTTTGGAAATGTACAATTGCAGTAATTAGAATTTTATGGCCTTTGGGAATAGAGACACATGATTCTGTTTTTCTATGTCTCCCAAAGGCTTTTTCTTTTTTGGGTGAAGCTAACAAATAGGTTACCTCGCCCAAACAAATAAAACAGAGTTATGAAAAATAATAAATATATAGTTCTCTTGGTATTCTCCTTTTGTGCAGCTTACGTACAGGCGCAGAGTGGGTGGACAAGAGAAGCAAAGGGATTTTATGTTCAGGCTACTGCATCATATTTTTCCTCTAATGATTACTATACTACAGAAGGTAGACTGGCCGATCAGGGTAGTACGTTCAACAGTGGCGGACTTTTGATTTACGGTGAGTACGGTATTTCCGATAGGTTTACCGCTATATTGGATGTGCCATTGGTAAGATTGAATAGTTTTAGTACCACCGAAACCGTTGCTGGGGTAGGTAACATTCAATTGGCAATAAAATATAGACTGTTAAAGAGCTTTCCGCTATCGCTCCAAGTTGGGTTGGATATACCTAGTAATGATGGTGAGAATTTTGCGCGATCCAACACTGCGGATGACTTTGGTCAGTTTAACGAAATTAACCTTCCGCTTTCGGACGGGGAATTTAATGTATGGACCACCTTAGCGGCATCTCATGGTTTTGCTAATGGAAAAACGTATGCTTCCGCCTTTACAAGCATCAATTTCAGAACGGAGTCTTTTAGCAATCAACTTCAGGTTGGAGCAGAGGTAGGGCACTTGTTTTTTGATAAGCTGTATCTAATAGGGAAGTTAAAAATTCAAGAACGGTTATCGTCCGAGAACAATGTTCAAAGCGGTTCTTTTCTATATGGTGAAGGAACTACGTTTACCAATTTTGGTTTAACGTCTATGTACAAGTTAACGAACCATTTGAATTTGGTAGCCAACTATTCCGATTATTCCGGTTTTCTGGTAGAGCGAAAGAATATATATGACGGGGGCACTTTTTCATTGGGCCTTTCTTTGGAATATTAGCTAGGGTAAAAAATTGGGGCGCCCAATGGTTTTGGTGCCCTATATTTTTACCTTTTTCCAATTTCTATTACTTCTAGATCCTTTATGTCATTTCCATCAATTACAAAACGAAGCATTGTTCTCATTTGGTGAAAACCGTGCTTTCCGCAGGCACCAGGATTCATATGTAGCACACCCAATTTTTTGTCCATCATTACTTTTAGGATATGTGAATGTCCGCAAATGAACAGTTTAGGTGGGTTTGCTTTAATAACATCGCGGGTTCTAATATTGTATTTGGGTGGGTATCCGCCAATGTGCGTCATATAAACTTCTACACCTTCACAGAAAAAACGACTATCTAATGGAAATTCTTTTTGAATAACATGGTCGTCTATGTTTCCGTAAACCGCTCTTAGGGGTTTAATTTTTTTTAAGGTATCGGTTACTTCCAAAGTGCCTATATCACCTGCATGCCATATTTCATCCGCTTGACGGGCATATTTTAAAATAGTATCATCCATATGCGAATGGGTGTCGGATAGCAATAGAATCTTGGTCATAAACGGATTTGAAATTAAATGATGGGTTGTGGCTTGGCTACTATTTTATAGTGCCTTGTTTCGTTTGTTCAAAGAAAAGTATCTTTGCTGCTCACAAAATTAAAGGTTTCGGTTGAGATATTTCGTTGAATTTTCATACTTGGGCAAGGATTACCATGGTTGGCAAAACCAGCCCAATGCAATTTCTGTACAGGAAGTTCTGGAAAAGGCATTTTCTACTTTGTTACGGACTCCTCTGGCTTTGACCGGTGCGGGAAGGACAGATGCGGGTGTGCATGCCAAACAAATGTTCGCTCATTTTGAGGTTGACGAGATTCAAAACTTGGAGCAATTGGTTTATAGGTTGAATTCGCTTTTGCCCGAAGCTATTGCCGTTCATGATATTTTTGCTGTTCATGAAGATGCCCACGCCCGTTTCGATGCCCAAGAGCGTACCTATGAATATTGGGTGCTACAAAATAAAAATCCGTTTTATATTGATTTTGCCCATTACGTAAAACACCCCTTGGATATAGGAGCTATGAACGATGCTGCTCAATTCCTTTTACAATTCAGTGATTTTGAATGTTTTTCCAAGACACATACAGACGTAAAGACCTATTTGTGCGATGTTAAAAAGGCGGTTTGGGAAATAAAAGACGATAAATTGGTGTTTACTATAACTGCAGATCGCTTTTTAAGAAATATGGTACGTGCCGTGGTTGGTACGTTACTGGATGTAGGCACGGGAAAAATAAAACCGGCCCATGTTAAATCAATCATAAATAGCAAGAACAGGGGCAATGCCGGCCCATCGGTACCGGCAAAAGGGCTATATTTGACCTCTGTTTTATACCCCAAAAAGATTACTGAAAAACATGGATAAAGATTCGGGAAAAGCATTTGACATGAGGCTGTTCAAACGGCTGTTAGCGCATACACGTCCGTATCGAGTTACTTTTTACGGGGTAGCCCTTGCGGCTATTCTGTTATCCGGATTTGCCGTGATGACCCCAATAATTGTTCAGAGAATTATTGATGATGCCATTAAATTGGGAGACGAAGACAAGCTGTTGTTTCTTACTATGGCTATGGCAGGTGTTCTTTTGGGGCAGGTTATTTGTCAGCTTTTGTTTAATTACTACGCCAACTGGTTAGGGGAATCTGTTATAAAGGATATCCGTATCAACCTATTTAAGCATATGCTGGGTTTCAGAATGAAATATTTTGATAATTCCTCATTGGGTGTGCTGGTAACACGGGCCGTTGCGGATATGCAGCGGATCGGTGAAATTTTTAGCCAAGGCTTTTTTGTTATTGTTGCGGATTTGTTGAAAATGTTCGTGGCGGCCGTGGTAATGTTGATAATGAACTGGCGGCTGGCCCTTATTGTTTTTGCCATTTTACCGTTAATTCTCTATGCAACACGTTTGTTCCAAAAGGCAATGAAAGTGGCGTTTGCAGAAGTTAGGGCCCAGGTGTCCAATCTCAATTCTTTTGTGCAGGAACGAATAACGGGCATGAAAATCGTGCAGTTGTTCACGCGTGAAAAAATTGAAAGCGAGAAATTTAGGGTCATTAATGAAAAACACCAAAACGCTTGGTTAAAAACGGTTTGGTACAATTCCATCTTTTTCCCGATTGCAGAAATCGTTTCGTCAATTGCTGTGGGTTTAATTGTTTGGTACGGCGGACTCCAAAATGTATCCGACCTTTCTAAGGAAGAGCTGGGTACGTTATTTGCATTTATACTGTTGATCGATATGCTTTTTAGGCCCTTGCGCCAAATTGCGGATAAGTTCAATACGTTGCAAATGGGTATGGTAGCGGCTAACCGGGTCTTTAAAATTTTAGATACCCAAAGTAATATACAGGATGTGGGTACTGTGGTCAAAGAGAATGTAAAAGGAGATATAACCTTTAAGAACGTACGTTTTGGATATTTGGAAGATGAGGAAGTCTTGCATGGTATTTCATTTGAGGTAAAAGCAGGGGAGACGGTAGCAATTGTAGGAGCTACCGGTGCCGGAAAATCCACAATAATTAATTTATTGAATCGCTTCTATGAAATTAATTCAGGCTCTATTTTAGTTGATGGAGTAGATATTAAAGATTTCAGTTTGGCATCGCTTAGGTCTCAAATAGCAGTTGTTCTTCAAGATGTGTTCCTTTTTGCGGATACTATAGAGAACAATATATCCTTAAAGGACTCAAATGTTACTTTAGAGCTTATTGAAGAAGCGGCCAAACAGATTGGGGTAGATGAGTTTATTACCAGTCTTCCGGATGGCTATAAGTATAATGTAAAGGAAAGGGGAACAATGCTTTCAAGTGGGCAACGCCAACTTATTGCATTTTTACGGGCCTATGTAAGTAACCCCAGTATTTTGGTTTTGGATGAGGCAACGTCTTCCGTAGACACTTATTCTGAGCAACTAATACAGAGGGCTACGGAGAAAATAACAGAAGGCAGAACCTCTATAATAATTGCGCATCGTTTAGCTACGATTAAAAAAGCCGATACTATTATTGTAATGGATGCCGGTAAAATTGTTGAAACGGGAACCCACAAGCAGCTGTTGAAAAAAGGCGGGTATTACAGTAACCTTTACGAGGCACAGTTCCTTTCGGAAGAAGTAGCTTAGTCTATTAAGTCTTCTTTTATTATTGCAGTCAGCTCGTCCATGCTGCCAAAATCAACGAATCTTCCGTTTTTTATATAAGATATATTTCCGGTCTCTTCACTTACAACAAGTGCCAAGGCATCTGTTTTTTCAGTAACCCCAACGGCGGCCCTATGCCTAAGTCCGTAGCGCAATGGAATATTACGCTCATTGGAAACCGGTAAAATTGCTCGTGTAGCTACAATGTGGTTGTTTTCTATTATTGCGGCGCCATCATGTAGCGTGCTGTTCTTGTAAAAGATACTTTCAAGAATTGGTTTGTTCACTTCAATGAACATTTTATCGCCTGAAGATTTAATGAAATCCAAAGAGTTGTTTCGTTCCAGTACGATCAAAGCACCGGTTTTGGTAGAGCTCATTTTTTTGCAGGCAGCAACAATGGCGTCTACATCCATACTCACGGTTACGCCATCTTGCCTTAAAAATTTAAAATGCTTTATAAAGTTTCGCTTATTGGCAAAATTGGTAGAACCGATCATTAATAGGAACTTCCTTATCTCTTGCTGAAAAACTATGATTAGGGCAATAAGTCCCACTTGCATAAAGGCACCAACCAGACTGCTGATCATTTCCATGCCCAAGAGTTCGGTCAATTTCCAGAATCCCCAGACAATTACAATTCCAATAAAGATATTAATGGCAACAGAACCCCGTACCAACTTGTAAACATAATACAAGAGTATGGCTACTAGAATAATGTCTAGTATATCGGTAATCTTAAATTCTAGAAAATTCAGAAAGTCCAATCTGGAGGTGTTTTTGTAAAATTAGTGAAATCCATACACTTTTAACAAGGCATTAATTCTTCTGCAAGTTTAACACATTCATACGCTTCTTTAACGTCATGAACCCTTAAAATATTGGCGCCGTTCATAATTGCGGCCATATTAAGGGCAGTGGTTCCGTTTAAAGCATTTTTTGCATCGGTTTTAAGCACTTTGTAAATCATGGATTTTCGGCTTAGGCCTATAAGCAATGGATGCTCAAGATTATTGAAAAGCCCAAGTTTTTGTAAAACTTCATAATTCTGCTCTAAGGTTTTTGCAAACCCAAACCCGGGGTCTATAACAATGTCTACAATTCCCAAGGCCTTGGCGGCATTGATCCGTTCGGAGAAATAGGAAATTATATCAACTAGAAGGTCATTGTACGTGGTTTGCTGTTGCATGGTTTGAGGTGTGCCTTTCATGTGCATCATTATGTAGGGCACACGATGTTTAGCTACGGTTGGGAGCATTTGGTCGTCCAGCTTTCCGGCGGAAATATCATTTATCATGGCAGCTCCGGCATCAAGACAGGCAGCGGCCACTTTACTTCTAAAGGTGTCAATGGACAGAATAATATCCGGAAAGTGTTTCAGTAACAGTTCTGTTAGGGGAAGCATACGTTTTATTTCCTCTTCTTCCGTAACATGTTCGGCACCCGGTCTGGAACTGTAACCGCCCACATCTATAAAGGTGGCACCATCGTTCAGCATTTTCTCGGTCTGCTTTAAAATGGAGTCGTTGTCCCTGTATTTTCCGCCATCGTAAAATGAGTCTGGAGTACAGTTTAATATGCCCATCACTTTTGGGGTGGATAATTGGATGAGGTGGCCTTTGCAATTTAGTGTCATATATGATAAAGTTGAAGCGGTATTCCCTTGATTAACCAAGTTTAAAACACGAACTTTGAAAAATTCAGAATTTTGAGTGAAATTTACGCAAATTAGAAAGGATAGCCATGCAGAAGACTTCCGAACAATATGATGAGGTGATCAAAACCTGTAGAGACCTCTTTGAAAAGAAAATGAAGGATTACGGTAGTGCTTGGCGTATACTAAGACTTCCTTCGTTAACCGACCAGATTTTTATTAAGGCCCAGCGCATTCGGGGTCTTCAGGAAAACGAAGTTCATAAGGTGGATGAGGGCGAGCGTTCTGAATTTATTGGGATTATCAACTATTCCATAATGGCACTTGTTCAGCTGGAGAAAGGCGTGGCCGATCAACCGGACCTATCCGTAGAAGAGGCAGTGGCACTTTTTGACAAGCATGCTTTGGTTACTAAAACCCTAATGGAAAATAAGAACCATGACTACGGAGAGGCATGGCGAGACATGAGGGTAAGTTCCTTAACAGATCTTATTTTACAGAAACTTTTACGTGTAAAACAGATTGAGGATAATAAGGGTAAGACCTTAGTGAGCGAAGGTATAGATGCCAATTATCAGGATATGGTCAACTACGCAATTTTTGCAATGATCCATCTTGGTGTAAACTCTAAATCATAATATGAAATATCTTGTTGGCATTAGCCGAGTAATCGTAGGCATACTTTTTATTATCAGTGGTTTTATAAAATTGAACGATCCGGTTGGTTTTTCGTTCAAGCTAGAAGAATATTTTAGTCCGGGAGTTCTTGATCTTGCATTTTTTGAACCTCATGCACTTGCCATTTCTATTTTTGTCGTGATTTTTGAAGTGCTTTTGGGTGTGATGCTCTTAGTGGGTTTTAGGGTAAAATTTACCGTTTGGAGTCTGCTGCTCATGATTATAGGGTTTACATTTCTAACCTTTTACTCCGCTTATTTCAATAAGGTTACGGATTGCGGTTGTTTTGGAGATGCAATTAAACTAACGCCTTGGGAATCGTTTACGAAAGACATTATTCTTCTTGTGTTCATCATAATCCTTTTTAAGGGTAAGCAATATATAACACCAATAATTGGTGCCAATGCTAAAAGAATTGCTACGCTTGCCTCTTTGGTTTTGTGTATTGGATATTGTGTCTATGTGTTAAACCATCTACCGGTTATAGACTTTAGGCCCTATAAGATTGGGGCGAATATTAACGAAGGAATGATTGTTCCGGATGATGCTCCAAAGCCTATTTATGATTATGCTTGGCGGTTTAAGGTGAATGGAGAGGATAAAATTATAGTAACCCAAGGAGATTATCCGCAGGTAGATGGAGAATTCATTGATGTTGAAACTACAGAAGTCCAAAAGGGATACGAGCCTCCTATTCATGATTTTACCATAGAGCAGGAAGGTGTGAACCTTGCGGATACCTTACTGCAAGAACCCAAGTTGGTCATGATTATAGCTTATGACCTTAGAAAAACCAATAAGGATGTATATTCCGAGGTGAAAAAAGTTACGGACAAGGCTATAAAGAAAGGGTATAAGGTCATTGGTATGTCCGCCTCAAATAATGAGTTGACAGGCGCATTAAGAAAAGAATATAAATTGAATTTTGAATTCTATTTCACAGATGAAACCGCATTAAAAACAATAGTACGTTCCAACCCAGGGGCTTTGGTCTTGGAGAAAGGAACGATCAAACAAAAAGTACATTATAACGATTTGGATGAGTTGGTTTTTGAATAATTTCAGAAGTCGATGAAAACGAATCAACCCCATACAATAACACTAAACACTTAAAAAATGAGAAGCAAAATTGTTGCAGGAAACTGGAAAATGAATAAAAACTTGGCTGAAACTGAAGCATTGTTGACCGAATTGGCGGCTAAGTTACCGGATACGCAGGCCGAGGTTATGGTTGCGCCAACTTATGTAAACTTGGCATCTGCCGTAAGAACTTTAGAATCTTCGGCTATAGAGGTTATTGCCCAGAATATGCACTTTGCGGAAAGTGGAGCGTATACCGGAGAAATATCTGCAGATATGTTGTTGAGTATTGGTATTGATACCGCAATAATTGGACACTCAGAAAGAAGGGCTTACTTTGGAGAGACCGATGAAATATTGGCAAAAAAAGTAAAGGCTGCCTTGGCTAAGAACATTCGTGTTATGTTCTGTTTTGGAGAGGAGCTTGAAGACAGAAAATCCGATAACCACTTTAAAGTTGTTGAAAGCCAGTTGAAAAATGCACTTTTCTCTTTGGACGCATCGGATTGGAGTAAAATAGTTTTGGCCTATGAGCCGGTTTGGGCTATTGGAACAGGTGAAACGGCTTCACCGGAACAAGCACAGGAAATGCATGCCTTTATCCGCAAGGCCATTACGGAAGCTTATGATGCTTCTATAGCTAATAATGTTTCTATCCTTTACGGAGGTAGTGTAAAACCAGCTAATGCAGAAGAGATTTTTGGCAAGCCAGATGTAGATGGTGGTCTTATTGGTGGTGCGTCATTGGTGGCAGATGATTTTGTAGCCATTATAAAAGCAATCTAAATTTAGATTGGAACGTTACTTTAATAGCCCTTTCCCAGTTTGTGGAAAGGGTTGTTTATTTAACAAAGAAATGACCATATACTAAATAGCAAAGCCAAGGGAGTTTTGTAAGTTAACGAACGAAAAACCGACTAAACGTCGGTTAAAAAACACTAGGATGTCCAACACTATATATATTGAGTATAATTTCTCCGTAACCCCAATGCAGCCTGGTTCGGATATTTTAATTGCCGAGTTAGGCGAGGTTGGTTTTGAGAGTTTTGTTGAAAATGAAGATGGGGTGTTGGCCTATATTCAAAAAGATGACTGGAACGAGAGTATTCTTGAAACGGTTGAAATTCTGGATAATGAGCTGTTTACCGTAAACTTTGCTGTAAAAGAGATGGAACAGGAAAACTGGAATGCCACTTGGGAAGAGAATTTTGAGGCAATTCAAGTAGCGGACCAATGTGTTGTTCGTGCTCCATTTCATGAAAAGCCCAATGTGCAGTATGATATTGTTATTGAGCCTAAAATGAGCTTTGGTACGGGGCATCATGAAACCACTCATATGATGCTTCAGTTTATTCTGGAAAATGATTTTGAAGGAAAGGATGTTTTGGATATGGGTAGTGGTACTGGAGTTTTGGCCATACTGGCGGCAATGAAAAATGCGGGTCATGTAGATGCTATCGATATTGATAATTGGTGCTATTTGAACGCCAAGGAAAACGTAGAACGTAATAATTGTGGACATATTTCCGTTTTTGAAGGTGATTCTTCGCTTTTAGGTAAACAGAAATATGATATCATTCTAGCGAATATCAATAGAAATATTTTGCTGGCGGATATACCGGTGTACGCTGAAAACTTAAGGGAAAACGGAATCCTATTCTTAAGCGGTTTCTATGAAGAAGATATTCCCTTAATTTCGGAACAGTGCCTGAAGTCAGGGTTAAAGTTTGAAAAAAATCTGCAAAAAAATAATTGGGTTGCAGTAAAATACGTATTTTAGAAGGGTATACTATTTTAAATTGATTGTATGAGTTTCAAAGAAAAAGTATCGGAAGAGCTACTATTAGAGGAAGAAGTAGTAAAACAAAATGAAATTGTTGTTTTTAATGATGATGTAAATACTTTTGACCATGTTATAGAAACTTTGGTTGATGTATGTGATCATACACCTGTGCAAGCGGAGCAATGCTCCCTTATTGTACATTACAATGGTAAGTGTACCGTAAAGACAGGTGAGTACAAAGATTTAGAACCTAGATGTAGCAAATTGCTACAGGCGGGTCTAAGTGCGGAAATCGTCTAGGATTTCTATAGGTTTTAGTGTGGAAGTTTGTTTCTAAGCACGCCATAGGCAAATGTGCCAAGCGTGGCGGCCGCTATAACAATGAGCATACTAAAGAACCCAGCTCCTAAGAGTATATACATAGGGCCCGGGCATGCACCCGCTAGCGCCCATCCTAATCCAAATATGGTACCGCCCAATATATAACGGGTAAAACTTTTATCTTTAGGGGGAAGATTTATTTCTTTCCCCTCTATACTTTTTACACGGAATTTTTTAATTGCCCACACAGAAATAGCTCCTAGTACCACGGCCGATCCGATGATTCCATACATATGAAATGATTGAAACTTGAACATTTCAAATATTCGGTACCAAGAAACAGCTTCTGATTTAACCAATACAATGCCAAAAAATATACCAACAAATAAGAATTTTAGAAACTTCATGCCTTAAAAGATTAGGGGTAATAAAAAGTGTGTCATAATAAGTCCTCCTGCAAAAAAGCCAATAACGGCAATTAAAGAAGGTAGTTGGAGGTTGCTTAAGCCGGTAATGGCGTGCCCAGAAGTACAGCCACCGGCATAACGGGTCCCAAAACCAACTAGAAAGCCGCCTACTATTAAAACAGCCAAACCTTTTAAGGTCAATACGTGGTTCCAATCATAGATTTCGGCCGGTAGCAAGGAAGTGCCGGCATTTTCAAAACCCAGTTCTTTTAGGTCTAATACGGTTTGTGGGTTAAGTTCTATAGCAGAACCATCCGATAGAAAGTTAACGGCAATAAAACCACCTATAATAGCACCAAGAACTACGGTAAGATTCCACTTTTGGGCCTTCCAATCAAACTTAAAGAAGTCGGAATATTTGCCAGCACCACCAATACTGCAAAAGGTCCTTAGGTTGGAAGACATACCAAAAGTCTTTCCAAAATAGATAAGGAAAACCATTACTAAGGTGATTAACGGGCCCGAAACGTACCATGGCCAGGGTTGAAGTATGCTATCCATATTAAAAATTTGTACAAATGTAAAGCTAAAGCGTTTAGGGCAATGTAATAGATGTTACATTGAAAAGGAGATTACTTTTCTGAAGTTATTAATTTATGATTGTACCATAAACTTCAATTTTCAAGGTTGGTAGTATGTTTAGTTTTATTCCTTTTCCTAGGCTAATGCTAAAAGAATAGGCATTTGACTTAAACCCGTTTGTGTCATAAAATTGTTTTAACAATCCGTCATAAGCTATAACCTTATTTTCATGGTAAGCGTTTTTGGTTAAACTGTCATAGGCTATAGTTCCATTTTTGTGATATACCTGCTTTAGGTAAGCATCGTAAGCTTTTATCTTATTATCATGGTATGCACTTTTTGATAGTTCATCATAAGCAATACCTCCATTATAATGGTAAGCAATATTTAACATAGGATTGAAGGCCTCGACTCCATTTTCGTGATATTTAAATTCCATATACTTGGTTTTTAGTATTGTTAGTCTAATTATTGGTTTAATAACTGGTCCAGTTTGGATTCTATCCTGTCCAATTGGTCCGGAATATCCAATATTCTTTTGATTTTAAAGATGTCAGTATCAGTCTGAATGGGGATATTTAATTTATTTGCCTGAGATATGATGCGATTGTCATCAAGTAATACAGGAAGTTTGTCTTTAGTTAGGTAATCATAGTTGACGTTAGGGAATGTCTTTACTATCTTTTCAATCATACTTTGGCTAAGTTTGGCCTTATTTTCGGGGTCTAACACATGATACACAGAAGCATGGCTTTTGTATCCAAGTTTTTTGTAGAAAGCATTAGCAGATAAATTTAGTGCGTCTAAAACTGTTTGAAGTTTTTCCGAGTCAGATTTTTTGTTCATAATATAAATTATTGTTTATACAACAGAAATATAAATTTATATGATATAAAACATAATAATTACATCATTAAGTTTTGTAATTGTGTTTATGTGTAGTTTGAAGTGGACTTGGGGAGGTTCAGGTAAATGAGAAATTTAAAAAACAAAAAACCCCTAGAAACGGGTGTTTCTAGGGGTTTAGAGTGATCCTGACAAGATTCGAACTTGTAACCTTCTGATTCGTAGTCAGATGCGCTATCCAGTTGCGCCACAGGACCAATAAAATAACTTTGATTAGGTTTCCTCTTAGTAGAAGAAAAAAGAAACTGGATATTGCCAGCTTTTTACCTAACGGGGTGCAAATATATTTCTTTTTACATTTACGGCAAAATATAAGTTACTTATTAAATGAATTTAAAAACCTTTATTAGGGATATTGACAACTTTCCGCAAGAAGGAGTTGTCTTTAAAGACATAACTCCCTTGCTGGCAAATGCCCGGGCCATGCAATATACATTGGATAAACTCTTAGAGCTAGTAGGTGATGTTGCTATAGATAAAGTGGTAGGAATGGAAAGTCGTGGTTTTTTCTTTGCGCCGCTATTGGCTCAAAAGCTTAATGCCGGGTTTGTTCCTGTGCGAAAGCCTAACAAACTCCCAGCTGCAAAAACCAGTCAGACCTACGATTTAGAGTATGGTACGGATACACTGGAGATTCACAGTGATGCAATTCTACCTGGAGAAAAAATATTGGTACATGATGATGTATTGGCCACTGGCGGGACGGCAAAAGCCACCTGTAATTTAATTGAGCGTTTGGGCGGTGAAATAGTCCAATGTAATTTTTTAATTGAACTGGATTTTTTAAGTGGAAGACAAAAGCTAGGTAATATTCCTGCTCAGGCACTTTTGCATTACTAGTCCAATGCCCGGGTTGTAACAAAATAACGCCAACCAATTAAAGCCATCTGCAATTTTGAAGCCTTGGAAAGGTCTAGTCTTCTTTTGGTAAAAGAAGGGAGTAGTACTTGGTTTGCTTTGGCAAGAAATTTAAAAAATGCTTTTTTCATCTGTTAGTTTATCTCATCTACTAACTTATTGAAAATAAAGTAAAAGACCGCCATATGGCGGTCTTTTATTATATAGGCCTATATGATTTAACTTACGCTACTATCGTGATCAGCGATACTAGAATTAATAATAGAAGTTTAGCAAGTGTAATCATAATTAGGGGTTTTTAGGGTTAATAGATAGCTGGTAATAATCGATTATCCAATCAAGATAATTAAAAGAAATGCCCATTTCCTAATGAATTGATACGAATTATTCAATTTGAATGCGGTTTTATAAGCGTATAAATGAATTAAGTTTATAATTTAAAAATTTATTCTTCAGTAATGTTTTAAATTGAAATTTAAATGAGCTTAAAGTGTTCTAAAGTGTAATGTGTGAAGGGGTATTTTTAGAGCTGTTTTACTTTTTAAGCATAGTTTTGGTTAAGAATTGATGTTTTTTGGGTAAAACCATTTTTGGGCAGTAAGTTGTTTTACAGTAAATGATGCTTGGCTGGCCTGGAAAGAAAGCTGTCAATAAGTTAAAATGTTATATATCTTTGTTCCATAATACCCTGAAACCAGTACATGCAAAATCTTCTTTTTATTGTTCTAGGCCTAGCACTTTTAATTTCCGGCGGTAACTGGCTTTTAAAATCGGCTGTGGCACTTTCATTACGATTGAATATCCCAAAAATTGTTATAGGTATGACGGTGGTGTCCTTTGCTACCTCCGCTCCTGAGCTTATTGTTAGTATTAAAGCTGCTCTTGATGGTTTTCCGGATTTGGCATTGGGCAATGTAGTAGGGTCCAATATAGCCAACTTAGGACTGGTATTGGCGGTAACCGTACTTATGGGAAGTATAGATGTGCGTAAGACATTTTACACAACAGATTGGCCTGTTATGATGGTTGCGTCATTGCTTTTTTTCGGGTTTATATTTTTTGATGGGGAATTACAGCAGTATGAGGGAATAATTATGGTTGTAGGTTTATTTCTGTTCTTGGTGTATTTACTCCGTTTTCAAAAGCAGGCCGTTGAGGATGAAGCGCCCGAAGATGACGAACCTTTGCCTCTATATAAATTGGTACTGTTTTTAGGACTTGGGGGTACAGCGCTTTGGGGAGGCTCTGAACTGCTTATTAGCGGGGCTGTAGGTTTGGCTACACTATACGGTGTTAGTGAGCGTGTAATTGCAGTAACGGTTGTTTCTGTTGGTACAAGTATACCGGAATTAGCCGCATCTGTAATCGCAGTTATTAAAAAAGAAAAAGCGATTTCCTTAGGTAACCTTCTTGGGTCCAATATTTTTAATCTTCTAGCGGTATTGGGAATCACTTCTATAATCACCCCTATTAAAGTGGTAGATGAAGAGTTGTTGAGTAATGACATTTTTTGGATGCTGGGTATTTCTTTTCTTATCCTTCCTTTGGTGTTCATTCCTAAAGGTTTGCGTTTGGGATGGCGAGACGGGTTGGTCTTGTTAGCTTGCTATATCACCTTTGTTTATATTACGGTTTCATAAGTCTCTTTTCTGCTTATTTACAATTTCCTAAAGATTTCTATAGCTAAACGTATAGATATGGTAACTTAAATTAACCCTTGGCTAATATGTGTTTTGTTGTTTTAGTGTCAACTTAAAAACCACTAAAATGAAAAAAATGAAATTTTTGTCAATGGCCGGATTATGCTTTTTATCCTTATTTACTTCTTGCGATAAGTTAGATGATTTTATCGGAAGAGGAGCTCAGGACAAGGAGCGTAAAGAGCCATTGGTAATAGCGCATAGGGGCGCACAGTCTATTTACCCTGAACATACCTTAAAGGCTTACGCAAAAGCTATTGAAATGGGGGCGGACTATATAGAGCCGGACTTGGTTATGACCAAGGATAGTGTTTTAATTGCAAGACACGAACCGTTTATCTCGGGTACCACCAATGTTGCGGATTTACCGGAGTTTACTGATTTAAAAACTACCAAAAACCTAGACGGAAAGGAAATAACGGATTGGTTTGTGTCCGATTTTACTTTGGAGCAAATCAAAAAATTAAAGGCGAAGCAGGCGCGTTCCGATCGTTCTAATAGTTTTGATGGTATGTTCCAGATTCCAACTTTGGACGAAATCATCGCCTTGGCAAAATCAAGAAAAACTACAAAAGGAGAAAAAGTGGGGATATACCCAGAAATGAAGCATCCGTACTTTCACAATCAATTGGGGCTTGCTATAGAAGATGCTTTGTTGGAGAAGTTGTCCGAAGCAAAATTAAACTCTTACCATTCGCCTGTATTTGTACAGTGTTTTGAGGTGGCTCCTTTGCAGTACATCAACTCAAAGTCAGATGTAAAGTTGGTTCAGCTTATATCAACCTATAATGTAAATGCAGATGGTACGTTAGATTTTAATGTTCCTGAGGGCGATTTTATTTCGTATGCCGCTCCTTTTGATTTTTATGCCAATGGCGATGCTAGAACTTATGAGTATTTCTCTACGGAAGAAGGTATGCGTTTTGCTTCTGAATATGCAGATGGGATAGGACCATGGAAACCTTTTGTAATTTCCTTTTCGAGGGATGAGAGTGGGGCGATTACTGTTCTGCCAAAAACCGATTTTATTGATTTGGCCCATAAGTATGATTTAGATGTACACCCTTATACCTTTAGAAACGAAGATGAGAAGTGGAGCAACGGTAATGCCCAAGCTGAATACCACTTGTTCTTTGATGCCGGTGTAGATGGTGTTTTTACGGATTATACGGATGAGGCCGTAAATGCAGTGCGTACTTGGGAAAGACTTAAGGAGGATTAAATTCTCCTATTAAAATAACTAGATGTAAAAAAAACGTCCGAACCCATGGGTTCGGACGTTTTACATTATGTCAACAACAAAAAAATTATATGCAATTATACATCTGCAGACTTAACTGTCTTGATGATTCTACCTGCAATTTTGTATGGATCACCGTTAGAAGCTGGTCTACGATCTTCTAACCAACCTTTCCAGCCTTGTTCAACTGTAATGATTGGAATACGTATAGAAGCACCTCTATCTGAAATACCATAACTAAAGTCGGTAATAGAAGCAGTTTCGTGAAGACCGGTCAAACGTTGGTCGTTAAATTCACCGTAAACGGCAATGTGCTCTTTTACTACTGGACGGAAAGCCTCACAAATTTTCTCGTAAGTTTCTTTATCGCCACAAGTTCTTAATGTAGTGTTAGAGAAGTTGGCGTGCATACCGGAACCGTTCCAATCCATGTCTTTTCCTAATGGTTTTGGGTGGTACTCAATATAGTAACCATGTTGTTCTGTTAATCTATCTAAAAGGTATCTAGCAACCCAGATTTCATCTCCAGCTTTCTTAGCGCCTTTAGCAAATAATTGAAATTCCCATTGTCCAGAAGCAACCTCTTGGTTAATTCCTTCAAAGTTCAATCCTGCATCAATACAAAGGTCAGCGTGCTCTTCTACGATATCTCTACCGTGAGTGTTTTTACCACCTACGGAACAGTAGTACATTCCCTGTGGAGCAGGGTAACCACCAATAGGGAAACCTAGAGGAAGTTGAGTGGCCGTATCCATAATAAAGTATTCTTGCTCAAACCCGAACCAGAAATCGTTATCATCATCATCAATAGTTGCTCTACCGTTAGATACATGTGGTGTTCCATCGGCATTTAAAACCTCGGTCATTACCAAGTATGCATCTCTACGTGCAGGATCTGGGTAAATGGCAACTGGCTTTAATAAACAATCTGAAGATCCACCTTCTGCTTGTCTTGTTGAACTTCCATCAAAAGACCACATTTCACAATCTTCCAATTTTCCTCCAAAATCGTTTACGACTTTGGTCTTGCTACGCATGTTCTGTGTAGGGAAATATCCATCCAACCAGATGTACTCTAATTTAGTTTTGCTCATAATTACGGTAATTAATTTTAAATTTAAAGACAAACAAAAATATGTTTTTTGTTGAATTATACTAATTTTTAGGGGGGTAAATGTCAAAAAATTGAGTATAATTTAGGATAGCCCTATTTTTGACAGGGTATTTTGTGGTAAGTTGATTATTTTAAGTTTTTATTATTAAATCGTTAATCCTTATTTTAGCCGTTCAAAATTTTGTAAAAGTATGTCTAGACAGCGATTTGATGCTATTGCCGAGAGCAGAAAGAGAGAGCGTATAAATGTTGATGAAAAGGGCCGTAGATCGGAGCTTTTTGCCAGCAACGTCTTCAATAGTGAACGAATGTTGCAATATCTTACCAAAGATGCATTGGCAAGTGTGCAGGGTGCTATTTTTTCAGGTTCAAAAATTGATAGAAAAATAGCGGACCAAGTAGCCGAGGCTATGAAATGTTGGGCTATTGAAATGGGGGCAACCCATTATACACATTGGTTTCAACCGCTTACCGGAGCTACAGCGGAGAAGCATGATGCTTTTTTTGATTTGATGCCTGATGGCAGGGCTTTGGAAAAATTTGGCGGCGGACAATTGGTGCAGCAAGAACCAGATGCTTCCAGTTTTCCCAGTGGAGGAATAAGAAATACTTTTGAGGCAAGGGGGTATACGGCATGGGATCCAACTAGTCCCGCGTTTGTGTATGATACTACCCTATGTATACCTACAATTTTCGTTTCCTATACGGGAGAGGCTTTAGATAATAAGGCGCCTTTGTTACGTGCATTAAGTGCGGTTGATGAAGCGGCAACTGCAGTTGCCCGATACTTTGATAAAACCGTGGTTAAGGTAAATGCAACATTGGGATGGGAACAGGAATATTTCCTAATAGACAAAGAACTTGCTTTTTCTCGCGTAGATATAAACTTAACGGGTCGCACTTTGGTAGGGCATTCTGCGGCTAAAGGTCAGCAGTTAGATGATCATTATTTTGGTGTAATACCGCTACGGGCCATTAATTTTATGAAAGAATTAGAGGTGGAGTGTATGCGCCTTGGTATTCCGGTTAAAACAAGACATAACGAGGTGGCTCCCAATCAGTTTGAGTTGGCCCCAGTTTTTGAGGAAGCCAATTTAGCGGTGGATCACAACCTTCTTTTAATGGATGTGATGGATCGTATTGCGGATAAACATCATCTAAAGGTACTTTTTCACGAAAAGCCGTTTGCCGAGATTAACGGATCCGGTAAACATAATAATTGGTCATTGGCCACAGATACGGGAGTAAACCTTTTAAGTCCGGGTTCTACACCCATGAAAAACCTTCAATTTTTGACCTTTTTTATAAACACGATAAAGGCGGTTGATACGTATGAGGAGTTGTTGAGGTCTTCCATTGCATCGGCTAGTAACGATCATAGGTTGGGGGCAAATGAAGCACCACCGGCAATTCTATCCATATTCGTAGGTAAGCAGTTAGGTAGTGTTTTAGATGAGTTGGAGGGAGTCTCCAAAGGTAAATTATCACCGGAGGAAAAAACAGAACTTAAACTTAATGTTGTTGGGAAAATACCGGAAATATTACTGGATAATACAGATCGTAACCGTACATCGCCCTTTGCGTTCACCGGAAATAAATTTGAAATGCGAGGCGTTGGTTCAAAGACCAATTGCGCCAAGCCTATGACTATTCTGAACACCATAGTCGCTAAGCAACTACAGGACTTTAAAAAGGAGGTAGATGCATTGGTAGACAAAAAGAGCCTGAAGAAAGATGAGGCTGTTTTTAATGTGCTGCGTGAGTATATTAAAACCTCTAAGCGCATTCGTTTTGATGGCGATGGCTATAGCGATGAGTGGGAAAAGGAAGCAAAACGAAGAAAATTAAGTAACAATAAAAATACGCCGCAAGCCTTACAGGTTCTCACCTCAAAGGAAAGTCTAGACCTTTTTGAGTCTATGGGCGTTATGAGTGAAAAAGAGGTTGCTGCCAGACAGGAAGTAGAGTTGGAGGCCTATATATTACATATTCAGATAGAAGGTAGGGTTTTTAATGAATTGGTGTACAATCATATAATTCCATCGGTTGTTGAGTATCAGAATATGTTGATTAAAAATGTTTTGGGCCTAAAGGAAATCTATGGTGCGGCACACCGTAAGTTAACAGACGGACAGTCCGGAATTATTGAGCAAATAGCGGAACATATTGCCGAGCTAAAAAAACAAACGGATGCTATGACCGATGCTCGAAGAAAAGCCAATAAATATACGGACACCCATAAAAAAGCTTTTGCATACAGTGATAATGTAAAACCTTATTTTGATGAGATAAGGATGCACTGTGATAAGCTGGAAAGGTTGGTAGATAACCGCTTTTGGCCATTAACCAAGTACAGGGAATTATTGTCTATTAAATAAAGCCATGGTATAGGTATTCAGTGAAAATTCTTCTGTATTTAAGAACTTTTGGAAAGTTTTTTTTGTCAAGCAAGGATTATTCGGTGAATACCTTATTTTTGCCAAAAAGCCGTAATAATGAGTTCGTCTACTAGTGAAAGATATAGCCAAAGAGGGGTTTCGGCCTCAAAAGAAGATGTGCACAATGCCATAAAAAACATTGATAAGGGACTCTTTCCAAAGGCGTTCTGTAAAATTGTTCCGGATTATTTAACCAATGATGAAGAATATTGTTTGGTAATGCACGCAGATGGGGCAGGAACAAAATCTTCGTTGGCCTATATGTACTGGAAAGAGACCGGAGACTTATCCGTTTGGAAAGGTATAGCACAAGATGCCCTTATCATGAACATAGATGATCTTATCTGTGTGGGAGCTACGGATAACATTATGCTTTCCTCTACTATTGGGCGTAATAAAAACTTGATTCCGGGAGAAGTTATATCTGAAATCATAAACGGCACCGAAGAACTTATAAAAGATTTGGCATCCCATGGGCTGACCATTCGTTCTACGGGGGGAGAAACGGCAGATGTGGGTGATTTGGTTCGGACTATTATTGTAGATTCTACGGTTACGGCGCGTCTAAAGAAAACAGATGTTATAGATAATGCCAATATAAAGGCAGGAGATGTTATTGTTGGTTTGGCCTCCTTTGGTCAAGCAACCTATGAAAAGGAGTACAACGGGGGTATGGGCAGTAACGGATTGACTTCTGCTAGGCACGATGTTTTCTCTAAATATCTTGCTGAGAAATATCCGGAGAGTTTTGATGCTTCCGTACCAGATGATTTGGTGTATTCAGGGAGTACAAAATTAACGGATAAAGTTGATGAAAATGTTCCATTGGATGCGGGTAAATTAGTCTTGTCACCTACCCGAACGTATGCACCTATCGTAAAGAAAATTTTAAGCAAATATTCTTCCCAGGATATTCATGGTATGGTACACTGTAGTGGTGGTGCGCAAACTAAAATTCTACACTTTGTAGATGAGCTTCATATTATAAAGGACAATCTTTTTCCTGTGCCACCTCTGTTTAAATTAATTCAAGAACAATCCGGTACGGACTGGAAAGAAATGTACCAGGTGTTCAACTGTGGTCATCGTCTTGAAATTTATACCAGTGAAGCCGTAGCCAAAGATCTTATAGCAATTTCTGAAAGCTTTGGTGTAGACGCTCAAATTGTAGGTAGGGTAGAGGCAAGTCCTTCTAAAAAACTGACCATAGAGAGTACTTATGGCAAGTTTGTCTATTAAAGCATACGAATCGTTTCAATACTTCGTTTTCTATAGTAAACAGTAGTACTATGGAGAGAAAACAGTTCTTAAAAACCCTAGGGGCCAGTGCAGCCTTTGCCTTGGCTTTTCCATGTTTACACGGCTGCTCTAGTGACAGTGGTGATGATGGAGAAGCGGAAGGAAACACCCCAATACCTACTGGAATAGATTTTACTCTTGATTTAGATGCTCCGGAAAATGCGAAACTAGCCAGTAATGGCGGTTTTGTTTTGAAAAATTTAGTGGTGGTGGCTAAAAATTTGGAAGGAGAATTTGTTGCTGCTAGTCAAGTTTGTAGTCATCAGGGATATGAAGAAGTGCGTTTTGCCAATTTGCATGGAGGTATTTTTTATTGTGATGTGCATGGTTCGCAATTTGAGCAAGATGGTACTCCAAAGAACAAGGTAGACAGTGCTACACCCAAGGCATTGAAAATTTTTAAAACCGAATTAACGGATAATATGCTACGCGTATTTGAATAAATGGCATTGAATTTGTTTTAACCCAGATATGAAAAAGGTCGTATTCTTACTATGCATGAGTTTTGTTAGTTCTCTTTTTGCCCAAAATTGGCAAGAGAACTATACAGAAGCCCAAGCTCTGGCAAAAGAAACCAACAAAAACCTATTATTGGTTTTTGCTGGGTCAGATTGGTGTGCGCCTTGCATAAAACTGGAAAAGACTATTTGGGAATCTGCAAATTTTAAACAGTTTGCAAAGACGGATTTGGTGCTCTACAAAGCGGATTTTCCAAGAAAGAAAGCCAATAAGCTTAGTAAGGATTTAGTTATTCAAAATGCAGATTTGGCAGAACAATATAACCCTCAAGGGCACTTTCCTTTGGTTGTTCTTTTAAATGAAGACGGTAAGGTTTTAGGAAATACAGGGTATCTTAAACTTACTCCGGAAGCGTATGTAAATCACTTAAAGACTTTTTTAAAGTGAGGAAACTACTATGCATAATATCTTTTTTTTGTCTTTTGAGCAATTTTGCTCAGGAGAAAAAACTGGTTACCGTACATAAGGCCATGGAGCTTATGGGTACCCGGTTTGATATAACCGTTGTTTCCACCAATGAGGATTTAGGTTATATAAATATAGAAGAGGCTACTGCGGAAATTAAGCGTATTGAGAATATGATCTCTGCATGGAACCCGGAATCAGAAACTTCATTGATCAATTCAAATGCAGGAATAAAACCGGTAAAAGTAAGTCTGGAATTATTTATGTTGATAGAGCGGGCCAAACAGATTTCTGAAATAACGGATGGTGCTTTTGATATTTCTTTCGCTTCTATGGATGTCGTTTGGAAGTTTGATGGGTCAATGGCAAAAATTCCTACTCCGGAAGAAGTTAGCGCTTCCGTGAAGAATGTAGGCTATGAAAAAATAATATTGAATCCTGTAGACCATACCGTATATCTAAGTCAAAAAGGTATGAAGATATCTTTTGGGGCTATTGGTAAAGGGTATGCGGCGGATAAGGCCAAGGAGCTTTTAGTGTCCAAACAAGTGTTGGGTGGTATCATCAATGCCGCTGGAGACCTTACTACGTGGGGTACAAAAGCAACTGGAGAAAAATGGCTAATAGGTATAGCCAACCCATTAAGTGATGAAAAAATATTTTCTTGGCTGCCCATTGTTGAGTCCTCCGTAGCCACATCGGGGAATTCTGAAAAATATGTTCTTTTTGATGAGGTTAAATACTCACATATTATAGACCCTAGAACCGGTTATCCTACAACAGGGGTCAATAGTGTTTCCATTTTCGCCAAAAGCGCAGAATTATGTGATGCACTGGCAACCGCTGTGTATATTATGGGTAAAGAAGATGGTCTTGCGCTAATAAATCAATTGGGCGGTACCGAGGTTATTCTGGTAGATGCCAATAATGAGAGATATAATAGCAGTGGTATTTTGTTGAATGACAAGCCTTAGCGAACTACTAAATCTTCCGTTAAATAAAAAGTAAACAAACCTCTTATGATTTGGGGCTTCTAACTATTGCTTTTCATCAAAATAAAGGGATATCAATAAATGTACAAATTTGTCGTAAATTCGCAGCACAAGTGATGTAAGATAATGATAGATAAACTCAATATTGTTAAACAGCGTTTTGATGAGGTTTCTGACCTAATTATTCAACCGGATATTATTTCCGATCAGAAGCGCTATGTAGAATTGACTAAAGAATATTCAGACCTGAAGGAACTGGTCGGTAAGCGGGAGCAGTACGTAGAGCTTATGGACAATATTCAGGAGGCTGAGGAAATAATAGCGGACGGTAGTGATGCGGAAATGGTGGAAATGGCCAAAATGCAGCTAGAAGAAGCAAAAGGAAACCTGCCCCAGCTAGAGGAGGAAATAAAATTGATGCTTATACCTAAGGATCCGGAGGACGCCAAAGATGTGGTAGTGGAGATAAGGGCTGGAACCGGTGGCGATGAAGCCAGTATCTTTGCTGGAGATTTGTTCCGTATGTACACCAAATATTGTGAGAACAGGGGTTGGAAGACCAATGTTATTGATTTAAGTGAAGGTACAAGCGGCGGTTATAAGGAAATTCAGTTTGAGGTAACCGGGAAAGATGTTTACGGGACACTTAAGTTTGAGGCGGGCGTTCACCGTGTACAACGTGTGCCCCAGACCGAGACCCAGGGTAGGGTGCATACCAGTGCCGCAACGGTAATGGTTTTGCCAGAGGCAGAAGATTTTGATGTACAAATAGATCCTAAGGATGTACGGATAGATTTTTTCTGTTCTTCAGGGCCTGGTGGGCAGTCTGTAAACACCACATATTCGGCGGTGCGTTTAACACACATTCCTACCGGATTGGTAGCGCAATGTCAAGATCAGAAATCGCAGCATAAAAACAAGGATAAAGCTTTTAGGGTACTGCGTTCACGTCTTTATGACCTTGAATTGGCCAAAAAGCAAGAGGAAGATGCAGCAAAACGTAATTCCCAGGTAAGTAGTGGAGACCGTTCAGCAAAGATTAGAACATATAACTATCCGCAAGGACGGGTTACTGATCACCGTATTGGTTTAACCCTCTATGATCTGCAAAATATAATTGATGGTGATATCCAGAAAATCATTGATGAACTTAGTTTTGTAGAAAATACCGAAAAACTAAAAGAAGCTTCCGAAATTTTCTAAGCCTCTTTATTCTTGAAAACTCTAATATAATAGCGTAGCGTTTCTATGACTACAGAACAACTTGTTGCCCAGATTAGAAAAAAAAAGTCGTTTTTATGTATTGGTCTTGATACCGATCTAGAAAAAATTCCGCCTCATTTACTTGAAGAAGAAGACCCGATATTTGCTTTTAACAAGGCGATTATAGATGCTACGCATGATATTTGTGTTTCCTATAAACCTAACATTGCTTTTTATGAAGCCTATGGTATAAAGGGGTGGCAGGCGTTAGAGAAAACAATAACTTATATCAATACCAATTATCCGGAAATATTTACCATAGCAGATGCTAAAAGAGGGGATATAGGAAACACATCAACACGTTATGCCAAGGCATTTTTTGAGGACTTGGAGTTTGATTCGGTTACTATAGCTCCGTATATGGGAAAGGATTCCGTTGAGCCATTTTTGGCTTTTAAGGATAAGCATACCATACTATTGGCGTTGACCTCTAATGTGGGCGCTTTTGATTTTCAAACGAAGCTGGTAGAGGGTAAGGAATTGTATAAAACCGTACTTGAAACCTCAAAATCGTACAGCAATGCTGAAAATTTGATGTACGTAGTAGGGGCTACCAAAGCCGAATACTTGAAAGATATCCGAAAAATTATTCCTGAAAGCTTTTTGTTGGTGCCAGGTGTTGGCGCACAAGGGGGCAGTCTAAAGGAGGTCTGTGAAAATGGAATGAGTAAAAATGTAGGTCTTCTAATAAATTCTTCAAGAGGTATAATATATGCCTCAACGGGTTCGGATTTTGCGGACGCAGCAAGGCAGAAAGCTTTGGAGCTACAACGCCAAATGGCCGAACTTTTATAATTTACGAAGAAATTACTTCATCATATTTTCTAGAACCCTTTGGATTTTTTCAGCTTTTTGCTCAAAAAATTCTACCAATTTGGCATCGGTATACTTCATGTCGCTAGCCTTGTTCAAAAAGGTCTGATACTGGTACTCTAAAAGTGAAATCGCGTTTCTGTTTGAAGCGATTGGAGTAACTGTTCCTACTTTGCAATATTGATTTTCCATAGTCTTAAATTCCTTTATTACAAATATACGCACGTAAATCATCTTTGGATCTCGATAATCGCTGTAGATAGCAAAAATTAAGTTGAATTGATGATTTATTAACAGTTACCAAATACAATGGTTGCGAATCTGTTTTAAGTCTTGTTAATAACTCATTTTTCCTTGCGGATGTGTTACTTATTTTTTCGTTAAAACGATAAGATATTAACAATGAGCATTAGGGTTTGGAGGAGCTTGTAAACCAGATTCTTAAGTTTTTTACATTTTTCTTGAATTTTTCGTTTTTTCATGTCTTTGTGAATTATATTTTTCGCTCAATTCTAAAATGGATCAAAAGATTTAATACATTGCAAGATTCCCTAATGGGAGAAAACGAGAGAACACTTTGTTGAATTATGTAACATATCTAAACCAAGAATCGGATTCTTGGGTAACCTTTGTACACGGAGCTGGGGGCAGTTCTTCTATTTGGTACAAACAGTTAAGGGAGTTTAAAAAGCACTTTAATGTATTGCTTTTGGACCTTAGGGGGCATGGTGATTCCCAACCTGGTCTTAAGGACGCCTTTAACGATAAGTATACTTTTGATTACATTACGGAAGATATATTGGAGGTGCTTGATTTTCTTGAAATCCAAAAATCGCATTTCATTGGTATTTCCCTAGGTACGGTATTGATAAGGAACTTGGCCGAAAAGTATCCGGGACGTGTAGATAGTATGGTGTTGGGCGGTGCAATTATTCGATTAGATATGCGCTTTAGGCTTCTAATGGGCTTTGGAGGCTTATTTAAATCACTGGTGCCTTATATATGGTTGTACAAGCTTTTTACTTTTGCGATTATGCCAGATGGCAATCATAAAGAGTCTAGGTTGCTTTTTGTTAGGGAGGCCAAACGAATGTACCAAAAGGAATTTGTAAGATGGTACAAAATGGGCTCGCAAATCAATAGACTCTTACGCTTTTTTAGAGCTGGTGATATCAATATCCCTACATTATATGTTATGGGAGGTGAAGATTATCTTTTTCTTCCTTCCGTTAAGAAAATGGTTCAAAAACAATCTCAATCCAGTTTGTTGACTATTGAGCACTGTGGTCATGTGGTAAACGTGGAGCAGCCACAACTTTTCAATCGTTTTGTAATAGACTTTGTTGCAGACGTAAATAGAGGTTAGTTTAGCAAATTGTAGTTCAATACTGTCATTAGGAACTATAAGAATTTGCTGATAGTATTTTGATTAATAGAATAAAAAAAACCGGTGCTCCCACCGGTTTTAAACTAACTAACTCAAAAATTACTAACTCAAAAAATTCAGTATTTTAATATATAATTTTTACAATCAACAAGGTTGGTAAAATTGTAATCTGTAAAGACTACTTATGAATTTAACGGGTTAATTTTCAAGTTATTGTAGGGTTTATGTAAAATATTTTGCTTTAATCTTGGAGGCTAAAAACACGCCTTAAAAGGTCTGTTGTTCTAGAGGTGGCATTGTTCCTTATTTCCTTTTCTTCTACAGCTATCATGGTATAAACACCATTAAGTGCTTCTTGGGTAACATAATCCGTTAGGTCAGGATTTACTTTCTTTGTTAACGGTATGTTGTTGTATTTAGTAATAAGGTTGCTCCAAATTTTATCGGCCCCTACTTTGCTAAAGGAATTCTTGATAACGGGATTAAATTTAGCGTAAAGTTGTGTTTGCGTAGCTGAGGTTAAATATTGTGTGGCTGCATTGTCGCTTCCCAATAAAATGTTTTTTGCATCGCTAAAAGTTATGCCTTTTACGGCATCAACAAAAATAGGGGTGGCTTCACCAACCGCATCTTCTGCGGCTCTGTTCAACACCTTTAACCCTTCATCTGCCAGACTTCCTAGTCCAATATCACGTAACGTCTTATCTACTTTTTGAAGTTCTTCGGGTAACAGAATTTTTACAGCTTCATTTTTTAAAAAACCATCTTCTTGGGTTAGTTTGCTTACTTGACTTTGAATACCTTTGTCTAAAGCTTGTCTAAGGCCAGCGGCAATTTGGTCGTTACCTAATGCCGTTTCACCCTGAGGTAGTTGGTTTACCACCTGTTGTAGTTCATGACATGAGGTTAGGCTCAGGGCAAAAAATAGTATAATTAGTTTTTTCATAGCTTTAATTTTGATTTTTGCTTCAGTAAAGAAATAGAGGAAACACAACCCTTTATAGTAATGGCTGTTATAGATTTGTTATAAGATGTTCTTTAAATATATACTACGAAAAAATTACGGTCTTATTGTTGTAGACCATAGTCTTTCTAAGAATATGTAGTTTAACAGCTCTAGAAAGCACAATTTTTTCTAAATCACGCCCTTTGGCAATGAAATCTTTAATGCTGTGCGCATGGGTTACCGTGGTAACGTCTTGTTCTATTATTGGGCCGGCATCCAGTTCTTCCGTAACATAATGGCTTGTGGCTCCAATAATCTTTACACCCCGTTTAAAAGCGGCATGATACGGTTTGGCACCGGCAAACGCAGGTAGGAACGAATGGTGAATGTTAATGATGCGGTTGGGGAAATTGCTTATGATTTTAGGACTTACAATCTGCATGTACCTAGCTAGAACTATAAAATCTACTTGATGCTCCTTCAATAGTTCCAGTTGCTTTGTTTCTGCCTGTTCCTTGGTTTCCTTGGTTACCGGTATGTGGTAATAGGGAATGTTAAACTGGTCAGCAATAGGTTTAAGGTCTGGATGGTTACTAATAATGAAGGGAATTTCAACTTCTAGCTCACTAGAGTTAAATCTACTTAAAAGGTCATAAAGACAATGGTTGTATTTGGAAACAAAAATGGCCATCCTTGGTTTTACCCCACCTTCATGCATGCTCCATTGCATATGGTATCTATCTGCTAGTTCTTTCTGAAACTCTTGTTTAAAGGTTTCGGCAGCAAATGAGGGGTATTCAAAATCACTGTCCAAACGCATGAAAAATACGTTGGCCTCCTTGTCAACATGCTGATCAAGATAAACAATGTTCCCTTTATGTTGGTGGATAAAGTTGGTGGAGGTACTTATAATCCCTGCTTGGTCAGGACAATGAATAAGAATAGTTGTTTTCAAAATCGATAATTTAAAATCCAAAATTAGAACTTTAAACTTACAATTTTAGTATGTTATAAAATTTAAAACAAAAATGAGGGTAAGGTGTTCAATTAAAATAATTGGCACCTCCGTCCGGAAAAGAACTGCGCCATTTTTTAAATGACCGTCTAAAGCTCTTTATTTCGGTTCTTAAGAGGTTCAGGTACTCTTTTTCTTTTACGCCATCTTTTTCCAGGCCATTGCAATATGAGTTAATGTTGCGTATCATTATATTAATGAAACTGGCACTTTTCATACGCTCTATATGACAACCGCTAATTTCTGCGGAAGCAATTTTTTTAGGAATAAGAATAGCATCCGTTAATAGGGAATCTGCAATGCTATCTCTATGGCTATTAGATTGGTAGAGGTTAAGAAGGTCTTTGTTCAAAGAAACGTACGAAGCAATTTCCCTGCTCATATGACAGAGTTCCAAAGCTTTTTTATAGACCGGTAAGGCACGAAGGTTCTTGTAAGACATTTTTTCTTTAACTACTAATTTGGATTAATAAAGTTACGGCCAGATTTCAAGTTTTGTCTTTAGAATCAAAAGCTATTTTGTAATTTAGCTTTGGATAACAATCTATTTTTAAATTTTAGTTTCGATAATGAATATAGATGATTTAAACTGGAAAATACTCAAAAGACTTCAGGCAAACGCTCGCGAAACCTTTGCGGATATTGGTAGGCATGTAGGGCTTACGGCACCCGCTGTGGCTGAGCGGATAAAAAAAATGGAGGACCTTGGAATTATTGAAGGCTATAACACCAAAGTCTCGCATGCAAAGACAGGTCATCATCTAAAAGCTATTATAACCTTGCGGGCTTTTATGGGGAAACTAAAACCTTTTTTGGAAACGGTAAAAACTTACAAAGAGGTGGTAAACTGTTATCGCATAACCGGAAACGAGAATATAGTTATGGAGGTGGTTTTAAAGGACCAATTTCATTTAGAGCGGTTCATAGATAAACTTATTCAATATGGAGAAACACGTACCCATATTATTTTGTCTAACGTGGTGTCCAGTGCTCCCATAGGCAAGAATACATTTTAATATAGTTTAAGCAATTAACTATTACCTAACAGCTATATTAAAAATAAGTGCCTAGAACTAGTAAAGAGTTTCTTATATTTAGCATTCCGGTTTTTTCGGAATTACGCTATAGAAAATGAAAACATTAGGATTTTTGCTAGTGCTACTATCATCTTGTGGGCTAATGGGCCAGATTAAGGTAGATGATACCGGTTATTCGGTAGAAGAATTGGTGAAAAACGTACTGATTAACAGCAATTGTGCGGAAACGGGTAATTACACGTCAAAGACAGGTCTAGCCGAGGGTCTAAATGGTATAGGATATTTTGAGGCAAATGGTTCCGATTTTCCGTATGAAGAGGGTATTGTATTAAGTACGGGGCAGGCCAAGTTTGCCGAGGGTCCTAATGACAACATTCATGATGCTGGTAGCGAGCAGTGGCCTGGTGATGCCGATTTGAAATCCATAACGGGCTCCGATATACTTTTCAATGCTTCTTACCTACAGTTCGATTTTGTTCCGCATACCAATCATATCAGCTTTAATTTTTTATTCGCTTCGGAAGAATATCAAGAAAACTATCAATGTACTTTTGGAGATGTTTTTGCTTTTATCCTAACGGATTCAAAAGGGGTGTCTACAAATTTGGCAGTATTGCCCACAAATAAACTGCCGGTAAGTGTAACTTCTATACGTCCTGGTGTTGAAGGGGAGTGCGGAGGAAAAAACATCGCCTACTTTGATAAAATAAATGGCGAAGATTCAGCTATTTCCTTTCATGGCCAAACTACAAGTTTAACCGCAGAATCTCCCGTAGTTCCCGGGAGTTCGTATACTATTAAGTTGGTAATTGCTGATAATAGGGATTCTAAAGTAGACTCGGCCGTTTTTTTGGAGGCAGGTAGTTTTTCATTGGGGTATGATTTAGGCGGGGACAGGACCGTAGAAAGTGGTAATCCTGCATGTATAGATGAGGTTATTGAATTAGACGCCACTGTAGAAGGGGTTACGGATTACAAATGGTATAAAGATGATGTTGAAATTGTGGATTGGTCAGGAACTGCTACTGTTAATGTAACCGAGAGTGGAGATTACCGTGTGGAACTGGTTTTTTCTGAATCTTGCGTGGCTTCTGGAACCTTAAAAGCGGAGTTTATTCCGGCTCCCGTTATTACGGAAGCACCAGCGGATTTAGTTTTTTGCGATATTGATGATACTTCTGGAGAGGTGATAGATCTTACAGTTAATAGTCAGCCTATGTTAGGTGGGCAAGATGCCAACATTTATCAGGTTACATATTATTCAACTCTAAAGGATGCAGAGGAGTTTAAAAATGCTATTGAAACCCCAGAAACCTATGAGTTGGTAAGCGAGTCCCAGACTATTTTTGCAAGAATATCTTCCGGGAACAGTTGTTATAAAATTGCCTCTTTTGAGATTAATTTACTCGGACTTAATTTTCAATCGGAACTTGAGGAAGAGTATGTTCTTTGTTTGGATGCCGAAGGTGAAACATTAGACCCGTTACCTGTTTTAAATACAGGGCTTTCTGTTTCGGCCTATAGCTTCACCTGGTATAAAGAAACTATTTCTGCCGATAATTTAATAACCGGGGCAACGGATGCTTTTTACACAGCAAATGAGGAAGGAAATTATGTGGTGCAGCTTCAAAATATTGAATTGGGTTGTGAGTTTTCTATAGCTACTCAGGTAGTTAGCTCCCAACAACCCGAAGTTTTTGAAGTGGTCTTTGTTTCAGATCCTTTTACAGATAATAATACGGTAGACCTCATGGCGGAAGGAAACGGAAATTACCTTTACAGTGTTGATGGTTTTGATTTTGTGTCGGATAATAGGTTTGAAAACCTAAGTCCAGGAGAGCATACGGCCTATGTTACGGACATTCATAATTGCAGTACGTTGTCCGAAGAATTCACTTTAGTAGATTTTCCTAGATTTTTCACCCCAAATGGAGACGGTGTTAGTGATGTTTGGACCATTACAGGTTTTTCTCAAATAGAGAATCCGGATGTTAGTATTTTCAACCAGTACGGTAGGTTGTTGTATCAGTTAAACGGAAACGTGGGCTGGGATGGGACTTTTAATGGGCAGGCGGTTCCGTCTAGCGATTATTGGTTTAAAGTGGAATACACAAAAGATGGGGTTCGGAAAGAATTTAAGAGTCACTTTTCTTTAAAAAGGTAATAGGGTGACCCTTTGCTAGGTATGGATACTTCCTTTTGGGTGCTATTTTTTAAACTTTTTCAGTATCAAGTGTATAAAAAACACAAACTTTCTATAGAAGAACGCTCTCTTATTGTTAATTTTAATTCATGGATTTGGATAAACTTAATGAGTACGCTCAAATTGCAATAGATAAAGCGGTTTTTTATATACCTCGCATTTTCTTAGCAGGGCTGATTTTATGGATTGGTTTTAAGATAGCCAAGAAAGTAGTAGAGCTCGTAAGGAAAGCCCTGGAAAAAACTGGGTTTTCGGAAACCCTCCGTCCATTTTTGTCTTCAATTGTAGGGGTGCTGCTAAAAGGTACGGTTCTGTTTATTATAGCAACCGTTCTAGGAGCGGACCTTACAGGTCTTTTTGCCATATTGGCCGCAGCGGCTTTTGCGGTAGGGATGGCATTGCAGGGGAGCTTAGGCAACTTTGCTTCCGGTATTTTAATTTTAACGCTTAAGCCTTTTAAGGTATCGGATTGGATTCAAGTAGACGATAAGTTTGGCCGGGTGGTGGAGATAGGTATTTTTAGTACGGATGTGCTCACTCCCGGTAATAAAATATTGATTATTCCCAACTCTATGATTACTGAATCCGTAGTGACCAATTATTCGGAAAAGGGAATGATCAGGTTGGAGTTAGAGGTTACCATGCCTTATGAAGAGAGCTTTCCTAAAGTAAAAAAGGTTTTGGAGAATGCCCTAAAAGAAGTTTCGAAAATTCTACCTGAACCTGCGCCGGAAATAGGAATTTTGGATTTTGATTCGCACAATGTGCAATTGATCGTAAGGCCGTTTGTGTTGCCAGATGATTTTTGGGAAGTAACGTTTAATGCCAATAAAGCCATTAAAAAGGCCTTTAGCGAACATGATGTTAAAGTGGCTTACTCAGAAGGTGTGGAAATAGGAAAAATAGGGGAGTAGTCTTGAATTAATTTTTTACTGTCCGCTCACGTTAAGCAAAAATCTATGAATGTCTGTCTTTTGGCTAGATTTTTGATGATTCAATTTTTATGAAAAGAATACTATTGTTACTGGCCTTTAGTGCTATGTTTATTGGTTCTGCCCAAAATATCACCTTAAAAAAAGGCGTGGTAATAGATTCCCTGGCAGTTAATGATACAATTCCGGAAACCTTCTCTTTGTACCTGCCAAAAAAGTTTGACGTTTCAAAAACATGGCCAGTGGTGTTTGTTTTTGATATGAACGGCAGGGGTAGACAGGCCTTGGCCATGTTCAGTGCAGCTGCGGAAGAACAAGGTTATGTTCTTGCGGCGTCTAATAATGTTAGTGATACCTTATCTATTTCAAAGAACATTTTGGTTACCAGTAGAATGTTCAATACGGTAGCCACTATGTTGCCCATTAGAAAGAATGGTATATATACAGGCGGTTTCTCCGCGGGTGGCCGTTTTTCTACTTTGGTTCCCACGTTCATAAAAGGTGTTGAGGGAGTAATTGCTTGTGGAGCTGCAGTAGCTAACGTTGAGGTGCTTACCAGTAGAAATCCGTTTCATTTTATAGGTATAGTGGGGGATGAGGATTTCAGTTATTCTGAAATGCTATCCGTAGAAAAAATCTTGAGTAAGATGAAGTTTCCTAATCAGGTATTGGTTTTTGAGGGAGGCCACCAATGGCCAAGTACAAAAGAACTTGGTTCTGCTCTCAAAATTCTGACCTTGGCGGCTATGGCAAAAGGTAGGGCTCCTAAAGATGAAGCTTATATAGATGAGAGTTATAATGCGGATTTACTAAAGGTAAATAAATTATATACTACTAATAAACCTTTGTTAGCAGATGGTTGGTTAGAGGAAATGACGGAAATGTACCAACCTTTTGTCTCTTTAGATTCTATAAAGAACAGTAGAAAGACGCTTAGAAAAAGCAGGCTGTTCAGAAATCAAAATAGGGCGCAGAATTCAATTTTTTTAAAGGAAAGTTTTCTTAAGGACGAGTTTAACTATTACCTTGAAGAAGATATCCTAACATATAACTACAATAATTTGGGGTGGTGGAAGTATCAGATGGAAGAACTTCAGAAATTTCAGAAAAACCCAAATATACTGCAGCAAAAAATGGGGAAACGATTGGAAGGCTATGTAAAAGCGTTGGTTTCCGATAATGTAGATATATTAAGTGCGGAGAGTCCTATTGATGGCGAAGCACTTAACTTTTTATGGATGTTAAAGACCGTAATTGAGCCGGATAATTTTGAGAGCTACTTGAAAATTATATCCTATACAGCTAAAACCGATGATTATGGAACGGCGCTTTTCTATTTGGAAGAACTTTTAAAAAGAGGGTATACCAACCGTGGTGAGCTCTACGCTCTGGAAAATACGGCCTTATTACGTATAACGCCAGAGTTTAATGAGTTGGTAGAGAAGTATTTAAAAGAAGCTAGGTATTCTATTTTTGAAGAGTAACCTTATGGGGTTATTTTAAGATGAGGAACCTCGTTTAAATCCCAATCTATGACCAAGCCTTGAGCTAAAGCATCCGTAACCTCTTTTCCGTATAAATACTCGCATAAATAAAGTGCGGCTTCAAAGCTTTTTGCGCCTCCTGCAGAAGTAATGTACTTTCCATCATGAACAAATAGAACACTGTCCGCAACTTTAAGAGAGGGAAACATTTCTTTGTAAGCTTTAATATCACTAGGAAAGGTGGTTGAGGTTTTTCCTTTCAATACTCCGGCTTTGGCTAAAACAAAAGCGCCATCGCAATGGCTGGTCATGAATAAAGCAGAGCTATCTATTTTTCGTACAAAATTCAACATTATGCTATCTCTTAGGTCCGTATCTAAATGGTGTTCTGCGCTAGGAACTACCAAAATATCTATTGGGGGCAGTTGATCCGTGGTATAGTCAAAATCCGGTAGTAGGCGTATACCTTCAAAAGTGGTAACGGGTTCTAAGGTGTTGGCTACGGTAAAAGTGTTCATAGCTTTTATATTTTTTCTGAATTTGGTATGCTGAAAAATATCGAACGGAGCGGTTAATTCAGTGTTGAAAGTGCCGTTCATGATTAGAAAAGCTACGTTATAGCGATCGGGTAATATTTCGGGCATAACTCTTTCTGTTTCGACTTTTATTTTGACTTCTTTTTTGGGTGAGTTGCACGAGAAAAACAAGGTTAGGGCGAGTAGGATGGTGTAAAGTGCTTTCATTTTATTCATTTGGGTTGCAATGTACAACCGGTTCGATTAGGTTAATTACTTAATGTTGTATTTTTGTTGCAAAAATTAAGTTTATGAGAATTCTTGTTTTATTTTTTTTCTTTATGATTATAGGTTGCAAGACTGATAAAAAGTATCATGATGCACCTGAGGAAAAAGAGGTGGTTCTTGAAACCGATGCATTGCAGGCTATTTTGGATCATCAGAAAAAATTGAATGAGGAATTTAAAGATCCAGAAACATCGCCCTTGCCAGACCGTTACCGAAAAGACTTTGAAGCATTGGATTTCTTTGCTCCCGACACCAATTATGTAGTAACCGCCAAGTTTGTACGTACACCTGAGGCGTTGCCATTTTTAATGCCCAGCACTACTGGTGAGGCATCTGAAGAAACCGTTTACGGTATTGCCCATTTTACATTAAATGGAAAGAACCGACAGTTAGAGGTGTATCAAAACAAAGAACTAATGCAGCAGGAAAAGTATAGGGATTATCTCTTTTTGCCTTTTACAGATAATACTAATGGAGAGCAGACGTACACAGGCGGGAGATATATAGATCTTTCAATACCTGATGGCGATACCATTGTTATAGATTTCAATAAAGCTTACAATCCGTATTGTGCCTATAATAAAAAGTTTTCTTGCCCTATTGTACCCAGTGTGAATAATTTGGATACCGAGATTCGTGCCGGGGTAAAAGCTTTCGAACCTAATAAAAAATAAAGACCCCAACGTTAAACGTCAGGGCCTTTACTTGAATTAGCTTTAAATTATAAACACTTAACCATTATAATTCTTTTTTAGAAAGAGTAGACCGCAGCCAACACAAAAGAAGAAAGGCCTCCAATTGGGTTTCCGTCATTGTCAATGAATACTTCTTCTGAAGCACTGTCTAATCTTAATTCTGGCTTGATGATCAAGTCACCAATAGTTGCGCTACCGGTAAGGGTTACAGCAAATACACTTGCGTCACCATCAGCATCTGATCCACCAACTGCTCCAAAGAAATCGGTTTCAGCAAAATATTCACCTCTTAAGCCTATAGAGAAATTGTCAGAAGTGGCCAACTGTGGGTAAACTGCCAAACCTGCAAAGCTACCAACACCGTCATCTTCGTCACCATCAAAATAAGCAGCGTTCAGTCCTAGGAAGAAAGTATCAGAAAGGTCAAAACCACCTGTGAAATCTACTTCGTAAGAACCGTTGTCAATTAAAAGGTTCAAATATTGACCGCTGTAGCCTAATTGAGCTCCCCAAGCATACTGTCCTGTTGGGTTGAACTCTGTAAGGTCAGTTGGGTTCATTACCGCTAACATTAAGCTGAAATCATCAGATAAAGCAAAATCTGCTTTAAGACCGGTATGTGAAAACGGACCGTAAGAGAACAAGTAAGATGTGCTGTAGTTAAAGTTGGCAACCGGAGAGATAACCTCGTAACCTAAGAAGGTGTTAAAGTTACCAAAGGTTAATGTTACGGCATCACTTACATTCCAGTAAGCATACAATTGGTTAACAATGTTTCCTGTAGCAGAATACATTGGAGAAGCAAAAATGGCATCCGTTCCTCTAGGGCCGAAAACTAAATCAGCTACAAAACCTACTTTTTCACCTTCGTAAGCACCAATAACATTGGCCATACCTAAGGCGAATCCTGGTAGGTTAGCGAATGAGCTTCCTGGAGCTTGAGCATCTTCTCCGTTAGGTGCATTTAAATTTGCTCTATAATACGCATCAACAGAACCACTGAAAGAAAATTTCGGCTTTGATTCTTCTTCCTCTTGTGCAACAACCGCTGTTGCAGAGAAAAGTAGTATTGCTAGGAAAAATAGATTTTTTACGTATTTTGTATTTGTAATCGCTTTCATCTGAATTTTGTTTAGTTATCCCTGTGTGGAATGATTATTTTAATCTGTAAAGATTTTGAAAGGGTTATATAACGGAGCGTTCTGCAAAACGCTCCGTTTCTAATTAATATGGTTATTAGTCGTTTATGAAATCTGGGTAAGCATCCATACCGTGCTCGTGAATGTCAAGACCTTCGATCTCTTCTTCTTTGCTCACTCTAAGTCCCATTACTGCTTTTAGGGTTCCAAGGATAATGAATGTGCAAACTACACAGAAGACACCTACGATCAATACTCCGTACAATTGGGTCATGAATTGTTCAACACCTGCTTTTGCTCCAAAGATTCCTACTGCTAATGTTCCCCAGATACCACAGATCAAGTGAACTGCAACGGCACCAACAGGATCATCTAGTTTTAATTTATCTACTAGAGCAACGCCTAAGACAATGATAAGACCGGCCAAGAATCCAATCATGATTGCTTCGTTAGGAGACATAAGGTCCGCGCCAGCGGTAATACCTACAAGGCCACCAAGAATACCGTTAAGGAACATGGTTAAATCTAAGTTCTTATATAGTATGGTAGATAGGATAAAGGCTCCAAAACCACCTGCAGCTGCTGCTAAACTTGTAGTTACCAATACAAGTGAAGTTAATTCTGGGTCGGCTGAAAGTACAGATCCACCGTTAAACCCGAACCATCCTAACCAAAGGATAAGTACACCTGCGGTTGCTAATGGTATGTTATGGCCTGGTATGGCCTTAGGCTTACCGTTTTCGTCAAATTTGCCAATTCGTGATCCTAGTAAGAAGATAGCAACCAATGCTGCCCAACCACCTACAGAGTGAACCAAAGTAGAACCTGCAAAATCATAGAAACCCCATGAATCCAAGAAACCACCACCCCATTTCCAAGCACCTACTATTGGGTAAACAAGACCTACGTAGATTACGGTAAAGATCATAAAGGCACCAATTTTCATACGTTCTGCAACGGCACCGGATACGATAGTTGCTGCTGTAGCTGCAAACATACCTTGAAACAAGAAGTCTGTCCACCAAGTGTAACCGCCATCTGCGTATTCAGGAGTCATTCCGTTTTCTGGAGCTGCAATACCAAAGCCTGCAAATCCGAATATACCTGAAGAACCTTCTTCAAAGCCTGGGTACATCATGTTAAAGCCCCATGCGTAGTAAAGTAAAAGTCCACCTGTAATAATAAAGATGTTCTTAAATAATATGTTTATTGTATTTTTTTGTCTGGTAAGGCCTATTTCTAAAAAGGCGAATCCGGTGTGCATGAAGAATACCAAAGCGGTAGCCAACATCATCCAAACGTTATTTGCTGTAAATAATCCTGCGTCCATTTTCTTTAAAGTTTAGTTATTGGTTTTTTTTAGTTGATTCCAGCTTGCCCGCTTTCTTTGGTTCGTATTCTGTAAGCTTCAAGAACCTCGGAAACAAATATTTTTCCATCTCCAACATTACCGGTATAAGCTGCTTCAAGAATGGTATCAACCGTACGCTCAACAAATTCATCGGATACTACTATAGAAAGGTATCTTCTTTGAATGTCGCTCGTACTATAAGAGATTCCTCTATAGACATGACCTTGTTTTTCGTTTCCTACCCCTGTTACATCCCAGTAACTGAAGAAGTTCACCTCTATTTGATGAAGCGCTTTTTTTACGTCATCAAACTTCGATTTTCTAATGATTGCCTCGATTTGTTTCATAATAATTGTATTAATTAGAGAAACAAATGTATGTTAAAATAATTAACACCCCATAAATTTTGGGGTGTTATGCTTTATTTTTATGTTTATGTGAAATTATACCCCTATTTTTTTGGGGTATCTTAATAAAATTTGTTCAAAATGTATTTTTGCTGACGTAAAATCAGAGAATCTGATGGAATATTGAAAAAAATGGACAAAAAATGTCATAAGGTTAGATAATCATAAGCTGATTACCTAAAACTTTGAATTTTTGATAGGGTAGAAAAAGGGAGGATAAAGGCCTTTAGACCAATTTAGACAACCAAAGGCCCAGTGCAACGGCCAAAATGCCAACAATAACACTAGAAATAAGATAGGTAAAGAAACCTATAAATTCTCCTGACGTTAAAAGTGAGTGCTTTTCAAAAGCAAAGGTGGAAAATGTAGTAAAGCCTCCGCAGAAACCGGTAGCGAACAAAAGTGTCTGGTTAGAGGTTAAATAATTTGTCTTAACAGAAAGACCTAAAATAAGACCTATTAGTAAACAGCCTAGAACGTTTACAATAAAAGTACCTAGAAAGAAATGTTGAAAGTGATTGTTGAGTGATTTGGAAACCAGATAGCGAAGTATACTACCTATGCCACCTCCAAAGAATACAAGTAACAATTGTTTCATCTGCGCAAATTACGTAAATAATTTGTCAGCTTGGTAATGCTTTTTGTGGATAGTTTTAAACGGCTTTCTTAAACTTGGAAGAAAGATTGTTAAGCGTATAAACTTTAGATGATGCAGATTTGGATGCATTCTCTTCCGTCTTTTTTGCTCCATTAGATATTCCACTTAAGCTAAATACCATAAACAAAGCATTTGCCCCGATTAAAACTAAAAGTATTGTGAAGAAAGTCATCATTTTTTTACCCCTTTGGAATACATAACGCAAAATTACGCTATTTGTTATGTTATACGAGAAGAAATAACTTTTAGTCGTGAAAAGCGGTGTTTTTATCGAGACTATAAATATTGTCCTAATTTTTAAGGAAATGCTTAATAAAAAGTAGGATTATTACGAAGGATATGAATAAAAGTCCCACCCATTTAACCCCTTTGTAGTTTTTTGCGTGTAGTTTTTTGTCTTTTTTGTAGGACAAAAAGATAATTACGATAAAACAGATGGCAAAAAGCGCGGCAAAAACGATTTGTCCGGTGGTGAACATATTCTTTATTTTTATGCAAAATTACGCTATTATTGGCAGAAACTATTTTTAAATCAATACAACTATATATGAAAAACAAAATTAGTGCGGTAGCGCTTTTCCACAACTCGTTTGGGTTGGGAGTCTCAGAAACCATGCGTGCAGATTTAGGGGAAGCCAAGAACCTGCTCAGGTTTAATTTGATGGATGAGGAGAATCAAGAATATCTGGAGGCGGCAAGAAATAATGACCTGGTAGAAGTTGCAGATGCCCTTGGTGATATGCTCTACATCTTGTGCGGGACTATTCTTGAGCACGGTATGCAACATAAAATAGAAGAAGTGTTCAATGAAATACAACGTAGTAATATGAGTAAATTGGGGCAAGACGGTAAGCCTATCTACCGCGAAGATGGTAAGGTGTTAAAAGGGCCCAACTATTTTAAACCTAATATTGCGGAAATTTTGGAGAAATAATTCTACGTTTAAGAGAATGAAAAACGGGTGCTAGTTTTAGCACCCGTTTTTTATCCTATATAATAAGATGTTCACTTTATGTAAACGGTCTTATTTTAAAGCCCTACTCTCCAACCAAATGGGTCTTCGGCACGGTTGTATTGTATATCCGTAATGTCTTTCTTTATTTGAGAGGCAAAACTGTTTTCCAATTCCGGTAAATCATAATCTACACCTCTGTAGCCAAATGCGGAAATTGGTGAAACTACGGCAGCAGTTCCCGCTCCGAACATTTCTTTAAGTCTTCCGTTCTTGGCGGCTTCAACAACTTCGGCAACTGTAATCTTTCTTACTTCGGTTTTAATACCTTTTTGTTCTGCCAGTTGCAAAATACTTTTTCGTGTTATACCGTCTAATATACGGTCACTTGTTGGGCCTGTAATTAAAGTATCGTCAATACGAACAAAAATGTTCATGGCACCGGCTTCCTCAATATATTCATGATTGTGGTCATCGGTCCAAATAACTTGATTGTATCCTTTTTCAACCGCTAATTGGGTTGGGTAGAACTGTCCGGCATAATTGCCACCAGTTTTAGCATAACCTACACCTCCGTTCGCGGAACGCGAATATTTTTCTTCAATAAGTACTTTGACTTTTCCGGAAAAATAGGATCCAGATGGTGCAAGACATATTATAAATTTATAAGCATTTGCAGGAGAAGCGTGAAAACCGTTCCCGGAAGCAAACATAAAAGGTCTTATGTACATAGAGCTCCCTTCGGTCTGCGGAATCCATTTTTCTTCCAATTCCAATAGCGCCTTTAGGCCTTCCATGAAAAATTCTTCGGGCAATTCCGGAATGGCCATACGTTTTGCGGAGATGTTCAATCTTTTAAAGTTCTCCAACGGTCTAAAAAGCCACGTTTTGTTATTATCATCTTTGTAGGCTTTCATTCCTTCAAAAATAGACTGCCCGTAATGGAAAATTTTTGCAGACGGGTCAAGGCTAATGGGCTGGTAGGGAGTTATTTTTGGAGTTTCCCAAGCACCATTTTTATAATCGCAGACCAGCATGTGATCAGTAAATACACTCCCAAAAGCGAGATTGTTGAAATCTACTTGTTCAATCTTTGATTCTTTTACCTTTTCAATGCTGATTTTTTGCATGGTCGAGTTCATAACTTTTTAAATTAAAGGATTAAAATTAACGATTTATCCTTACCTGTTCTTCTTTTTTCGTTGAAAAATGCCCAGTTTTGCGGTACTTATCTAATTTTTATAGGAAATGCGTGTATTTAACAATTTACTTGCGGTTTTTATGGTGGTTTTGGCCTGTAGTGGGCAAGAAACCAAAGAGATAACTTACAATGGCGTCAACTATAAAATGATTGGCGAGAATTTGGAAGCCTCCAATGCATTGACCAGTGCCGAAATGGCCCGAAAATTTAGCGGTATGTCCGTGCAGGATACATTACACACAAAATTTAAAGCTACGATAACAGATGTTTGTAAGGTTAAGGGCTGTTGGATGAAGTTGCAATTGAACGACGGACGGGAAACTATGGTCCGCTTTAAGGATTATGGCTTTTTTATGCCAAGTGATATTACGGGTAAGGAAGTAATCGTTAATGGTTATGCATATGTAGAGTCTATGAGCGTAGAGGACCAAAAACATTACGCAAAAGACGGGGGGAAGTCTGAGTCTGAAATCGCAAAAATCAAGGAGCCAAAGAAAACTCTAGGTTTTGAGGCAGATGGTGTTTTGATAGAAAATAAATAGTTTGGAAAGAAAAATTATCACAACGGGCGATGGGTCAAAGACCATTCAGATTTCTGATTGGGACGAACAGTACCATTCAAAACACGGGGCGGTTCAAGAGGCGTATCACGTTTTTATAAAACATGGTTTATCTCTTTTTTTTGGAAAAAACATACATATTCTTGAAATAGGCTTCGGGACGGGACTCAATGCGCTTATTACTCGAATAGAATCAAAGAAAAATCCCACTGAAATTACTTATAGGGGGGTAGAGGCATATCCGGTCTCACCAGAAGAATTGGAACAACTCAATTATATATCCGAGTTAAAAGCCGAAGAATTCAGGTCGGATTTTGAGAAAATGCATACCGCTCCATGGGAAAATGATGTTCGGATTTCGGAAAATTTTCTCTTGAAAAAGGAACAGAAGTTTTTTGCGGATATTGATGATGAAAATGTTTTTGACCTGGTTTATTTTGATGCCTTTGGCGCAAGGGTGCAACCTGAACTTTGGACAGAGGATATTTTTTCCAAGATGTACTGTGCTATGAAAAAAGACGGAGTGTTAGTTACATATGCTGCCAAAGGCAGTGTTAGAAGGGCAATGTTAGCGGTTGGTTTTGAGGTAGAACGCCTGCCTGGTCCCCCGGGAAAAAGAGAAATGTTAAGGGCTAAAAAGTAACTGTTTGTACTAACAAAAGGTTAATTATAAACGGGTTATCGGCATTTCTTAACATATTGGCACGTATTAGTGTTAAATCCGAATTAAATGATAGTCAGCTAGTTTGCAAAAGCTATACCTTTGAATCATGAGAATACTGATTACAGGGGCAACAGGTCTAGTGGGCAGTGCGATTGTGGAGCAATGTCAAAGGAAAGATATTGCCGTAAATTACCTTACTACAAGTAAAAGTAAAATTTCTTCAAAGCCGGAATACAAGGGGTATTATTGGAACCCTGATAAAGGCGAAATCGATTTGGATTGTCTAACTGGGGTTTCTGCTATTATAAATTTGGCGGGGTCTTCCATTTCTAAAAGATGGACATCTAGCAATAAAAAAAAGATAATATCCAGCAGGGTCAATTCCTTAAGGACTTTATATACGGCATTAGAAAAGGTAGATACCAGTAAAATATCATCTTTTGTATCGGCATCTGCAATTGGTAGATACCCAGATTCTTTAAGTAAATTTTATACCGAAGAAGATACAGAGGTTGATGATAGTTTTTTAGGTGAGGTTGTAGCATTGTGGGAAAATGAAATAGATCGCTTCAATACCTTTGGTTTTAATGTTGCCAAGGTAAGAATAGGTTTGGTAATGTCATGTAAGGGAGGAGCGCTTCCGGAAATGGCAAAACCAATTAAGAATTATGTGGGAGCTGCATTTGGTAGTGGAGAGCAGTGGCAGTCTTGGGTTCATATTTCGGATTTGGCAAGAATGTTTTTGTTTGTTGTAGAATATGGTCTGGATGGCGTGTTTAATGGGGTAGGGCCAAACCCTGTTACCAATAATAAATTGGTAAAAGAGATAGCTAAGGTTCTAGAAAAGCCAGTTATACTTCCTAATATTCCAAGAATGGCTATGAGAATTATTTTGGGTAAAATGTCTTATCTACTCTTTGCTAGTCAGCGCGTAAGTTGCAAGAAAATAGAGGAAGAGGGGTTCAATTTTATCTATCCTAATGTTTGTGTTGCCTTGGAAGCTATATATAATAGTAAGGAATGCACTAAAACATCTAATATTAAAACTTTATCAAAAGAATATATTCCCTAGTAAATTATTTGGGTTATAATAAAGTATAGGATACCTGCTTAGGCAGGTATTTTTTTGCTTTAATATTTAACGGTGTGGTTTGTTGGGGTTGTAGAAACTTTAGAGATATTTTTTTGATTTCTTTTTTTAGTGACATTTTGACATTTTTAAAGAAATGGCAGTACTTTTGCCAACCTAAAAGCGAGAATTCAAATTGTATCACAATGAGCGATAAACAAAATACAGAAGACCTTGATCAGGTATTGGACAAAGACCAAGCAGAAACAACGTCTGAAAATAATATAGAGCAAGAAGAACAAAGTGTGGAAGAACAATTAAGAGAGGACCTTGCGAAGGAAAAAGATAAATTTCTACGGTTGTTTGCTGAGTTTGAAAACTTCAAGAAACGAACTTCAAAAGAGCGAATGGATTTATTTAAGACCGCTGGACAGGAAATTATGGTTTCTATGTTGCCGGTTTTAGATGATTTTGAACGCGCTTTAAAAGAGATGGCCAAATCTGAGGATAAAGAGATGTTTAAAGGTGTAGAACTTATTAGAGTAAAGTTCCGTGAGACTTTAAAATCTAAAGGACTAGAAGAGGTAAGTGCCGAAATAGGCGATGCTTTTGATGCAGATGTGCATGAGGCTATTACACAAATACCTGCCCCTAACAAAAAACTTAAAGGAAAGATTGTTGATGTGGTTGAGAAAGGGTTTAAGCTTGGTGATAGAATCATTCGTCACCCAAAAGTGGTAGTAGGAAATTAAAAAGCAAGGATGAAGGAAGATTATTATGACGTACTTGGCATAAGTAAAAGTGCCAGCGCAGCAGAGATAAAGAAAGCCTATAGAAAAAAGGCGTTGCAGCATCATCCGGATAAAAATCCGGGAGATACCAAGGCTGAGGAAATGTTCAAAAAGTCTGCGGAAGCATATGAAGTGTTGAGCGACCCTGACAAAAGAGCACGTTACGATCAGTTTGGGCATGGTGCTTTTGACGGTTCTGGCGGCTTTGGCGGTGGCGGAATGAATATGGATGATATCTTCAGCCAATTTGGAGACATTTTCGGTAGCGCTTTTGGCGGTGGCGGAGGTGGTTTTGGTGGTTTTGGCGGCGGCGGCTTTGGTGGCGGTGGTCAACGTAGGGTTAAAGGAAGTAACCTTCGCATCCGTGTAAAGTTAACGCTTGAGGAAGTTGCCAACGGCGTAGAGAAAAAAATAAAGGTTAAAAGAAAAATCCAGGCAAGTGGTGTAACCTACAAAACATGTGCAACATGTGGTGGTAGGGGACAGGTTACCAAAATCACCAATACAATTCTTGGACGTATGCAGACCGCAGCTACTTGCAGCACATGTGGTGGTAGCGGTCAGGTTTTGTATAAAAAGCCTAGTGATGCAGATGCACAAGGGCTTAAGGTGGCAGAGGAAACCGTATCAATAAATATTCCTGCAGGGGTTGAGGACGGTATGCAGTTAAAGGTGCCCAATAAAGGTAACGATGCTCCGGGCAATGGCGTTCCGGGAGATTTGTTGGTAGCTATTGAAACGGTTGATCATGAGACTTTAAAGCGCGAGGGAGACAACCTTCACTATGACTTATATATTAGTTTTTCAGAAGCCGTTTTAGGTACTTCCAAAGAAATTGATGCCGTTGGTGGAAAGGTGCGTATAAAATTAGAGTCAGGTATCCAGTCCGGTAAAATATTACGTTTAAGAGGTAAGGGTATCTCTAGTATTAATGGTTATGGTAGCGGTGATTTATTGGTTCATGTTAATGTTTGGACTCCAAAAGAGTTGAACAAAGAGCAAAAAGAGTTCTTTGAGCGAATGCAGAACAATGAAAACTTTTTGCCAAAACCTGAGAAATCTGACAAATCTTTCTTTGAAAAAGTAAAAGATATGTTCTCATAATTCATATGAATTGCGTTTTAAATAAAAAACGTATATTTGATTTAATATTGGTATTCCAATATTAATTTTCTTTTTCATAGCAATTTTTTTCCCATCCTTATTTGCTTAAGGGTGGGTTTTGTTTTTAGGAATATATTGGCAATGTCTTGTGAGGACAAAAAACTATCTTTGACAAAATTGCTTACATGGATAATATTTTGGTCACTAAAGAGGTCACCAAACAATTTGGGGAATATACCGCTCTAAATAATGTATCGTTAGAGATTCCCAAAAATAGTATTTACGGACTCCTAGGTCCAAACGGTGCTGGGAAGACTACCCTTATTCGTATTATAAATCAGATTACGTATCCGGACAGTGGTGAGGTTTTGTTTGATGGAAAACCCTTAAAGGCGGAACACGTAGCACAAATAGGATACCTGCCGGAAGAGCGCGGTCTTTACAAGAGCATGAAAGTGGGCGAGCAAGCACTCTACTTGGCACAATTAAAAGGCTTATCTAAAGCTGAAGCCAAAAAAAGGCTTAAATTTTGGTTTGAGCGTTTAGAAATTGGGGATTGGTGGAACAAAAAAATCCAGGAACTTTCTAAAGGGATGGCTCAAAAAATACAGTTTATTGTAACCGTATTACATGAACCCAAATTATTGATTTTTGACGAGCCCTTTAGCGGGTTTGATCCTATTAATGCCAATATTATAAAGGATGAAATTCTTAAGCTGAAGGAGAAGGGTACATCAATTATTTTTTCTACGCATAGGATGGAATCTGTAGAGGAACTTTGCGAGTACATTGCACTGATCCATCGTTCCGAAAAAATATTGGACGGTAAGCTATCGGACATTAAAAAAGCATATAAAAACAATGTTTTTAAAGTGGGCTTACAGACCCAGCATGCAGATATGCTCTTAAAAGAACTAACGGATAAATTTACCATTAACACCTCCCAATTTGACGCCGAAGAAAATCAGTTGGATCTTACACTGCAATTACCCACTAATGATTCTCGTGAGGTGCTCACCTATTTATCGTCCAAAGCAAACATCAATCACTTTGTAGAGACCATTCCGTCTACAAGCGAAATTTTTATACAAACCGTACAAAGCAAAAGTAAAGGTCTAAATGAATAAGCTATCACTTATTATAAAAAGGGAGTATTTGGCAAAGGTGCGGAATAAGTCCTTTGTAATAATGACATTTTTAAGTCCCATTCTTATGGTTGCCATGGTGGTGCTTGTTGCATATCTGGCCAAAGTGAACGATAATGAATCTAGGATTATCGGTATATTGAACCAAAGCGATTATTTTTCAAATGATTTTGTTCCTAGTGAGACTACTTCATTTGTAGAGTTTAGTGATGTAACCTTAGAGGAAGCAAAAGATTCCGTTGCCAGTTTAGGCTTTGATGGGCTGCTATACCTTCCTAAGGACTCTAGTTTAAGAGAGGTAACTGAAAATTCGTTTTTTTATACCAAAGACGCTCCACCTACACAGGTGGTAGAACGTTTGGAGAATACCATCCAAGAACGATTGCGGCAAGAACGGTTACACGAAATGGGTATCTCGGCAGCAGATTTTGCCAAGATGGATGCAAATTTTGAGATGAACACCGCAACCTTTACGGGGGAAACCAATCTTAAGGGAATCAATGAAATAAAAGCTTTTATTGGTGGAGGTTTTGGTTATCTCATCATGATGTTTATAATCATTTATGGTGGTTTTGTAATGCGTAGTGTAATAGAGGAAAAGACCAGCCGTATTATTGAGGTAATTATCTCTTCAGTTAAGCCTTTTCAACTTATGCTGGGTAAAATTATAGGTACTTCCTTGGCGGGAATCACTCAGTTTGCCATATGGATCATCTCCGCAGGTATTCTTTTATTAATATCATTTGCAGTTTTTGATATTGATCCTGTGGCTCTAAATACTGGGGCTACTATAGCTTCCAGTATGGGGGGCGGGTTACCTTCCGTGGATCATACCATGCAACTGTACGCTCAGGAACTGTTCAAGATTCCATGGGTAATGCTCATTACCTTCTTTCTTATCTATTTTGTTTTGGGATACTTGATCTACAGTTCAATTTATGCAGCTATTGGTGCTGCGGTAGACAATGAAACGGATACTCAGCAATTTATATTTCCTATTATTCTTCCTCTAATGTTGGCCATTTACGTGGGTTTCTTTTCGGTTTTTAGTAATCCTCATGGCCCCATAGCAGTTGGTTTTTCGTTATTTCCATTAACATCTCCAATTGTTATGCTCATGCGCTTACCTAGAGGAATTGGAGAAGGAGGTGTGCCTGTTTGGGAGTTGATAACATCTATTATTCTTTTAATCGTTACATTTATAGGTATCGTTTGGTTGGCGGCAAAAATATATAGAGTAGGTATCCTTATGTACGGTAAAAAGCCAACCTACAAAGAATTGTTCAAGTGGTTAAGATATTGATCATGATTCAGGACACACAAAGTAAAGTAGAGGAAATAATAGAAGAAGATATTTGGGGAGCCATTAAAGACTTTCTTAATCTAGGCCTCAAATATGGCGAAGGCGAGAACACCATTAACATAACCATTGGTCTTCTACTTTTGCTAGTTGCTGCATTTTTGATTACCGGAGTGGTTTTAAAATGGTTGCGAACCCTTTTAACCAGACGTATGTCCGGAGATGATAAGCTTAAGTTTATTAGCGTTTTTAAGTTTATTAGGTACGTTGTCTATATGGTGGTCATACTTTTGACCATGAGTGCGGCAGGAATAGATATAACACTGCTTCTTACGGCTTCGGCGGCACTTTTTGTAGGTTTGGGGTTGGCATTACAGGAGCTTTTTCAAGATGTAATAGGTGGTATTTTTATAATAATTGACAAGTCTCTCCATGTTGGGGATATTATAGAGGTAGACAGTAAGGTAGGTAAGGTGTTCGAAATAAAATTGAGAACCACCCGCGCCATTACAAGAGATGATAAGGTTATTATTATTCCCAACCACAAGTTCATTAGTGATATAATTTACAATTACACCCAAAACCATAAAACCACTAGGGAGCAGATTAAAATAGGAATTGCCTATGGTAGTGATGTTAATTTGGCCACCAGTATTTTAGAAGGAATTGCTGCAAAGCAAAAAGGGCTGTTAAAAAGCCCCAAACCATTTGTAATTTTTGAAGATTTTGGCGATTCGGCCTTAATGTTTTCCCTTAATTTCTATACGAACGATAGTTTTAGTGTCCCCAAAATAAAAAGTGAAATGCGTTATAAGTTAGACGCGGAATTTAGAAGTAACAATATTTCTATACCTTTTCCGCAAAGAGATATACATATTATTCAGCAAAAGCCGTTTCAATATAGTAATACAAGTAATATTGAACCAAAACAGGGTGAATAGTAGCAAGTTTAGTGCCCGTATTATCTTTTTTCTTTTATGGTCTTTTGTGGGGTTCGGACAAACCCCGGACGTAGTAAGATTAGAGTACATGATGATGCCAAGGAACAATTCCGATGCGGAGTTGTCCCGAATGAAGCTTTTGGTAAACGTGCCAATAAAAGTTAAGGATTCCAATAACCTTGTTATTGGAGCGGAGTATAACCGTCTAGCCTATAATCTCGCGCGAGAGCTTCCGTTCAGTAATGCAGGGTTAAAACAGTTTCATGTAGTGGATTTTAATATGGCCTATGTTTGGAAATTCAATCCAAATTGGCGCTTTATTGGGGTGGTCACGCCCCGTTTGTCATCTACCTTAACAAACCCAATTGAGAATGGGGATTTTTCAGTGAACTCAACAATCGGTTTTTTAAAAGAGAAGAAAAATATAGACAAACCAAGTATAATGGTGTTAGGTCTTGCCTATAATTCTACGGTAGCACTTCGTGTCCCCATTCCTATTTTTTATTACGAACAGCGTTTTCATAAAAACTGGAGTTTTGTAGTTGGGATACCCAAAACGGGAATGAAATACCATTTAAAAGAAAGACACCAATTTCAAACTGAGTTTATATTTGATGGGTATTATGTGAATTTGCAGAATAATATAGTGCTGCCAAATACGATAAGTGCTTCTTCCGTATCCTCGTCTGCGGCCTTGGTAACGGTAGGTTATCAGTTTAAGTTGGCGGCGAGTACGTTCGTTTACGCCTACGCTGGTCATACGGTATTTCAAGACGGTGTTTTGAGAGATGAAGAAAGAAATGATATTTTTACGTTAAACGATAACCCTAGTTTTTATTTTAGAACAGGATTTAGAATAGGACTTTAAAATTAAGATACTATGCCCAAAATTTTAATAATTGAAGACGAAGCCGCAATTAGACGTGTATTGGTCAAGATTCTCTCAGAAGAGAGCGATAGCTATCAGTTAGAAGAGGCGGAAGATGGAGTTAAAGGTCTAGAGGCAGTAAAGAACAATGATTATGATCTTGTGCTTTGTGATATAAAAATGCCTAAAATGGATGGGGTAGAAGTGTTGGAGGCAGCTCGTAAGATAAAACCGGAAACACCATTTATCATGATTTCCGGGCACGGAGATTTGGATACTGCGGTCAATACAATGAGGCTAGGAGCGTTTGATTACATTTCAAAACCACCGGACCTTAATAGGCTTCTGACTACCGTTCGTAATGCGGTGGATAGAAAAGTATTGGTAGTAGAGAATAAGAAGTTAAAGAAAAAGGTTAGCAAGAATTATGAGATGATAGGTGAGAGTAAAGAAATCACCGTCATTAAAGATATGATTGAAAAAGTAGCACCTACGGATGCACGTGTACTTATTACAGGTTCAAATGGTACCGGTAAGGAATTGGTTGCGCATTGGGTGCATGAAAAGAGCGAACGTAGCTCAGCCCCTTTTGTTGAGGTGAACTGTGCGGCCATACCTTCGGAATTAATAGAGAGCGAACTCTTTGGCCATGTAAAAGGTGCCTTTACATCTGCCGTTCGCGATCGTGCCGGTAAATTTGAAGCGGCAAATAAAGGAACCATTTTTCTAGATGAAATTGGTGATATGAGTTTATCTGCTCAGGCTAAGGTGTTGAGAGCACTACAGGAAAGTAAAATATCTCGTGTAGGAACGGATAAGGATATAAAAGTAGATGTACGCGTTATAGCGGCAACCAACAAAAATCTTAAAAAGGAAATAGAAGAAGGTAATTTCCGTGAAGATTTATACCATAGATTGGCGGTTATATTAATTCAGGTTCCAGCTTTGAACGATAGGCGTGATGATATTCCTTTGCTTATTGAACATTTTGCGAAAAAAATAGCTTCGGAACAGGGCAGTGCTTCCAAAACGTTTTCGGCGAAAGCCATAAAACTTTTAAAAAGTTACGATTGGACCGGGAATATAAGAGAGCTTAGAAACGTAGTTGAACGTTTAATTATCTTGGGAGGGAAAGAAGTTACGGAAGAGGATGTAAAACTCTTTGCAAGCAAGTAGCAAGAGTGGGTATGGAAATAAGCAAAGGTTAGGAACAATTCTATCTTTCACATTTACCCAAACGCTCCAAAGCTTGTGCAGTTATCTCTTTTGTCTTTAGATTGTAGTATTTCTTACTTTCGGACAGGTGCGGCTTAAGAAGTTCTTGCTCACAGTTTTCATAGATGTTTTGTGCAAAGGCTCTGGCTTCGGCACAATCTACTGTATTTATAACCTTGTCCAATGAAGCTTTGTACTTCAATAAAGAGGTATCTATCTTTTGTTGTATTTTGGTATTATCAAGGAAGGACATAGTAACTTCTTCCTCAGGATTTTCTACATTCATGACCAGATTATTGGAACCATATATGCTGCCATGCTCATCATGATTGGCAATGGCTTCTAAACTTTCTTTACTGAATTCAAGCGCTTTGTTAAGTAATATGCGGGTACCGGCAAGAGAGGTGGCTCTGGTGGCATTTTTTAGATATTCAATATTCTCTATGACACTGTCCGAAGCATATTCACAACCGCAATCCGCTATTTGATTTTTCGATTTTTCAAGTGCATTCAGGGCCTTAAATGTATAGAATCTGGCCATTTGCAAATCTTTCATAGAAAGTGCTTTTTTGGTCTGGTTTTTTACGTAGCCCAAGTTAGAATTGGCATAATCGCAATCTTGGGTGGCTCCAAAAGAGTGCGAAAATGAAAACATGAAAAGAAATAATATAAAGTAGTATAACTTCATAGGCTAGGCTTTTTCTGCTGTAAAATTTGGGGTTATTTACGGTGTAAAGTTAAGCACGCCAGCTTGTTAACCTGTAGTTTTTTCGATGGACAACCTACTGTGCATGGTATTTTGGATAAACCGGGCAGTTCTGTTGTTAAACGGTCATTTTTTTTAACATTTGATACCGTTCAACGGTAAAATAGTTTTATATTCAACCTATGTACGAGTCAAAAATTACTTCATTTAGAGTGGACGGGAAGGTTAAACTTCTAGAGCGGCCCACGAGAGAGGATTTCGGTAAGACCGATAAAGAATTAAAAAAGGATTTAGAAAACATCCGTGAAGAGCTAGGTGATTTTCAAGACACACTATATGCTCATGCGAAATATAGTGTTCTTATCTGTCTACAGGGTATGGATACCGCTGGTAAGGACAGTTTGATTCGTGAGGTGTTCAAGGACTTTAATGCACGCGGTGTTGTGGTACACAGTTTTAAAGTGCCTACGGAGTTGGAGCTGGGCCATGATTATTTGTGGAGGCATTACATAGCTTTGCCTGCCAAAGGTAAATTTGGGGTTTTTAATAGAACACATTATGAGAATGTCCTGGTAACCCGTGTACATCCTGAATATATTATGGGAGAGCACATTCCTGGGATTCATTCGGTAGCAGATATAGATCAAAAATTTTGGGATAAACGTTTTGAACAAATCAATAATTTTGAGCGCCACATTGCCGAAAATGGTACGATTATCTTTAAATTTTACCTGCACCTATCTAAAGAGGAACAGTGCTTAAGATTACTTAGAAGGCTAGCTTTAAAACGTAAAAATTGGAAATTTTCCCCGGGAGATCTTAAAGAACGCAAACTTTGGGATACGTACCGGAACTGTTACGAAGAAGCTATTAATGAAACATCCAAAGCCCATGCGCCTTGGTACATTGTACCTGCGGACAATAAAAAAGCGGCACGGGTTATTGTAGCATCCGTTTTACTGGAAGAACTTAAAAAGTATAAGGATATTAAGGAACCGGAGCTAGACGATAAGATAAAGGCCAATTTGGCACTCTATAAAGAACAATTGGAAAAAGAAGCAGAATGAAGAAAGTTATAGTTCTCTTGTTGGGCTTAATCTTTAGTACCTATGGATACGCTCAGAACGATGATGAGAAACAAATAAAAAAAATATATAATCAAGCGCTTACTAAAGGGAAGGCTTATGATTGGCTCAATTACCTTTCCAATCAGATAGGAGGTAGGTTATCCGGCAGTGTGCAGGCGCAATTGGCAGTAGATTATACTAAGGCACAGTTAGATTCCTTGGGTCTTGATAGAGTATGGCTTCAGCCGGTAAAAGTGCCAAAATGGGTACGGGGCACTCCTGAATTCGCATATTTTGAAACCAGTCCGGGTTTATCTACAAACGTGTCAATTTGTGCCTTGGGAGGTTCTGTGGCTACTCCATTGGGCGGACTAAAAGCCGGGGTGGTAGAAGTACAAGGAATAGAAGACTTGGAAAAGTTGGGCAAATCAAAAATAGAGGGCAAAATTGTTTTTTATAACCGTCCTATGGACCCAACGCTGATCAGCACGTTTGCCGCATATACGGGTTGCGTAGATCAACGTTATTCCGGAGCGGAGGAAGCCGCTAAGTATGGAGCGGTTGGCGTAATCGTAAGATCAATGAATTTGAGGTTGGATGATTACCCACATACAGGATCTATGGGGTATGGAGACACACCTGTGTCAAAAAGGATTCCGGCTGCGGCCATTAGCACAAAGGGAGCAGAGCTGTTGAGTACAACCTTAAAGTTGAGTGAGGATACTCAATTTTATTTTAAACAGAACTGCAAACAGTTTGATGATGTGGAGTCGTTTAATGTAATTGGGGAGATTAAAGGAAGCGAGTTCCCAAACGAAATTATGGTCGTAGGAGGACATTTGGATTCTTGGGACCTTGGAGACGGTTCTCATGATGACGGAGCGGGATGTGTACAGAGTATGGATGTATTACGCTTGTTGAAAACTACGGGTTATAAGCCTAAAAGAACTATAAGGGTGGTTTTGTTCATGAACGAGGAAAACGGATTAAGAGGCGGTAATAAGTATGCCGAGGTAGCCAGCAATAAAAAAGAAAAACACGTTTTTGCTTTAGAGAGTGATGCAGGTGGTTTTACCCCTCGCGGATTTTCTTTTGATTGTTCCGATGAAAACCTAAAACAGGTTCAAAGTTGGAAAACTTTGTTTGAACCGTATTATATTCACCTTTTTGAGAAAGGCTATAGCGGTGCGGATATTCGCCCGTTAAAAGATGACCAAATGGTATTGGCCGGCTTAAGACCGGATTCACAACGCTATTTTGTGCATCACCATGCAGAGAACGATACTTTTGAGCATGTTAATAAACGTGAGCTGGAACTAGGTGCCGCCAGTATGGCCAGTTTAGTGTATTTGTTTGATAAATATGGCGTTGTAAAGTAATTTTTTCACTGATTTGGGAGCGTAACGGAATAGTTGTAAGGAGACTTTTCCCTCCAATTTTTCCGAACAAATTTGCTTATCTTTGCCGCTCATTAAAAAAATGAAAAATGCAAGACGGAATCTACGCAAAATTCAATACGGACAAAGGTGAAGTAGTAGTAAAACTCACCCATGATAAAACTCCGGGTACGGTAGGTAACTTTGTTGCCCTTGCCGAAGGAAAACAAGAAAATACTGCAAAAGCAGCAGGTGAACCTTATTATGATGGATTAAAATTCCATAGGGTAATTCCTGATTTTATGATACAAGGTGGATGCCCTCAAGGAACAGGTACAGGTGATGCCGGTTATAAATTTGATGACGAATTTCATCCGGACTTAACCCATTCTGCACCAGGAGTACTTTCTATGGCTAACGCCGGTCCTGGAACCAACGGTAGCCAGTTTTTCATTACGCATGTGCCAACACCGTGGTTAGATAATAAACATACTGTATTTGGTCATGTAGAAAGTGGTCAAGATGTGGTTGATGCTATTGCTCAAGGCGATAAAATAAATAGTTTAGAGATTGTTCGTGTAGGTGATGAAGCCCAAAATTGGGATGCACTGGCTAGTTTTGAAAAATTTAAAAGTTCCAAGGAAGAGCGCCTAGCGGAAGAGAAAGCAAAGCAAGCTGCTGAATTAGATAAAATAGCTGCAGGTTTTGATGAAACCGCAAGTGGGTTACGTTACAAAATGATTCAAAAAGGGAGTGGTGCACAAGCTGAAAAAGGTAAAACCGTATCAGTACACTATGAAGGTTCTTTGGTGAACGGCCAAGTTTTTGATTCTTCGTACAAGCGTAATCAACCTATTGATTTTCAATTAGGGGTTGGCCAAGTAATCCCAGGATGGGATGAAGGTATTCAACTTCTGCAAGTAGGAGACAAAGCAAGATTGGTTATTCCGTCTAGTTTAGGATATGGTAGTGCTGGTGCAGGTGGGGTTATTCCTCCTAATGCCACATTATTATTTGATGTAGAATTGATGGATGTGAAATAAAGAAAAGTAATTTATTCTTTGTTACAGTATACAAAGCCTTGGCAGAAATGTCAGGGCTTTTTTATGTTATAGGTGGAAGCTGTACTTAGAATAAAGAGTTTATTCTAAGCTTTGTCAGCCTATGTAAAAGCAGGTGGAGTTATATAAACGCTGAAATTTATGCTGGAAAAAAACAAAAGAAGGAAGGGCAGCGCAATTTTTAGGTCGCTCTGCTAAAGAATCAATGCCCCGCCAATAATGATTATCGGGAGTTCTTGGCTCTATTTGTGCTTAATATGAGTAAAACAATATTTACTACAAGCAATACGAAAATAATACCAAAAAAAGTAAGCATATTCTATTGTTTGGTTAAGTGGGGAAAACCTAGTTTTTAACTAGACGCACAATAAGTAAAAGGGTTGCGTTAAAAACTTAAAAACAAATGTACGAAAATTACGACAAAAATAGAATTTCTTGTATGTGGGAAAGAAAAAAGCCCCGTTACCATTGGTAACAGGGCTTTTGTATAAAAAAAGTTTTTGCGTCTTTCTTAGTCAACTACTTTCACATTTACCGCGTTCAGTCCTTTTTTACCTTGTTGTAGCTCAAATTCTACAACGTCACCTTCACGAATTTCATCGATTAAACCAGAAATGTGTACAAAGTGATCTTCGCTTGAACCATCTTCAGTGATAAATCCGTAACCTTTGGAATCATTGAAGAATTTTACTGTTCCTTTACTCATAATACAAAAAAATTAAATTAAATTATGCCGCAAAGATAACTATAAAAAATTAATTCAATGATTTTTACCAAGTTATCTTTACTTTAACTGAGGGTTAGGGTTAAACTTTCTGTTTTTGCCAAAACCTACCTAATAGCTTTTCTTTGAGTTTCTTACATCCTATCGTTAAGTATCCAGTAAAGTTTTTTAGTTTGGACCTAGTAAGTTAAGCTACTTTTTTATGTAAGAATTTTAGAAATGATAAAGCCATCTATTTTAATTAAAAAGTAGATGGCTCTGTAAAAATATTAAAGGACCTTTTTATGCAGTTGGGTCTGGTGTCATACGCAAATAAGGTTTTACTTCATTAACGCCCTTACTGAAAATTGTTTTGGCATCTTCTGTAGAAATTGCTGGGCTAACAACAACGTCCTCACCATTTTTCCAGTTAGCAGGTGTTGCTACCTTATGGTTTGCAGTAAGTTGTAATGAGTCAATAACCCGTAACAATTCATAAAAATTACGACCCGTAGAAGCAGGGTAGGTCAACATAAGTTTAACCGTTCTGTCCGGAGCAATAATAAATACAGAACGTACAGTTAGGGTACTATCCGCTTTTGGGTGAATCATGTCATATAAATCGGAAACCTTTCGGTCTTCATCTGCTATAATCGGAAATTCTACATTAGTATTCTGAACTTCATTAATGTCTTTGATCCACTCTACATGAGATGCGGCACCATCTACACTCAATGCAATCATTTTAACGTTACGTTTATCAAATTCACCTTTAAATTGTGCAGCGGTACCTAATTCCGTAGTACAAACCGGTGTAAAGTCTGCAGGGTGGGAAAATAGAATTCCCCAGCTATCACCTAGATAATCGTATAGGTTAATTTCGCCTATGGAACTGTCTGCCGTAAAGTTAGGGGCTTTATCGCCCAATCGTATTGTTGCCATTATAATATGTTTTTAGGGTTGAAATTTAATCCTATAAATTTAGTAGATTAATGAAGCACAACCTTAATTTTATGGTTAAAAATGTATTAAAGTTTCTTACTTTTAAAGCATGGAAAAGAACAAGTTGGAACAGTTAAAATACCCAATAGGAAAATTTGAGGCGCCTGCACAAATAACCCATGAACACATAAAGGAATGGATTCATGTTTTGGAGATGATTCCTCAAGAATTGGAGAATTTGGTCAAGAATTTAAACGAAGAACAGTTAGAGACACCCTACCGTCCCGAGGGGTGGACGGTAAGACAAACGGTGCATCATATTGCAGACAGTCACCACAACAGCTATATTCGTTTTAAATGGGCACTAACAGAGGATAATCCCGTCATAAAAGCTTACGATGAAAAAGCTTGGGCCGAACTTTTTGATACTAGAACAGCACCTATTCAACTATCACTTGATCATTTAAAGGCGGTGCACGGTAAACTGGTTCACTTGTTAAAGGGACTTTCAAATGTACAACTCCAAAGAACATTTACCCATCCGAGCGGAAATGTTCAAGTACCTCTAGACCTTAATATTGGTCATTATGCATGGCATGGAAGACATCATTTTGCCCAAATTTTTAATTTAATAGAGAGAAAGGGCTGGTAGTCCATAATTCAAAAGTTGGGGACTATTTTTTCCATTTTATATTACAGCCAATACTTGGTTTTTGGTGTGCGTTTACCGGCGTATTATCTATTAAGGCATCAAGGGCATTTTTTAGGTCATTCCCGGTTACAGGTATTCCATTTCCAGGTCTGGAATCATCAAACTGCCCACGATATACCAACTTTAAATCGGCGTCAAATACATAAAAATCAGGAGTACAGGCGGCATCGTAAGCTTGAGCTACAGCTTGTGTTTCATCATACAAATAAGGAAAAGTATACCCTTCTTCCTGGGCTGTTTTTTTCATGAGATGGGGTGCATCCTGTGGGTAGTTTATAACATCGTTACTTGAGATGGCAATGAAACCTATTCCTTTGGTCTGATAGATTTTGGCCATTTTAGCCAGTTCAGGGCTTACATGTTTAACAAAAGGGCAATGGTTGCATATAAAAGCAATAACCGTTCCTTTGCTACCTTTTAGTTCGGTTAGGCCGGCTTGGGAATCGGTTATGGTATTCAACAAGTTAAAATCCGGTGCTATAGTGCCAAGCGGAAGCATGTTACTGGGTGTATTTGCCATTTTTGTTATGTTTAAAGCTTAAAGTTATAAAAAGAATTTTGAGTGTCTTTGCCAAACCGTAATCTATTTTTACCTTCATCTTCTATAAGTGAATTAATTTTTTTATTACATGGAGAAAACGATAAATTGGGAAGATTTTGCAAAAATAGATATGCGTGTGGGAACGGTTGTAAGAGCTGAAGATTTCCCGGAAGCCAGAAATCCGGCATATCAATTACATATAGATTTTGGTGAAGAAATTGGAGTAAAAAAGACATCTGCCCAGGTCACTACACTTTATACCAAAGAACAACTCTTAGGTTCACAGGTAGTTGCGGTAGTTAACTTTCCTAAAAAACAAATTGCAAATTTTATGAGCGAATGTCTTATATTGGGTGCTGTCAACGGCAAAGATGTAGAGCTTTTAGAACCAAAAGCAGTTGTTGCCAACGGATTGAAAATATCATAACTGATTGACCGAAAACCTTCTAGATAACGTACCACTTAATTTTGATGCCCAAGCACAATGGGTACTGAATATTTCCCTTGCTTTGGTAATGTTTGGTATTGCACTAGAAATTTCTGTTTCCGATTTTAAGGGCCTTTTCCAAAATCCCAAGCCCATTTTTGCGGGACTGATCAGTCAATTTATTTTACTTCCTCTATTAACCTTTGTCTTGGTATGGTTAATTGAGCCTATACCCAGTATTGCTTTGGGTATGATTATGGTGGCGGCTTGCCCTGGTGGTAATATTTCTAATTTCATATCGCATTTGGCTGGAGGAAACACGGCATTGTCCGTTAGTCTTACCGCTGCGGCAACCTTGTTGGCTGTTATTTTTACGCCTTTAAATCTCCAGTTTTGGGGAAGTCTGTATGAACCAACCCATCAAATCCTAAAGGAAGTAGCTCTGTCTCCTTGGCAAATGATTCAACTGGTTTCATTGCTGTTGGGACTGCCATTGGTTTTAGGTATTTGGGTAAACCACCTAAGACCTAAATTAGCAAGGACTTTGGGTAAAGTTCTTAAAGTGGTTTCATTGGTGTTTTTTATACTATTGGTATTTTTGGCACTGTATAACAATAGGGCTGTATTTTATGATTATGTAATGTATGTTTTCTGGATTGTAGTTTTGCATAATATATTGGCCTTTGTAACGGGATTTTCGTTTGCGAAAGTTATGGGACTATCCAAAAGAAATATACGCTCAATAACTATAGAAACGGGTATTCAAAATTCTGGACTGGGCTTACTTTTAATTTTTTCCTTTTTTGACGGCCTGGGCGGAATGGCCTTATTGGCCGCATTTTGGGGAATTTGGCACTTGATTTCAGGTCTTGTGCTTGCTGCAGTTTGGAGCTATAAACCAATTAAAACAGAAACACTGACTTGAAAAATATAGGCTATCAACTATTGAAAACCTGGATTAAGACCGGATTGTATCTCTACTACGGTAAAATACAGGTCTCAGGACTGGAAAATGTGCCAAAAAATAAACCAGTACTCTTTTTGCCAAACCACCAAAGCGCATTATTAGATGTACTCTTAATTGCGGTAGATTGCAATAGGAAACCTTTCTTTCTAACGCGATCAGATGTGTTTACAAAACCTACGCTGAAGAAATTTTTTGCCTATTTGCGAATGATTCCCATTTATAGGATTAGGGATGGGAGGGAAGCCTTAAAGAACAACCAAGCGGTTTTTGATCAATGTGCGGAAATTTTCGGGAACGGGCATGCTATTGTAATGTTTCCCGAAGCCAATCATAATATTAAGCGCCGCGTACGCCCCTTGAGTAAAGGTTTTACACGTATTCTTTTTAATGCCGTAGAGAGATTGCCGGATACGGAAATACATATTGTACCCGTAGGACTTAATTATAAGAGCAATTCGGGCTTTCCGGATCAAGTGGCCATATACTTTGATAAAAGTATTTTGGTGAATACCATGTATGATGCTGATGACGTGCAAGGTTCTGTAAATAATGTAAAAGGGCTGGTATCCGATAGGTTGAAGCAACTTACAACACATATTGAAGATGAAAAGGCCTATGAAAACATTTCTGGGCAACTAAATGCTTTGGATGTAGATTTTTTGAATCCTTTTGAGACCAATAAGGTCGTAGGAACCTTAGATAGCTCTATATCTGTGGAGCCTGTAAAAAAGAAAAAAGGAATTCTAGGAATCTTGGCTAATGCTCTTTTTGCAATTCTAAATTTCCCCATACTTTTTATATGGCGAAAATGGGCCAAGCCTAAAGTTTGGGAACCTGAATTTATGGGAACGTTACGTTTTGGATTTGCGCTATTGGCCTATCCGGTATACTATGCACTTTTGTTTACCGTAATTGCTTTACTGTGCAGTGGTCTTGTAGGACTAATGGTAATATTGTTCCTATTTATTTACAACTGGGCGTATGTTCGTAACAACTGATTTTTGATGACGGAACAAGACTTTATAAAATAAAAAACGACCCTTTAAGGGTCGTTTTTATATTAATTTTATGAGCTTTAGATATCGTCAAAACTAACATCTGTAAAGCTTCCTGTTTCGGTAGATTTCAACTCTCCGTTAGTTGGGATTTCTTCTTCTTTCTTGAAATCTTTTTGGTGACGTTCAGAGATAACTTCAGAACCTTTTTCCTCAATAATAAAGTTCATCATTTCCTCTACGTTTTCCCTAAAAGCCTCAAAATCTTCTTTGTAGAGGTAAATTTTATGTTTTTTGTAATGAAAAGAGCCGTCATCATGTGTAAATTTTTTGCTCTCGGTAATAGTCAAATAATAATCGCCTGCCTTTGTACTTCGTACATCAAAGAAATAGGTTCGTCTTCCTGCCCGTAATACTTTGGAATGAATTTCCTCCTGGTCCATTGAATCTTTTTCGTTCATCGCGTTTAGTGTCTAGTTAATAGTTGTTAATCTTTCAAAAATGTAAAAAAAAAGCCAATACGACAACAATTTTTTAGTTTTCTTTCTCTGACAGTTGCGTGTAGTACAACTCTTTGTAATACCCTTCAACACCGTTTAAATCAGTGTGGTTGCCTTCTTGAAGAAGTTCTCCATTGGAGAGAACCAGTACCTTGTCTGCATTTTTAGCCGATGATACCCTGTGGCTAACGATGAGTGTGGTGCGGTTTTTGGAGGCGTTTTTAAGATTGTTGAGGATTTCTTCTTCGGTTTCGGTATCTACCGCAGATAGGCAATCATCAAATAAATAAACCTCTGGTTTTTTAAGTAGGGCCCTTGCAATGGAAACTCGCTGTTTTTGTCCTCCACTTAAGGTAATTCCCCTTTCTCCCAAAACAGTTTCATATCCTTTTTGAAAACCACTTATGTTTTGGTGTACTACAGCATTTTTGGCAGCTTCCATAACTTCTTCTTCAGTAGCATTTTCCTTACCGAACTTTATGTTGTTCTTGATGGAGTCCGAGAACAAGAAAGCATCTTGAGGAACGGCACCAATAGATTTTCGGAGGCTGTCAATGTTCAATTGCTTTATGGGGATGTCATCAATTAAGATTTCTCCGGAAGTTACATCGTACAATCTGGCAATAAGGTCTAGGATTGTAGATTTTCCGGAGCCGGTTTTGCCCAGAATTGCCACAGTTTCCCCTTCATTAATAGTAAAGGAAATGTTCTTAAGGGCGGTTATTTCTGTATCCTCATAGGTAAAGGTTACATTTCTGAACTCTATTTTTCCCTTGATCGGTGTTTCTTCAAGAACGGTGTTCCTAATATCCGGTGTTTCGTTCAAGAATTCGTTTATACGTTTTTGAGAAGCTTCGGCGCGCTGTACAATGGAGGTTAACCAACCAATTATAGCTACCGGCCACGTTAGCATATTCACATAAAGAACAAATTCGGCAATGACACCGGCGGAAGCTATTTCGCCATTTATATATTGTTTTCCGCCTATATAAATAACGAATATATTGCTAATACCTATCAATAAGATCATTAGGGGAAAGAACCATGCATTTACTTTGGCTAGGTCCATGCTTTTGTCTTTTCCTTCAATTGCCAAGGCACTTAGGTCGTTATTTGTTTGCGGTTCCAAAGCGTATGCCTTTATTACGGAAACACCGGAAAATATTTCTTGGGTGAAGGTTGATAAATTGGAGAGGTATTGCTGAACAATGGTACTGCGTTCATGAATAACTTTACTTATGTAATAAATAAGTACGGATAAAATAGGCAATGGAATTAGTGTATATGCGGCCAATGTGGGGGCCGTCATAAACATAATAGGAATAATGCAGGCAAACAGTGTAATAGTGTTTATACCGTACATTAACGCCGGGCCTGTGTACATTCGAACCTGATTTACGTCTTCGCTAATACGGTTCATTAAATCACCGGTCCTATTTTTTTTATAAAAATTGAGGCTTAAAAACTGGTAGTGATCAAATATTTCATTCTTAAGGTCGTATTCAATATATCTAGATACGTTAATTATAGTCTGGCGCATCAAGAAGGTGAAAAATCCGGAAAGCAGTGCGGCACCAACAATTATAAGAATGTACTCTAACAGTAGTGTTTTTGCTGCCGATTCACCAACCTGCCCATCCATAAAGTTTTCAATGACTTGGATAGATTCTTTTACGTATCTGGGCATTACCAATTGTAGCACACGCGCAACAATGGTTATGACTACCCCGATCAATAATTTAGACCAATATTTTTTAAAGTATTTGTTTAGGTGTGCAAGTTCCTTCATGAAAGGTTTAGGCTAGAGCTATTTTTAATGAATCAAAGATAAGGGTTTGGTGATAAACGATATGTTATAAATACCATAAGATGTTAGGAGACTTAATTAGTCTTAAATTCGATTCAACGATTTCCGAAAGTTAAATTTACGGTAACATTTTATATTTTATCAAGCCTCAAAAGGCTTAAAAACAAGGCTTTGGCCTGTTGGTGGGTGGGGATTGGAAAAAGTAGCCGTTGTTTCATCGTTTTGTATAGTAGTCTTTTGGGCTTTATTCTTATTTTTGCCACGTGAAAGTCAAACCAATACTATTCCAAAAAAGTTCTTTAAAATGCTAACACGAAGACATATACGGGTAAAAGTAATGCAATGTATTTATGCAATTACCCAATCTAAAGACGAATCTTTAGAGAAACAAGAAAAATTTCTGCGGTTTAGCATAGACAATATGTATACGCTCTACCTCTTAATGCTGAGCTTGATTATAGAAATTCAGCAACGAGGATCGGACCAATTACGGATTTCCTCTAAAAAGTATTTGGCTAACGCATCGGATGATTTTCCGGATAAGGCAAAATTTGTAAACAACAAACTATTACTTCAGTTGGTGCACAATGAGCCTTTAAAAGCTGAGCTTAAGAAGCGAAAGTTGGATAATTGGTATTTGAACGAAGAATATGTAAAAATTATCTACAACAACATTGTTGCAAGTGATGCTTACCAAAAATATATGTCCACTGAGGGCAGCACATATACGGCGGACAAAGAGTTTATAATTACGTTGTTCAAAGAGGTCATTGCTCCAGACGAAAAAATCTACGATTATTTTGAAGATAATAACCTTACTTGGGTAGATGATATTCCTATCGTAAATACCTATATCTTAAAAATGTTCAAGAAGGTAAAGAACGATCAATCTACATCTTTCTTTCTGCCTCGTTTATTAAAGGATAAAGAAGATATGGAGTTTGCCCAAAAACTTCTTAGGAAAACATTGTTAAAAGATGGGGAGCTTACCAAAGAAATAGAGGGTAAAACACCTAATTGGGACAAAGATCGGATTGCCGATATGGATGCAATTCTTTTAAAGATGGCCATTTGCGAACTATTGAACTTTCCGTCAATACCCGAAAAAGTTACCATTAATGAGTTTTTGGAAATAGCCAAGGAGTATTCTACTCCAAAGAGTAGTATTTTCATTAACGGTATTTTGGATAACCTTGTAAAAGAATACAAAAAGGAAGGAAAGCTTAACAAAATAGGTAGGGGGCTGATTTAAAATAATTGATTAATTTTACCTCAAATTAAAGTTAGAGATATGAGAAAAACATTTTTTGCCCTGAGTTTATGTTCGCTTATCGCGTTCGCTTCCTGTAAAGAAAATGCGTCGAGCAAAGTAAAAACGGATAACGTTGTAGAAGCTGCACAACGTGATGAGGCTGGTAAGCAAATTCCGGTAATGGAATTTGAAAAAGCAGAACATGACTTTGGTACTATTGAGCAAGGTACGCCCCAAGAAACTGTTTTTACTTTTAAAAACACGGGTAACGCACCTTTGATAATTACAAACGCAACTAGTTCTTGTGGTTGTACGGTTCCTAATCCTCCAAAAGACCCTATTGCACCAGGAGAAACAGGTGAGTTGGTAGTTAAGTTTAATGGATCAGGACAGAACCAAGTAACTAAAACCATTACTGTAAACGCAAATACCGAGAAAGGTACAGAGCAATTACGTATTAAAGCGTTTGTAAATCCTAAAGGAGCTGCTCCGGTAGGACCAACAAAATAATAATAGATCAGATAATAAAATTATGGGTGATATAGGACAGTTTCTTCCAATGATCTTGATTTTTGTGGTTGCGTATTTCTTTATGATACGCCCACAAATGAAACGTCAAAAGGATGAAAAGAAATTCGCAGCTGAATTAAAAAGAGGCGATAGGGTAATTACTAAAAGTGGTTTACACGGTAAAATCATGGATTTGAATGACAATGACTTTTCTTGCATTCTTGAAACTATGGCCGGTAAATTAAAATTTGACCGTTCTGCTATTTCTATGGAAATGAGCAAAAAACTGAACGCACCCGAAAAGAAATAAGCGTACACTTTAATGTATGTTAAGAAACACCGCTATTAGTAGCGGTGTTTTTTTTGGTCTTGTGCTAAGGTAAATTAGTATATTCATGTTCTGAACAAACAAACCGGAATGATGTACCATAATAGACGAAACTTTATCAAAAAAAGTACTTTGGCCTTAGCAGGCTCTAGTGCCGCATTTTTATTTCCAATGGAGCTTTTGGCTACTTTAAGAAAAAAGGTAGGGCCCAATGACCAAATCAATGTTGGGCTTATTGGTTGTAAGGGTATGGGTTTTAGTGACCTAACCTCTATGCTGAAGATTAGCGAAATTAATGTGATTGCACTTTGCGATGTAGACGAAGCCGTTCTAAAGACTAGAACTGCTGACCTTGAAAAAGCGGGAATTAAGAAGCCGCTATGGTATCGTGACTATCGGAAGCTTTTAGAAAACAAAGATATTGATGTGGTCATTATTGGTACTCCCGATCATTGGCATTGTCTTCAGTTAACAGATGCCCTTATGGCAGGTAAGGACGTATATTGTGAAAAACCAATAGCAAATTCAATACAGGAATCCAATATCATGCTTAATTATGTAGGTGCGAGTGATCGCATGGTACAGATTGGCCAATGGCAACGTAGTCAGCCGCACTTTGTGGATGCTATTAATTTTGTGCATTCGGGTAAATTAGGAAATATACGTCTGGCAAAAGCATGGGCTTATCAAGGTTGGATGAAACCTGTTCCCGTTGTTTCGGATTCTGCTGTTCCAGAAGGTGTAGATTATAAAATGTGGCTAGGTCCCGCTCCGGAACGTCCTTTTAATGCAAACCGATTCCATTTTAACTTTAGGTGGTTTTGGGATTATGCTGGCGGATTAATGACGGACTGGGGAGTACATTTATTGGATTATGCCTTGTATGGAATGAAAGCGGGAACTCCAAAATCGGTTATGGCATTAGGGGGGAAGTTTGCTTACCCGGAAGATGCTTCCGAAACACCGGATACGTTACAGACCGTTTTTGAATATGATGGTTTTTCAATTCTTTGGGAACATGCCACTGGCATTGATGGCGGTAATTATGGGCGTAACCACGGCATAGCCTTTATAGGTAATAACGGTACACTGGTCGTGGATCGGAACGGGTGGGAAGTAATACCTGAGGAAGAGTTTGCCGGATGGGGTAAAAAAGGAACCCCTAAAATGGAAGCTGTTTCGTATGATAAAGGAAATGCAAGCGGATTGGACTTACACACCAAGAATTTTATTGAAGCGGTAAAAACCAGGGATAATTCTAAACTAAATGCACCCATTAAAGTCGGGTATGATGCCGCTTTGGTTTCTCACATGGGCAATGTGGCATTTAAAACGGGCAACCGTATCTATTGGGACGGTACTTCCGGAAAATTTAAAGAAGAAGAGGCAAATAAACTTATTACCGTCAATTATCAAAACGGCTGGAAATTACCAATGTTGTAGAGAAAAATGCTCCCAAACCTAACATCTATTTAGGTTTGGGAGCATTATTTATCGGTATAAATCGTTAAGGCCTTTGCCTTCGATTATCATAGGTAAAATCTTTTCCATTCTACTTGCTTTCGTTTGTTCTCGCTTGGCGTTTGCAATGTATTCCGCATATTCTTTCTGTTTATATGGCGATAGTTTTTTAAAACATCTCTTTACTTTGGGCTGAGCTTTGAATACATTTTCCAGTTCAGGAGGAACGGTTACGCGGGTAATTTTGCTTTTAGGACTTCTGGCCAGTTCAATACCTTTCTTTTGGTTTTCAATAGCTTCGTTTATATATGCCGAAACTTTAATGGGGTCAATATCTTTTTCTGAGAAAAATTTCCAGTGGCGCATGGCTTGGGTCTTTCCTTCTTGGGCATTTTCAAGAATGTTTCCGGGGTCGCTTAAAAAGACACCGTTAAAGAACCAAATACCAAAATGATTCTTGAATTTACAAATAGCCAATACATTTTTCTTAGTGATAGTATAGGTTGGAAAATTCCACTTATAGGTCTCAACAACATCGGTTTTTAAAACCAGATCTCGCAATTGGCCAATGGCTTTTTTAAAGTGATGTTCTTCGGCAAAATAGGCCTCAATTTTTTCGGATGTATCCATGTGTTTATGGACTTTTAAGATTCTCTCTTAAAGGTAAGCATTTGTCTTTACACCGCTTTTTTGGCTACAAGCTCACATATTTTAATAATGACTTCAGTAGCTTTTATCATACTTTCCACGGGAACGTACTCGTATTTACCATGAAAATTATGTCCTCCGGCAAAGATATTAGGACATGGTAGCCCCATATAGCTTAATTGCGAACCATCTGTTCCGCCACGTATGGGTTTTATGATTGGGGTAACACGCATGGCTTCCATAGCTTCTTTTGCCAGTTCCACAATATGAAAAACAGGTTCTACCTTTTCGCGCATGTTAAAATACTGGTCTTTAATTTCCAAGCTAATACAATTGCCGTGAATGTGGTTCAGTTTTTCGGTGATATCACGAAGCAGTTGCTTCCTGTTTTCAAAGTGCGTTTTATCATGGTCCCTTACAATCAATTCAAATTCGGCATGTTCTATTTCGCCCTTTATATGGTGTACATGAAAGAACCCTTCTCTACCCGAGGTATTCTGGGGTGTTTCTTCCGGGGGCAGGATTTCTAAAAATTCGCTGGCAATGCTTATGGCATTTACCATTTTGTTCTTGGCATATCCCGGGTGAACACTTTTTCCTTTGATGATTACTTTGGCGCTAGCTGCATTAAAATTTTCATACTCCAACTCACCAACTTGGCTTCCGTCCATAGTGTAGGCCCAATCTGCGCCAAATTTTTCAACATCAAAATGATGTGCCCCTCTACCTATTTCCTCGTCAGGAGTAAAACCTATTCTAATCTTACCGTGTTTTATTTCGGGATGATTAATAAGATATTCCATCGCGGTGATTATTTCCGTAATTCCGGCCTTGTCATCTGCGCCAAGTAGGGTAGTGCCATCTGTAGTAATCAACGTCTGGCCCTTATATTGTAGTAAATCTTCAAAATAATCAGGAGAAAGAACAATGTTTTCCATATGGTTTAGAACAATGTCCTTTCCATCATAATTCTCAATAATTTGAGGGTTCACATTGGCTCCGGAAAAGTCTGGAGATGTGTCAAAATGAGAAATAAAACCAATAGTGGGTACCTCTATATTAAGGTTGCTGGGCAAGGTAGCTGTAATGTAGGCCTTATTGTCAATAGAGACTTCCTCCATTCCAATTTCCAATAACTCCTCAACGAGCAAATCTGCTAAATACCATTGTTTTTCGGTGCTTGGGGTGGTGCTGGAATTGGGGTCGCTTTGGGTATCTATTTTTACATACTTTAGAAAGCGATCAATGATATTTTGCATTGGTATATTTTTAAACCAAAAGTACAAAATTGGGGGTACTAGAAACAATAGAAACTTTTTTTAAGATTATGTTTTTAGTGTTTTTCTTACGTTAAAAATAAAAAATACTTAACTTTTCAATGAATTAACTCAAATAACTAATTATGAAAAAGCAGTATTTAATGTGCTATGTGCTCTTTATGAGTATCATAGGAATTGCTAGTGCCCAGATAACGGGTACGGTATTAGACGAAGATGGTGAACCTCTGCCCGGAGCTTCGGTAGTTGTGAAGGGTACAACTACAGGATCTACTACGGATTTTGATGGTTTATTTTCTATTGATGCAGAAGTGGGGGACAAGCTGGTCATTTCCTACATTGGTTATGAAACCAAAGAAGTAACCGCTGCGGCCGGTGGCATGAGTGTGCAATTATCTTCAGGAGTAGCGTTGTCCGAAGTTGTGATTATTGGTTCCCGTAATCCTAACAGGACGGCTACAGAGAGTATGGTTCCGGTAGATGTAATCAGTATGAAGGAACTGAATAGCGTTGCGCCTCAGGTAAACCTGAACCAAATTTTAAATTATGTAGCTCCCTCGTTTACTTCAAATACCCAGACCATTTCAGATGGTACGGATCACATTGATCCAGCTTCTTTAAGAGGTTTAGGGCCTGATCAGGTTTTGGTGTTGATCAATGGTAAAAGAAGGCACACCTCTTCCCTTATAAACGTTAACGGTACCTTTGGACGAGGTAGTGTTGGTACGGATTTAAATGCTATACCAGCGGCAGCAATTCAACGTATAGAAGTTTTAAGAGACGGTGCAGCTGCCCAGTATGGCTCTGATGCCATAGCAGGTGTAATTAATATAGTCTTGAACAAGAGTGTAAACGAATTGAATATGTCCGTTACTAGTGGTGCTAATTTTTCTAAGAATGCCAATGATCAAACAGGAGGTGTAGATGGAGCAACAACCAATATTGCGGCTAGTTACGGTGTTCCTCTAGGTAAAGATGGAGGTTTGTTAAATCTTTCTGGTGATTTTGATGTTCGTCAGCCTTATGGTAGAATGAATGAGTGGGATGGTGGAATTTTTAATGCGTATAACTCAATAGAAAGGCTAGCGCTAGGTGAAAATTTAGATATTGCTAATCTACAAGATGCAGATGTAGTTAGATTATCTCAAAACTTACCTTTTTTTGACCAAAACGATAGAGATATCATAAGTGGATTCTCTTCATCAGAATTGCATACCCCAACAAAGAGAGATGAAAATAATAATATTATATTTTATAATCCACTTTCTAATGATGTTACCGATTCCGAACTTACCGAAAGAAACCAGCAGCGTAGCGATTATAACATGAGAGTAGGTCAGTCTGCATTACGTGGTGGTCGAATTTTTGCCAACTTTTCTATGCCTTTAGATGATAATGGAACGGAGGTATATTCTTTTGCGGGTATCAGTTCTAGAACTGGTAATTCTGCAGGTTTTTACAGATTACCCAACCAAAGCAGGACATTTACACCTGCATATAATAACGGATTTTTACCTGAAATTAATTCCACGATTAAAGACAGGTCTTTATCTGTAGGGATTAAAGGAAAAATTAATGAGTGGGATGTTGATTTAAGTAACACCTATGGAAAAAACTCTTTTCTATATACTATAGGAAATACTTTTAATGCTTCCATGCAAAATGCTTCGCCAACAATTTTTGATGCAGGTGGATTCTCATTTGCTCAGAATACGGCCAATTTGGATGTTTCTCGTTTTTTTGAAGATGCGTTGTCTGGATTGAATGTGGCTTTTGGAGCGGAATATCGTGTTGAAAATTATGATATAGTCGCGGGGGAACCAGCTTCGTATGGACAATATGATGGTACCGGAAATATAAACAATCCTTATGATGATATTGTTAGGGATGCTGCTGGTGTGCCTTTGTTGGATGATGATGAAAATACAATACCAAATCCAAATTCTGATGTACGTGTACCAACGGATTTCTTTGGAAATGCAAGACCGGGAGGTTCTCAGGTGTTCCCTGGGTTTAGTCCTAATAATGAATTATCTAGAGGTAGGAGTAGTGTTGCAGGTTATATAGATATAGAGGCAGATTTCTCTGAAAAATTCTTGGCCAGTTTTGCCACGCGTTTTGAGAATTATAGCGATTTTGGTTCTACCATCAATTTTAAATTGGCCACGCGTTACAAAATCAATGACAACTTAAATATTAGGGCAGCAGCCAATACAGGTTTTAGAGCGCCCTCTTTACATCAGATAAACTTTAATTCTACGTCTACAATTTTTGATCAGAACGGAGATCCGCAAGAAGTGGGAACTTTTGCAAATAACAGTAGAGCAGCAAAGCTTTTGGGAATTCCTGAGTTAAAGGAAGAAACTTCAAGTAGTGTTAGTGTTGGATTCACAGCGAAAATTCCAGATGCAAATCTTACATTGACGGTAGATGGTTACTATGTGGAAATTAACGACAGAGTAGTGTATACCGGGCAGTTTAGCGGTCCAGGTACAGGAACTGAATTGGACAATTTGCTCCGCCAGGCCAATGCTACCGCAGCCTCCTTCTTTGCGAACGCTATTAATACAGAGTCTCGTGGGTTGGATGTAGTACTTACTCATCAAGCTAACTTAAGCGATAATTGGAGGTTAAAATCGGATTTAGCCGGTACTTTTTCTAAAACCAATCAAATAGGTGATATTAACGCATCGCAGGTCCTAGAGGATGCTGGTTTAGTTGATACGTATTTTCCAGAGGATAGCAGGGTGTATTTGGAAGAGGCCGTGCCACGTACAAAAATCAACCTATCTAATAGTTTAACTTCCGATAAATGGATTATGTTCTTAAGAAACGTATATTTTGGAGAAGTAACGGAAGCCACTACGGTTGTGGAAAATCAGCAGGTTTTTGGCACCAAGTTGGTGACCGATCTTTCCATTGGTTACAAAGCCACGGATGCTTTAACACTTACGGTAGGAGCCAACAATTTATTTGATATCTATCCAGATAGAGCGGAAGAGCAGTTTAATAACCGTAGTTCAGGTCGTTTTGATTGGTCCCGTAGAGCGCAACAATTTGGTATTGGAGGTCGCTTCTTATTTGCTAGGGTAAACTTTACATTAAAGTAAGACTTTAAAGAGAAAAATTAGTTCGGAAAGGCTGCCCCAGTGGGGCAGCCTTTTTTTATGTAAATGAATCATACACAGGAGAAATATAATTTTTTGGTTAAATAGTTGTTTATATAAACGAAGTTGAATTTTAATCAAGATTATATGTATCATAAAATATATGGTTTTATAGCATTCATGATGTTTTTTTCTGTGGGATATGCACAAAGTTGTACATTGGATATAGGTGGAAAAAACAGTGAAACCATTAAAACGATTTTTCAACTGAACGAGGAGCAGATAGTTCTCATGGAGGCGCTTCAAGGAGAATTGGCAGTGACTACAAAAAGTGTTGAGGAGCAAATTGAAAAGCTACTCGCGCAACATCCGCAAAGTACGCAGGAAGATCTTATAAAACTGGCCGAAAAATATAAAGGGCTGCAGCAGCAATTGGTACAGGCAGCTTATGATAGTGATAAAAAATTGCTATCTGCTTTCAACACTAAACAATATGAGCGTTATCTTCAGCTCTGTAACGAAGCTATAAGGCTTCCTATAAAAGTGGTACCAAAGAGTTACGAAATACCTGTAGAGGAGGAGTAAAGAGTTGCCGGTTAGGCCGTGATGACCTATTTCAATTCAGTACTTAGGATTTTAAAATTGTAATAAGTTGTGTCTATACTAGGCTAAGTTTGTATTTTTGCGCAAACACTACACAGCTTCATGTATAAGACCTTTCTTCAGCCGTTACTTTTCTCGCTAGATGCAGAAAAAGCCCATCACGTTACCTTTTCATTAGTTCGTTTTCTTTGTAAAATCGGTTTTTCCGGTTTGTTCAGGGCTATTTATAAGATTGAGGACCCGCGCTTGGAAAAGGAAGTTTTTGGGATTAGGTTTAAAAACCCAGTGGGACTGGCCGCTGGTTTTGATAAAGACGCCAAACTTTACAATGAATTGTCCAACTTTGGTTTTGGTTTTGTTGAAATAGGTACATTAACTCCAAAACCACAGGAAGGAAACCCTAAAACAAGATTATTCAGGTTAAAGCCGGACCAAGCCATAGTAAACCGAATGGGGTTCAATAATATGGGGGTCGTAGATGCTGTAGAACGATTAAAAAAAGAACATAAAGTTCTTATTGGGGGCAACATAGGTAAGAATAAAATAACTCCTAATGAGGACGCCGTTTCAGATTATCTTATTTGTTTTAATGCGCTTTTTGACCATGTAGATTATTTTGTGGTTAATGTAAGTTCTCCCAATACGCCAGGCTTGCGTGAGCTTCAGGATAAAGAACCTTTAACAGCTCTTTTACTGGAACTTAAAAAAGAAAACTCAAAATTAGCTTCGCAGAAGCAGCAAAAAGAAAAACCTATTCTTTTAAAAATAGCACCAGACCTAACTGACGACCAATTGCTGGATATTATTGCTATTGTGGCCGATACAAAGATTGATGGTGTTATAGCTACTAATACGACTATAGAAAGGAAAAATTTAAAATCCGAAGAATCGCTCACGAAGGAAATGGGCGGACTAAGCGGAAAACCACTAACGCAAAGAAGTACCGAGGTAATCCGTTTCTTATCGGAAAAAAGCAATAAAGCTTTCCCTATAATTGGTGTAGGCGGAATTCACTCCGAAAAAGATGCTTTGGAAAAATTGGAAGCCGGTGCAGATTTGGTTCAGCTGTACACGGGTTTTATATACGAAGGCCCAGCATTGATAAAGCGCATTAATAAGGCTATACTAAAGCAGTCCTAAAAACCTAAGGATATAGTTTTAGTTAGATTGTCCTCGGTTTTACTTTGTCCAATAATCAACCACTAAAACACCATCTAGGTATGGGCCTAGAGCATCTGCAAAAGCTTTGTGGTCTGGGTGTGGTAAATAAGTGGCACGGTCTTCTTCGCTATTAAAAGTTAAGAAAAAACAATGGGTAAAACCGTCGTTCAGACCTTCGGGGCTATTGTTCAACCCCCATTCGTAGCCTACAATTTGTGGAATTTTTGAGGGTAATGCGGTAAAGGCGTCCTCCACTTTTTTAATATCTTCCTTAGAAGTTTCGGGTTTGAATTTAAACAATACTACATGGCGTAATAAACTATCTTTTTGCATAACGGTTTCGGCTGCGGGTTTTGCTTCGTTCCTGATTTCAAACGCCACTAAAAGCAACGCTACTAGAACTAAACTTAGGGTAAAGGTAATCTGACTTTGTTTCATGGCCTTAGTTTTAAGATGCAATAACGGTTATGGTCCAGCATAAGGGGAATTGCGACCAACTAAAAAAATACAATCCAAGCACATTTTTTTGAACTCCAGATTTCACACAAGATATAAAAAAGAGTAGTTACTTTAGCGTAAATAACAAGGTTTCCAGTCTAAAACTGGGATGGCTAAGATTTGTATTAAATTTAAGCAGGAATTAGATTACCATGAATTACGAAACTCTTTATGCGTTTATGTTGGCTACGGCAGCCTTGTCCGTTTCGCCGGGGCCCGATAATATTTATGTGTTGATGCAGAGTTTGGTAAACGGCAAAAAGTATGGATTGGCAACTACGGCCGGGCTTATTTCCGGTTGTTTGATTCATACAAGTTTGTTAGCCTTTGGAGTATCTGTTCTAATAAAAGAAAGTGAAACGCTGTTTTTTGGTATAAAATTACTGGGGGCCATATACCTATTTTACTTGGCCTATAAAGTATTTAAAAGCAGCAGTACCTTGGAGCTGACGGAAGGTTCCGTACCTAAAAAAGGACTTTGGCAATTGTTTAAGCAAGGGTTTATAATGAATGTGTTAAACCCTAAGGTCACAATTTTCTTTTTGGCGTTTTTTCCTGGTTTTCTCTTTAGTGAAGAAATAAGTACTACGGTACAGTTTTATGTGCTGGGTCTTATTTTTATGTTCATATCTTCTATCGTTTTTAGTTTAATAGCGGTGCTTTCCGGTAGTATATCGTCTTATTTTACAGAAAATTCTAAAGTGGGCCTGTATCTAAAATGGCTTCAAATCATTGTGTTCATTGGTATTGCCGTCTATATTTTAGTATCGGATAATTAATGCTAATTTTGAGTAGGTTTAAGGGTTGGCATGGCCGGCCCATTAGAAAGGAATACGCATGATGGAAAAGGTGAAAGTTATTGAATGTCCCAGAGATGCCATGCAAGGCATCAAACCTTTTATTCCAACCAAGGAAAAGGTAAGGTACATTCAGGCTTTATTGGGTTGTGGTTTTGATACCATAGATTTTGGAAGTTTTGTTTCTCCCAAGGCTATTCCGCAGATGGTGGATACTGCCGAAGTGCTTTCACAACTTGACCTGTCAAAAACAACAAGTAAACTTTTGAGCATCGTAGCCAATGTTAGAGGGGCTGAAGATGCTTCTCGCCATCCTGAAATTCAGTATCTGGGATATCCTTTTTCTATTTCCGAAAATTTTCAGATGCGTAATACACATAAAACCATAGACCAATCCGTAGGAATACTTCAAGAAATACTGAATATTGCGGATGCTTCGGGCAAGGAAGTGGTAACCTATATTTCTATGGGTTTCGGAAACCCGTACGGTGACCCCTGGGATGTGGATATTGTAGGTGAATGGACAGAGAAATTGAGTGCAATGGGAGCTAAAATTTTATCTCTATCGGATACGGTAGGGTCTTCAACACCAGAAGTTATTCAATATCTCTTCTCGCAATTAATACCAAGGTACCCAGAAATAGAGTTTGGAGCGCATTTGCATACAACACCTACCAAATGGCACGAAAAGGTAGATGCTGCATACAAATCCGGTTGCCGTAGGTTTGATGGGGCCGTTCAAGGTTTCGGGGGGTGCCCTATGGCAAAAGACGAGTTGACCGGTAATATGCCTACGGAAAAAATGCTCTCTTATTTTACTGCGGAAAAGGCAGATTCAGGAGTTAATTGGATGGTGTTCGAGGCTGCTTATAACAAAGCTACCGAACTGTTTACTGCCTATCATTAATTCTATTGCCCACCACACATTTTGTCCAGATAGTTGTTCAAGTTTAATTGAAACAAGGTGCCATCTACCAAATCATGTACGGCATCCAATTCTTTTTTGTTCATGGCAAGGGTTATTTGCGGAGCCGGAGTGTCTAAGAGTTAAGACCTGCAGGTTTCGTGTTGGCCACACTCGCTGCACATGGCATTACTGTTCTTTGTGCATTCAATATTCTTTTTAAACTGTTCCAGTTCGTTTTGGGACAATAACAACCCGGTATCCCTAAAAACAATCTGTATTTTTCTAAAATCTTTTGTTGAGTTTCTTTTCCATTGAAAAGCTACGCCAAAAGGGTTGTGGTAAATAGGGTTAATGTCTTCCATAATATGTGCTAATTCATTTGGGGTTAAACAATTCTATGATAAAATATTCAAAACTTTAGTGCCTTAAGTCTCATTTCAAAAGTAGTATTTTTATTTAGATTAATTATAAATAGTAATAAAATATATTTTTATATAGTTAAAGCACGCACTATAACTAGGAAGAGCAAATATTAAATTCAATGTTATTTAGATTTAATAAGAATAATGTTGCGAGGCACATTTTCATGTATTAAATTTGGCGCTTTATTTAAATCAAGTCTAAATAAATTTCGCACACAAAAATGAAAAAGATTATTTACACATTGGCTATTAGCTCTGCAGTTCTTCTTACATCTTGTAGCTCGGATGATAATGCTTCGGATATGAACGAAGATATCATGATTGACAATCCAACTAGTTATTCTTTTGAAAGAGATGGAGCAACCACGGTTAGCTTTGGAGGTCAGACTACACGTATCTTAATGGCTCAGGAGCTTTTAGGAGGTTTCACTACCAATACCAATACTGCAGAAACTTTGCAGGCTATGTATGCCCATGAAGAGGGTGCGGATGATTTTGAAGATGCAGATTTGAATGCTTCGGATAAGAGTCTTCGTAGTAAGACTGCGGCTTCTGCCGATTATTTTTCAACCAACGCAACAGATCAAGCCCTTATTCGTGCGGATTTTGAATCATGGATAGACGGTCAGGTAAATGAAGTCTTTGCCAACTGGAATGTTGCTGCCGAAGCTGGAGTTGCAGGTCAATTAGCGGATGGGGAGAGAACCCGTTACGTAAATGCTAAAGGTCTTGAGTACAATCAATTGTTCGCCAAAGGGTTGATCGGAGCCTTAATGACCGATCAAGCATTGAACAACTATTTGAGCACAGCGGTTTTAGATGAAGGTTCTAGCCGTGCTGATAACGACGCGGGAACTGTATTGGAAGGCAAGTCCTATACCAATATGGAGCATAAGTGGGATGAAGCTTATGGATACGTTTACGGACTTAATGCCGATGCTTCCAACCCTAATGCAGATCTTGGTGCGGATAGCTTTTTGAACGAGTACATCGGGAAATTAGAGGAGGATTCTGATTTTGCTGGAATTGCTGATGAGATTTTTCAGGCTTTTAAATTAGGTCGTGCTGCTATTGTAGCTGGAGATTACGAAGTTCGTGATGCTCAGGCAGATATAATTAGAGAAAAAATATCAGAAGTAATTGCTGTTAGAGGTGTTTTTTACATGCAACGTGCAAAAGAAACATTGGCCGAGGCGGCACCAAATTACGGAAATGCTTTTCATGCACTTTCAGAAGCATACGGCTTTATCTATAGCTTACGCTTTACCCGCAAACCGGGTACGGATGCTCCTTACTTTACCAAAGCTGAATCTGAGGCTCTTTTGGAAGATTTAATGGGAGATGGTGCTAACGGATTATGGGATGTAAAGGCTGAAACTATTGATATGATTTCCGAGGATATTGCATCAAAATTCGATTTTACAGTAGCCCAAGCAGCCGAGTAACAAAGGGTTGTAATTACTAAAATTTAAGTGTTGTAAAAAAAAAGCAGCTTCTGTTAAGGTTTAACAGGCTGCTTTTTATATTTTTGCTTACTTAGAATAAATAAAAATAAGGTATGAGGAGGTTTTTTGCCATTGTAGCTGTAGCGGCAATGATTTGGGCTTGTAGCTCTGATGGAGGAAGTGATCCCACAGATGATGTTGTAGTAGATCCAAACCCGGATCTGGTAAGTTTTGAGCGTGGCCCCATGCTGGTGAATTGGGCAGATAATATAATTATACCTTCTTACGAGGCATTTTCTACCGAAATAACGGACTTGCAAACCGCGTTTGATGCGTTTAAAACTGATTCAAACGAGGCTAATCTTATTGCTTTTAGAGCATCATGGTTGTCCGCCTATAAAATGTGGCAAAGGGTTTCTATGTTCGAAATTGGACCGGCAGAAACCGTAGGTTTTCGTTTGAATATGAATATTTACCCTGCGGATAATGATAAAATGGACGGTTTTATAAGTTCAGGAGGGTATGACTTGGCTTTGGCCTCTAACAGAGATGCAAAAGGTTTTCCTGCCTTGGACTACCTAATTAATGGTCTAGGTGATACGGATGAAGCTATTTTGGACAGATTCAATGGAACCGAAAAAGAGAATTTGGTTTCGTATACAGGTGATATTATTGCAGACATGGTAAGTCTTACCCAAGGTGTTCTTGCGGAATGGAACTCGGGATACAGAGCAACCTTTGTGGCCAATAACGGAGCGTCCTCAACCGCATCCGTAGATCGTTTTATTAACGACTATGTTTTTTACTACGAGAAATTTTTAAGAGCGGGAAAAATGGGTATTCCTGTAGGTGCTTTTTCTGAAAATGTACTTCCTCAAAACGTAGAGGCCTATTATAAGGCAGATATTTCCAATGAACTATTCTTAGAAGGGCTTGAAGCTGTTCAGGATTTTTTCAATGGTGTTCATTATGGTAAAACCACTTCCGGAGAAAGTTTGGCGTCTTATTTAGATGCACTGAACACAGTTAAGGATGGAGATGATTTAAAGAAATTGATAAACAATCAGTTTAATTTAGCAAGAACCAAGGTTCAGGAATTGGAGCCTTTTCGAAAAGAAATAGAAGACAATGTACCACCTACCAATATGCTTTTGGCCTATGATGAGGTGCAACGTGTTGTTCCATTGCTAAAGGTAGATATGGTATCTGCCATGAGCGTAAGTATTGATTTTGTTGATGCAGATGGCGATTAGAAAATGACCCGTTTCATTAGCAAACATATATCAGCCCCAATAGAGGCCGCCCCTTTGGCGGTCTTTCGCATTTTATTTGGTGTAATGATGTTGCTTAGTATTGTAAGATTTTGGAGTTATGGATGGATAGAAAAATTATACATTCAGCCTAAATTTTTCTTCTCGTATTATGGTTTTGAATGGGTCAAGCCCTTGGGTGTCTATACCTATCTCATATTTGCCATCTGTGCATTATCTGCCATCTTTGTGACCTTGGGCTATAAATACAAAGTGGCCATTGTTACCTTCTTTTTAAGTTTTACGTACATAGAACTAATGGATAAGACTACCTATCTTAACCATTACTACTTTATAAGTCTGCTTAGCTTTTTAATGATTTTTTTGCCGGCCAATGCCTATTTCTCTTTGGATGCCAAACAAAGGCCGCAAATAGCATTTCAGAAAATTTCGGCGTGGACGGTCAACAGTATAAAGCTCATGTTGGGCATTGTCTATTTTTATGCAGGACTTGCCAAACTAAATTCCGATTGGCTCCTTAAGGCCATGCCCCTAAAAATTTGGTTGCCCTCCAAGTTTGATACGCCTTTTTTTGGGCAGTTTTTGCATGAAGAGTGGGTGCAATACGCTTTCAGCTGGTTTGGAGCTGGATATGACCTAGCAATTCCATTTTTGCTTTTGTACAAGAAAACACGCCCTTTTGCTTTTATTATGGTGGTTATTTTTCATGTGATGACACGGGTGTTGTTCCCTATAGGCATGTTTCCGTATATCATGATTATATCAACCTTAATATTTTTTGATTCGTCTTTTCACCGTAAGTTTCTAAACTACTTGGCAAGCTTTTTTCGCATAAACAAAAACCGATTTGATAATGGAAAGGTTTTGGCTTTGTCAGTTAGGGAAAAAGCCAACCCAAAACTGATTTTAATAGCACTGTTTTTTGTGGTGCAGTTGGTAATGCCCTGGCGTTATTTGGCATATCCGGGAGAGTTGTTCTGGACGGAAGAAGGTTACCGGTTTTCTTGGCGGGTAATGTTAATGGAAAAATCGGGTTATGCACAATTCAAAGTAGTCAGTAAAGATTCGGGTAAATGGTTTTATGTGGATAATTCCGATTTTTTAACGCCATTTCAGGAAAAGCAAATGTCTTTTCAGCCAGACTTTATTTTAGAATATGCCCAGTACCTGAAAAAGCATTTTGAAAATGACGGGCACAAAAACGTACAAATATTTGTAGATAGCCGGGTGGCGCTAAATGGTAGATTGAGCACTACCTATATAGACCCCAAAGTAGACCTTGGCCAAGAGCGGGAGTCGTTTGAACATAAAAAATGGATAATACCTTTTACTGATGAAATTAAGGGAATTTAGTATCGTACTTATAACATTTCTAACCGCATTAAGTGCTGTTGGCCAAATTAGTATTACCGGTAAAGTGGTAGATAACAAAGGTAACGCTGTACAAGATGCAGAGGTCTACCTAAAGGAACTTCGGCTTTTAGAAACTACACAGGCAGATGGCAATTTTGTTTTTTCCAACATTCCGGGGGGTAAATACACTATTGTGGTGTTTGCTTTTGAGTATGAAATCTATGAAAAGGAACTGACTTTTGACACGGCCTTCAATCTTAATATTCAGCTAGAACGAATAAAGTCGCAAGCCCTTTCAGAAGTAGTTCTAACTGAAAGACGAGAGAAAGTATTCGCTTTAAAACAACTTAAAAAAGTAGAGGGTACCGCTATATATGCAGGAAAGAAGACAGAGGTAGTTCTTTTGGAGGGTCTTACGGGGAACCTTGCGGCCAATAACGCGCGGCAAATATATAGTCAGGTTGTGGGGCTTAATATTTATGATAATGGTGATGCAGGTCTGCAGCTGAATATTGGGGGTAGGGGATTGGACCCTAACCGTACCGCCAATTTTAACACGCGTCAGAACGGATATGATATTAGTGCGGATGTACTGGGTTATCCAGAAAGTTATTACACCCCACCTGCCGAATCCCTCGAGGAAATTCAGGTGGTGCGTGGTGCCGCTTCTTTGCAGTACGGCACTCAATTTGGAGGCTTAATCAATTTTAAGTTCAAAAAACCGAATCTAAACAAGGAAATAGAACTCATTTCTCGCCAGACCGTTGGTTCGTACGATTTGTTTACGAGCTTTAATAGTTTAAGTGGTACAGTGGGTAAGTTCAGTTATTACACTTATCTAAATTATAAGGATGGTAACGGGTTTAGACCTAATTCTAATTTTAACAGTAAGAATTATTTTACCCATTTGGGTTATGAAATATCGGATAGGACAAAGGTGAGCTTGGAAACCACATTTATGCATTATTTGGCTAAGCAGCCCGGTGGACTGACCGATGCCCAGTTTTATGCAGACCCCACTTTTAGCAATCGAGACCGAAACTGGTTTGAAGTAGATTGGCGTTTGTATTCATTGCGATTAGACCATGCGTTTTCTACCAAGACAGATTTTAGCCTAAACATATTTGGTCTAAATGCCTCGCGTAGAGCTTTGGGTTTCCGAACTAACAGGGTTTCTGAAGTTGATAATATTGACACCCCTAGAGAGTTATTGATAGATGACTTTAGTAACTGGGGCGCAGAGGCAAGGGTATTGACCCGCTATAATTTAGGAGGCACTGAATCTGCACTTTTGTTAGGTTCCAAAATTTATAAAACGGATAATGACCAAAGGCAAGGCCCTGGTACCGCTGCCGCCGATGCTGATTTTACATTTGCCGATGTTGATTTCCCGAATTATGAGAGACAATCCCAGTTTAATTTCCCCAATTTTAATGTCGCTTTTTTTGGTGAAAATATTTTCAATCTTTCGGATAGGTTGGCCTTGACACCCGGTTTTAGATTGGAACATATTAAGACTGAGAGTATAGGGAGCTATCGAGAAATTACGTTAGACTTGGCGGATAACCCGCTGTTGAACAGAGAGGTAGATGATAATAGGGATTTTGAGCGAACATTTTTACTCTTGGGCTTGGGAGCTACCTATAGAGTGTCGCCTAGCGTAGAACTCTACGGTAACTTTTCGCAGAATTATCGTTCTGTAACTTTTAGTGATATACGTGTAGTGAATCCTTCTTTTCAAGTTGACCCGAATATTTCTGATGAAGATGGCTTTACGGCAGATTTTGGCGCCAGAGGAAGGTTTAAAGATGTGCTCTCCTATGATGTAAGTGTGTATGGCCTGTATTATGACAATAGACTGGGAGAAATTCTAAAAGAAGAAACGCGGGTTAATGCAGCTGGCGAAGAAGTTTCTACAGGAAGATTGCTAAGGGCAAGAGGTAATATAGGAACCGCCTTTATTTATGGGCTGGAGAGTTTTGCCAATTGGAGTTTAAAAGAAACTTTCTTTCCACAGTCGGAAAAGGTGAAGCTTAATTATTTCGCTAATTTGGCTTTGACACAATCTGAGTACCTTTCTTCCGAAAGGAACAATGTGGAAGGGAAAGAAGTAGAATTTATTCCAAAGGTAAATCTAAAAACAGGTTTGAACTTTGGGTATGGAAACCTGTTGGGAAGCCTACAGTATACGTATTTTGACAAACAATTTACAGATGCAACCAACGCCCTTCAGGACGTAGAGGACAACCAGAGAGGCATAGAAGGGGAAATTCCTGCGTATGATATTTTAGATTTTTCGCTTTCTTACACCTATAAAAAATGGAAGTTGGAAGCGGGTGTCAACAACCTTTTGGACAATTCCTATTTTACCCGGAGGGCTACGGGTTATCCCGGGCCGGGCATTATTCCATCTGAACCAAGAACATTTTATACCACCCTTCAGCTTAAATTATAAACGATTTTCAAAGATATAATCAGTTGATACTCGCGTAGTTGTATTTTTCTTTTTTATATCGATTTAAAACAAAATATATGGAAGTAGTTTTTTGATGTGAATTAGAGATATTCGCCGTAAGAATGTGGGTGATTTCTGTAGGTTTTGTTTTGCTCGTAATCCAACATTGATAATAAGGTGATAACCAATTAATTTTACTACATTTGCACGCAATTAAATCTTTAATTGCTATGGAAGCCCACCTGAATAAAATTGTTGGAGAAGGTCTCACTTATGATGACGTACTCTTAGTCCCTGCCTTTTCTGAAGTACTCCCAAGAGAAGTAAATATTCAAACCAAATTCACTCGTAACATTACAATAAACGTACCGGTCGTTTCGGCTGCTATGGATACGGTTACGGAATCGCGAATGGCTATTGCCATAGCGCAAGAAGGTGGTATTGGTGTTCTTCATAAAAACATGACTATAGCGCAACAGGCCATTAAGGTGCGTAAAGTAAAACGTGCGGAAAGTGGTATGATCATAGACCCGGTTACGCTACCCCTAGATTCTTTTGTACGTGATGCAAAGGCCAATATGAAAGAATACAGTATTGGAGGAATACCTATTGTAGATGATGAAGGAAAGTTAATAGGTATTGTTACCAACAGAGATCTTCGTTTTGAGAAAAACAATGACCGACCTATTTCTGAGGTAATGACCTCTAAAAATTTGGTTACGGTTAGTGAAGGTACATCATTGGCCCAGGCCGAAGATATTCTTCAAGAAAATAAAATTGAAAAATTACCGGTTGTTGATAAGGATTATAAACTGGTTGGGCTAATTACTTTTAGGGATATTACAAAACTTACCCAAAAGCCAATAGCCAATAAAGATACTTACGGAAGGTTACGTGTTGCTGCGGCCATAGGAGTTACTCCTGATGCCGTAGACAGGGCCGAAGCTTTAGTTAATGCCGGTGTTGATGCCGTAGTGATTGATACCGCACACGGACATACGAAAGGTGTGGTTTCCGTTTTAAAGGAAGTGAAAAAGAAATTCCCGGATTTGGATGTTATTGTTGGTAACATTGCTACGGGCGAGGCTGCAAAATATTTGGTAGAAGCAGGAGCAGATGCCGTTAAAGTAGGTATTGGACCTGGTTCTATTTGTACCACCCGTGTGGTTGCAGGTGTTGGTTTTCCTCAATTTTCGGCCGTGCTAGAAGTGGCTGCCGCTATTAAAGGTTCTGGAGTACCTGTTATTGCCGATGGAGGAATCCGCTATACAGGTGATATACCAAAAGCGATTGCTGCAGGGGCGGATACGGTTATGTTAGGTTCTCTTTTGGCAGGAACAAAAGAGTCTCCTGGTGAGACCATAATTTATGAGGGAAGAAAATTTAAGTCTTACCGTGGTATGGGGTCTGTTGAAGCCATGAAAGAGGGTAGTAAAGACCGTTATTTCCAAGATGTAGAGGATGATATTAAAAAACTGGTGCCAGAGGGTATTGTTGGCCGTGTTCCTTACAAAGGAGAGTTGTACGAGAGTATTCACCAATTTGTTGGCGGTCTTCGTGCCGGTATGGGATATTGTGGGGCAAAAGATATTGATACGCTAAAGGAAAATGGGCGTTTTGTAAAAATTACATCTAGCGGTATTAATGAAAGCCACCCGCATGATGTAACCATAACAAAAGAATCACCTAACTATAGTAGATAGTTCATCAATTAAAAACAAAGGCCAAAATTAATTATTTTGGCCTTTGTTTTTTAAGGCATGTACCCGATAAAGGTCATCTGCAGCTTGCATTAGTTTGTTTTTGATTGTTGGTTTTAAATCGGGATTTTCGGTTAGGAAATTCTCCAATATGGTATATGCTTCAGCGGATGTATGTTTCCCGATGGTATTGTTCAGCCAGCCTTTTGGAAAGAATATATCTCCGGTTTTTTGAATTTCTTCCAGTATATCAAGACTTGCTCTCAGGTTTTTTAAGCTTTGTTTTTCGCGAAGCGGATGATTTAGATGGCTTAAGGCATCTAAGACCCACGATTCTTTCTGTCGGTTTTTTTCGTTTAGAAGAGCGTTGAAGAATTCATTTCTAACCGTTTCATCATTAGATAAAGAAGGGAGGAGAAAGTTAAATTCCGCCAATTTATCAGGATTGTCTATAGCTTTCTTGGCTTCCAATACTATATTTTCCGAATCTGGGTGATGAAAAAGAACTAAGCTTTCTGCCATAGTGGTATAATCATCCGTATTCAATTTTAAATTTGGCAGCGTAATATCCTTATGCCATACTTGATACAATTGTGTACGTGATTCCTCCAAGTAAGCAATGGAACGAAAAGTTGAAAACAAGGTTTTCTTTAGATTGGAAGGTAAGTCCGATTGCAATTGGGACCAAAGTTGCTCGGCTAGTATAGGTTGATGCTCTGTTCTTTCATCAGCGGATAAAAATGTCCAAAAAATATGGGTTATATAGCCCGAAAGTAAATTAGCTACAAGTTCATTATTTTCATGGACCAGGTGCTTGCGATAGAATTGGAGTGCCTCCTTTGGTGTAATATTCCCCCTTAGAAAATTTTCATAGATGTTGATGAACAGATATCCTCGTGCCACATCATCCGTAATTTTGGGCAGGTTTTCCGTTTCTGATTCGTGCAGCGGAAAAACGCCATAGCCCATACCATTGGAATTGTACAGGATAGATAAAGGTTTGGGTTTGCCAATGGCTTCTGGAAGGGTAATGCTGCTCCCAGTCATTTGAACGGGAATGTTTACTAAGCTATCTTGGTATACCAAGGTTAAATCAAAAGTCTGGGGCCATATGTGGTAACTATCGTCTTCTGCGGTCTGGCTTATTTCAAAAGAGGCTATGTTTTGGTTAGAATCATATACTATTTGGTCGTGAAATAAAGGCCGCCCAGCAGCATTTACCCAAGTTGCACTCCATTTTTCAACATCTACTTCAGTGTTTTTTGCCAGTATCTGTATAAGGTCGTTCCAAGTGGCATTGCCATTACTGTAGGTTTTTATATATTCCTGAATACCCTTTTGAAAAGTTTCTTTTCCTAAAATGGTTTCTAACTGGCGCATCATTATCGGAGCTTTGCTGTAAATGATACTTCCGTAAAGCGAACCTGCATTGTTGAGGTTGTTTAATTCTTGGCGAATAGGGTTGGAGCCCTTGGTTCTATCCTCACCGTACGCTCTTGGGTAGTGCGTGGTCATAAAAGAAAGGTTGTGGTTTATATCCGGAAAAGCCGGGTTGGCAATCTTATCCGCAATGAAATTGGCAAAGACTTCCTTCATCCAAACATCATTGAACCAATCCATGGTTACCAAATCTCCAAACCACGTATGGCTGGTTTCATGGGCTATGAGTTTTAACCTTCTTAATTTTTGGTTCTCAGTAGAAGTTTCATCTAAAAACAGGGCACTTTCTTTGTATTGTATTGCACCCACGTGCTCCATGCCGCCATACTGGAACCCTGGAATAGTAGCAAAATCCAACTTCTGAAAAGGGAATTTGTATTGGGTGTAATCCTCTAAAAAAGCTATGGATTGTTGGTGAAGGTTAAAAATGGTATCAGTGCTATAGGCAACCTTCTTTTTATCCGTTTCCCGGTACAACATAGTCATGCCAAAACCATTTGGATTTTGATGCGTAAGATTGAATTTACCGGCTACAAAAGAGAATAGATAAGTGCTCATTAGGTCCGTTTGGCCAAAATGATGAGTGGTAACCCCGTTATTATCCTCTTTACTTATTTCTGGAGCTCCGCACAGTACAGTCCAATCTTTTGGCGCCGTAATATCCAGAGAATAGGTAGCCTTTATGTTAGGCTGGTCAAAACATGGAAAGAGCGTTCGGGCACGGTCCGGAACTAAAAGGGTGTAGAGATAATCATCATTTCGGTTTAAAGAAGATTCCCCTGCAATGAAATCTATTTCTATTATGTTCTTCCCGGCTTTTAGGTACTTGGAGTCTATTTTAATGTGTTCATGCTCGTGAACAATGGCTGTGGTCTTGGAGTTGACGTCAATAGATTTTAAATGGGAAGTTTGTTCTTTAAAATCAAGATACAGTGGAGCATCTGCGTCAGAAATTTGAAAAGTTAAAACCAGTTGGGCCGGAATAGGCTGGGTTTTCGCTTCCGGAATTTTAAAATTAAGTTGATAGTTGACGTTGGAAACTTGGTTTTTCCTGTAAGTTGCCAACTCTAAGGAAACCCCATCTTCTAACTGAAGAGCTGTCTTGGTACGGTCTTTACAGGATAAGAAAATTAAGGCTGTAACTAATGTAATATAGAGTGCTTTCATGAACTTTTGAACGGGGAGTATTTACTTTGATGAAATGAAAGTACTTAAAAGTAAAAACGAATACAAGAGGTTTAACTAATCTAACTTTTAGAGAATAAAAAACCCTGATATTATTTTACAATATCAGGGTTTTAAAATGTTATATGTAGCTCTTTTGTTTATTTGCTTTCACCGGCATAAGTCTTCCAGTCTTGGTCCTTGTAAATATTATCGCCAAAGTATCTGGCAATATTTAAGAAAGGCTCTGGTTTTTGATAGCCCGGTACAGGAGAAAGCATGTTCATTTCTTCGTCTAGAAAAATAGTGGTTGGGTAACTTAATCTACCTTGCATAAGGGCTGCGGCAAATTCATGATATCCTTTTCTTCCAGAGGGGATAAACTTATAGGTTTTTCCTTTAAATTCAATAGGGTCCTTACCTTCACCATCTAACTTCACCATATAGAAATTATCGGCCATGTAGGCAGCAACCTCAGAATTTTGAAAGGTATCCTTGTCCATCTTTTTACACCATCCACACCAATCCGTATAGACATCTATAAAAATTTTCTTAGGATTTTTTTCCGTTGCAACTAATTCTGCCGCTTCGTTCCAGCTCAACCATTTTACCTCTTGGGCGTTCATGGTTGTGATAGTTAGCCCTATAAAGGCAAACAGGGCAAATTTTAAGGCGTATGTGGTGCGTATTTTCATTCTGATTTTTGCGGTATTAGTCCAACTAATGTACCAAAACTAACGAAAATCCAACAAGTTTATTTTGCTAAAGCCTTTTCCTTCTTGGTGGCAAAGAGATTTTTAACATCTATTTGATGTTTGATCAGGTCATCAAAAGTTTCTCGCTCCCTAATTAAAATAGCTTTGCCTTCATGCCAAAGTACTTCTGCAGGTCTAAACCTAGAATTGTAATTACTGGCCATGGTAAAGCAATATGCCCCTGCATTTTTAAAGCAAAGAATATCACCTTCACTTATTTCGTTTATTCGCTTGTTACTGGCAAAAGTATCGGTCTCACAAATGTAGCCTACCACAGAATAGTAACGTTCTCTACCTTCTGGGTTGGATATGTTAAGGATGCGATGCGTAGCCCCATAAAGCATGGGTCTAATTAAATGGTTAAAACCAGAATCAATACTAGCAAATACCGTTGAAGTAGTTTGTTTTACTACATTTACTTTAGCAAGGAAGTTACCGGCTTCACTAACCAAGAATTTCCCAGGTTCAAAAGCCAATGTAAGCTGTTTGCCGTATTCTTTACAGAACTCGTTAAAGCGGGAGCCTAGTTTTTTGCCAAGCTCTTCAACGTTGGTTTCAATATCACCTTCTTTATAAGGTACTTTAAAACCACTACCAAAATCTATAAAATCAAGGTTTTTAAAGTTTTTAGCAGTTTCAAAAAGTATCTCCGATGCATAAAGGAAAACATCAATATCCAAAATATCACTTCCGGTATGCATGTGTATACCGTTAATGTTCATGTTGGTAACATTAACAATGCGTAACAAATGTGGAATTTGATGAATGCTGATACCAAATTTGGAATCAATATGACCTACGGATATATTAGCATTTCCACCTGCCATAACATGTGGGTTGATGCGAATACAAACGGGAACATCTGGGTGCTTGCTGCCAAATTGCTCTAAAATAGAAAGGTTGTCTATATTAATGCGAACCCCCAATTTTGATGCTTCCTCTATTTCTTCCAAAGAAACACCGTTAGGTGTAAAAATGATAGATTCTGGTTTGAATCCTGCCAGAAGGCCTAATTGAACCTCTTGTATGGAAACCGTATCCAGGCCACTTCCCAAACTGTTCATTAGTTTTAAGATGGCTATATTGGATAAAGCTTTGGCGGCGTAATTAAGTTTCAACTTCTTTACACTGCTAAAGGCATTTGTAAGTCTCTCAAACTGAGAAATTATTTTTTCCGAATCGTAAACGTAAACGGGGTCTCCATATGTTTTTGCTATATTTAGCAAATCGGCATTATTCATATCTTCGGTATTTAAAGCAAATTTAACCCGTTAATCTTATATGGGCAAAAAAACCGTTACAAATATAAAAAATACAACAAATTGTTATTTTTGAAACATGAGTCTGTGTAATTTAAATTTGCGGTTCGTAATTTCGGTCGTATTTTTAGAGCAAATATTACACTATGAAATTGGCGTTATTACCACTGCAATCTATATTTTTTCCGGGCGAAACCGTACCGCTACATATTTTTGAGGATCGCTACAAGCAATTGATAAAAGATTGTAGAAATGAGGCTGTTACCTTTGGTATTCCTGTTTATATTAATGATAGTATGACTTATGGAACAGAAGTTCAATTGGTAGAAATTGTAAATACTTACGAAGACGGAGCTATGGATGTAACCTGTGTAGCACGCCAAGTTTTTCGTATCCTAAGTTTCAAAAACCAAATGGATGGCAAGCTTTACGCGGGCGGAACCATTAAATTTATTGATAGCGTAAGAGATGCGGATAAATCCTTGAAAAAGGAGGTGCTAGATAAGATTCACGAACTGTATGAGCTTATGGCCGTGCCCTATACCCCCTTGCCGTTAGAGAAGTTCAATAGTTATGTATTGGTACATAAAATGGGGCTTTCGTTTGACCAAGAGTACCAATTATTGCAAATGCCAAGTGAGCGTGATCGTTTGTTATTTATGAAGTCGCATTTAATTTCAACCATATCAATGTTGAGCGAAGTTAATCGTACCAAAAAGACCATAGAAATGAACGGCAACTTTAAAAACTTTGACCCCTTAGACTTTAAGGATTTTAATTTGTAATTCTGTTCTCATAGACCATTGTAAAACTTATTAAATAAAAAAAAGGAACGTGATTTAGGTGGATGGACCAGTTATGGGTAAGAGTTTTTAAGGCTTAGGATATATCTACGCAACTAACTCTATATTTCATTAGTCTAAATCCTCTACGTTTCCTATTTTTGCTTTCGAATCTAAATATACCTTAATATATGAATCTTCACGAGTACCAAGGAAAAGAGATTTTGGCCAGTTTCGGTGTGCGCATTCAGCGCGGTATCGTGGCCCATAATTCAAAGGAAGCCGTAGAGGCTGCCAAACAATTAACTGCCGAGACCGGAACAGGTTGGCACGTTATAAAAGCCCAGGTACATGCAGGTGGCCGTGGTAAAGGTGGAGGTGTAAAATTGGCCAAAAACCTTAAGGAAGTAGAAGAAATTGCAGGAAACATTATAGGAATGAACCTGATTACCCCACAGACTTCTGCGGCGGGTAAAAAAGTTCACCAAGTTTTAGTTGCCGAAGATGTATACTACCCAGGCGATAGTGAAACTAGTGAATTCTATATGTCAGTTCTTTTGAACAGAGGTACAGGAAGAAATATGATCATGTACTCTACCGAAGGTGGAATGGACATTGAGGAGGTTGCCGAAAGCACTCCACATCTTATTTTTACTGAAGAAATTGATCCTGCTACAGGTCTTTTACCGTTTCAAGCTAGAAAAATTGCTTTTAACCTAGGATTGTCAGGTACTGCTTTTAAAGAAATGACCAAATTTGTTGCTTCTTTGTACAAGGCTTACGTAGAGAGTGATTCCAGTATGTTTGAAATCAACCCAGTGTTGAAAACATCGGATGACAAGATAATGGCGGTAGATGCTAAGGTATCTATTGATGACAATGCGCTTTACCGTAGAAAGCAATATGCAGAAATGCGTGATTTACGAGAAGAGAACGCAATTGAAGTTGAAGCTGGTGCCTTAGGTCTAAATTATGTTGATTTAGATGGAAATGTGGGCTGTATGGTAAACGGAGCCGGATTGGCAATGGCCACGATGGATTTGATTAAAATGGCCGGTGGTGAACCAGCTAACTTTTTAGATGTTGGTGGTACAGCCGATGCTAAAAGGGTAGAAGAAGCTTTCCGTATTATCTTAAAAGACGAAGGTGTTAAAGCTATTTTGGTGAATATCTTTGGAGGTATTGTACGTTGTGACCGTGTTGCAAACGGTATTGTAGAGGCTTACAAGAATATGGGAGATGCTATTAAAGTTCCAATAATTGTTAGATTACAAGGTACCAATGCAGAAATTGCGAAGGAAATTATTGATAATTCCGGTTTGGCGGTACATTCCGCAGTACAGTTTCAAGAAGCTGCTGATAAAGTAAAAGAAGTTTTAAGCTAAAACTCACTTTTTATAAATTTTGAAAGGGATGAACCGCACGGTTCATCCCTTTTTTTATACGCATAATTGAACATTTTACAATTTGTGTTTTACTCAGGTCGAGTAAAAAGCTGAGGTATCGTTAGATTTTTTACTTGTTTTATGACATTACTGTTTTCTAGTGTTAAATTTTAGTAAATAGTCAGTATACGGGCTCTATTTTGTAATATCTTTAATGTGAATTAGTTATCTGAATTAGCAAAACAAAACAACAAACGCCATGAAAAAATCAATTTATGCATTAATGGTGATGATGGTATTTAACATAGGTTATGTTCTGGCCAACACACCCGAAGTTGAAGTACACGAACCAAAAGCATTAAAAGTTCTTACTTCACAAATTTATGAGATGTTGGGAACAAATGTAATTCCTAATGAAATAAGAGGTTCAAAAGCAGAAGTAAGAGTTGCTGTAGATGATGGAAATTATTTAAGAATCCTCTCTATAGAAACGGAGAACGAAGCCTTAAAAGATTTTTTGAAAAGTGCTATTGACTTTGAAAAATTATCAAAAGGAACTTTTGAAAAGGGTATTGTTTATCGCATTCCAATTGAAGTAGCTAAGCGATAAAAGTCAATCATTTTATAATTGAAAAAAGGTCTCCATTGGAGACCTTTTTTTATGATTATTGGTCGGTTAAAATGCTTGCATTATTTCATCATAAACAATTTCACCATTAATGATATTCAGTCCTTTTCTTAACGAGGCATCGGTATCTGTTGCATTTGCCCAGCCTAAATTGGCGAGCTTCAGCACATAGGGCAAAGTAACGTTTGTTAAGGCTACAGTAGAAGTGTAGGGAACAGCTCCCGGCATATTCGCTACGGAATAATGTACCACATCATCTATAATATAGATAGGGTCTTCGTGAGTGGTGGGTCTTGTAGTTTCCACACAGCCGCCTTGGTCCACGGCAACATCAACAATAACGGTTCCCGGACGCATTTCTTTAAGCATATCCCTAGTTATAAGATTGGGTGCTTTTGCACCTTTCAAAAGAACTCCGCCAACAATTAGGTCGTGGGTCTTTATGTGTTTACGGATATTGAATTCATTTGAAAACTCAGTAATAACATGTGGGGGCATCACATCATTTATGTGTCTAAGCCGTTTCATATTAATGTCCAAGATGGTTACTTGAGCTCCAAGCCCGGCAGCCATCTTAGCTGCTTGCACACCAACAACGCCAGCACCTAAAACTAGAACTTTTCCTGGGGCAACACCGGGAACACCTCCTAGAAGAACCCCTCTGCCTTTTGCGGGTTTTTCTAAATATTTAGCTCCCTGTTGTATGGCCATTCTTCCTGCAACCTCAGACATGGGGGTTAACAATGGCAGGGTGCCATCTTCGTCCTCAACCGTTTCGTAAGCAATGCATATAGCTTTGCTTTCTATCATTGCTTTGGTTAGAGATTCGCTAGAAGCGAAATGAAAATAAGTGAAAATAATCTGATCAGGTTGTACCAAATCGTATTCCTCGGGCATGGGTTCCTTGACTTTTACGATCATTTCACTAATGCCATAAACTTGTCCAATAGTATCTAAAATAAGGGCTCCGGCTTTTTTATAATCGTAATCAAAAAAACCGCTGCCCTCGCCAGCGGTAGATTGTACATAAACAATATGCCCATGTTTGGTGAGTTCGTAGACTCCTGCAGGAGTCATCCCTACACGATTTTCATTGTTTTTAACTTCTTTGGGAATACCGATTGTCATGCTCTTTTCTTTATATAAATTAAAATATTGGGTTCTTTTAATCTAGTTTTTTTCCGAGGTCTGTGAGTGGGTGTCTATACCCGCGTAGGTGTTAAACTGACCTGATAGTTCCGATGCTTTGCTTTTTTTTATTTTTTCAATTACATATGGAATGAAAGATACAACGATCATCCCAAAACCTATTAAAAGTAAAACCGCGGGGTTGATAAAGAAATCGCTAAAAGAGAATATACCAATACATAAAATGGTAGAAAACGGTAGGGATAACGCCAAGATGTTTACGGCAAAATTGATATCAAAGGTTGGCTTGGTTTGTTTGTCCTCTTCTTCCATTGAACTAATAGCGCTCATATGGGCAAACGGCCAGAAGCTACATGAGCTTTGCGGAAATACCACCAATAAAAGAATTAACGGGGTAGATAGCGCCGGAAACAGCAAAATGAATATAGCGGATAAACAGAACGTAATGCCTGCTCTGCGTGTTAAAAGCGAAAGGATAAGTCCAAATTCTCCGGATTTAATACGTACGGCCATACCTATGAACAAAAGTATAAGCGGTGTCATTATTACCTTAATGCTTAAAGCGGTGTCTTTTATAAAAGTGGGCAATGAGTCTAAATTAAAACCAAATGACAATAACAAAAGGCCGGCAATTATGACCATATTTATAGGCTCTTTAATTAGAGCCAGTCCTAAACCTTTAAGCTTACTGGAAGTGGACGGTTTTAAGTCTTGTAATGCTCTTTTGTGATACCAATGAGTAGCCAACATGTATAGTAGTATAAGAACAAATATTTTGTTTCCTACATCGGCCAAAGCAGCAAGAGCTAAAGAATCATCGCCTAAATAGATAGCAATAAAAGGAAAACAGGATAGACCTGGTGCCAAAGAAGGCATCAGCATCATTATGGTTCGTTTTTTTGAGTTTTCTTCTTTTGATATGGTTGAGTTCAGGAAATATTTGGTTGCCAATAGCATAACAAGGTTAAATGCCAAAGCAAGCAAGGGGAAAATTAGTAAGGAACTATCTAGTTTTATTTTGAGTAGAGCAACAAATATTACGGCTGGCAAGGCAACACTAAGAATGATAACCTTAACACCTTTTAGGTCTTGCTTAGCTACTTTTTTTTGTAATAGTAGCCCTAAACCAATAATAAGCAATAGTTCTAACGTGTTTTGAAGGGCGAAATTCATAGGGTGTAGTTTAAGAATTAATGAGTAGGTAAAAAGGATTGAAAAACCCAAAGAGAGCCGATATCTGGTAATATCAAGGCAATTGATGATTGAACCGACTCTCGGGGGTATTTCATAGCAATTATGCGAGGACTTTTTGTAAAGCGGCACCAAAAATTTCCATTTCTTCCATAGTACCCATACTTACACGACACCAGTTTTTGTCCATAATGTCAAAAGCACGCACGCCAACACGTTGCGCGGTCATTTTTTCCAAGAATTCTTTGCCTTCCATTTCAATTGGGAAAAGAATAAAGCTTGTAGAGGATGGTACGTAGCTGTATCCCATTTTATCCAGAACAGAGTAGACATATTCTCTACATTCGGCATTTAGTTTTCTTGACTTGTTTTGGAACGCTACATCGTCCATACTAACGGATGCCGCAAAAATGGTAGGGTAGGAGATGCCCATTCCGCCACGGGTTATTTTTTGGATTTTATCCAATGTAGCCTCTTGTGCCACAATGTAACCTATTCTAAGGCCTGCCATTCCGTGAATTTTAGAGAAAGTACGGGCTATAATAACGTCTTTGCCCTCGTTAATAAGGGAAACCATACTCTTTTTGGCCGCATCGTCCAAGAACCCTAAATAGGCCTCATCTATGAAAACCGTAACCTTGTCCGATACGCGGGAGCAGAAATCTACCAATTCCGCATGATCGGTCATACTACCTGTTGGGTTGTTGGGGTTACAGATGTATACCAATTTGGTATCTGCATCAATAGCTGCTTCCATAGCGGAAAGGTCATGAGACCAGTCTTCCTTTAATGGAACGGGCTTCCAAGTGGCACCAGTGGCTTCGGCAACTTTAATAAGAGACATGTAGGATGGATCAGCAGAAACAATATTTCCGCCATCGGCAAATAATACCATTGCGGTTTTTTCCAATAGATCAGAAGAACCTGGTCCCATCATAATGTTCTTGGCGGTAACTTTTTCTTCAACGGCAATTTTTTCCATTAGGTCAAAAAGTTCTTTCCATGCATATCTATTTCCCATTGGTGCCGCGTTCTTAAAGGCTTCGATAGCTTTAGGAGACGGTCCGTATGGGTTCTCATTTGCGTTTAACTTGGCCAAAAGCTCCATCGTGTCTGGAAATACATTGGCGTTATATTCTTTGAAAAACGGACTATAAAGTGTCTGCCCTTTTGCGTTAATATGTAGTCCTTTGGCATTTGATTTTCCAAAAGTTACGTGTGGAATTACCATTGCTCCTGCTGCGGTCAACATTCCTCGTTTCAACCAAGCTCTTCTGTCTAAAGTGTTCATAATGCTGTTTGTATTTAAGTTAAAAAGTCTAATTCATTTCTACTGGTAAGGCGTTGGCGCCTAAATCTCCGGAAGCAACAATGGTATCATCAGTGTCACTTAAGTAGATGTTAATGTGTGAATCCATATCAGGGATAGAATCATAAAAACTGGTGTCAGTAATAACGAAGAATTTATTCATCATAAATTCACCACTATCTCCGGAAACATCATCTAATGCAATCATTGTAGTGGTTCCGGTACCTACCATGCCATCCATAATTAAGGCAGGGTGCGATAGTCCTTCTACAGTATTGTATAGTGCAACCTGTACTAAAGTGCGATCAAGGTTGTCTTTCCAGAAAACAATTCTTCCATTTACATTTGATCCTGCTGGGTCTGTAGATGCTATGGTGTATGCCATATACTGGTTAAGTGTACCGCCACCGTCAGCTGTGGTAAGTATGGGGTCAAGTCTTTCTTGTTCGCAAGAGATAAGACCTGTAGCGACCACCATTACTACTAAAATGTTTTTTATATACTTTATCATAATTATCTTTTTTAAGTTTTACCGGATATTCTTTTCTTATAGTGTAAATGTCAATCTACCGAAGTAGTAAGATCCCGATGATCCTTGCTGATAGTTAGAATACAAGTTGAAGGTTCTTAATTCATACCTTACTATTTCTGGGTATTCATTAAAGATGTTGTTACCTCCTATGGTGAAACTGATTTTATCTGAAAAGTTGTAGGTAACACCCATGTCCGTAGTGAACTCAGGTGTGAAATATTGATCCGCGTAACCTACACTACCATCAAGAAGCGTACGTTCTCTGCTATCCCTAGTTTGAACAGAACCAAATCTTGTACCTCTTAACATGGCTGAGAACTTACCAATAGAGTAGTTTAATGTTCCGATAATCTTGCTACTTGGTGTACCCGTTTCAAACTGACCGATAAGTCCTCTGTTTACATAGTTGTCAGCCAATTCGGCATCGGTAAGATTAGTGTTTAGGTCAGGAATATTTACATTTTCAAATTTGTTCTCTCTGAAAGTTCCTGAAAGTGTAACTCCCAACTTACCTGCACCAATATTCTTGTTGTAGTTCAGTACGGCTTCAACACCTTTAGTACTGATGTCACCACCGTTAATTCTAAAACTGGCCAGACCGCTACCAATAATTGGAGAAAGTACAGGTGCTTGACCGGCATCAAATTCACCTGTTTCAAAGATTCTATCGAATATGTCAATTTTATAGGCATCAACAGTTAAATTCAATTTTCCAATTTTGGTAGTGAATCCTAAGCTGTAGTTTCTAGAACGCTCTTCTTGTAGTTGACCTATGCCCAATGCTCTTGCAGCAGAACTACTATTAGGATATAACGTACCGTCAAATGGCTCTAGGCCTACGAAAAAAGTATAACTGTGAGAGTAGTTCAATTCTTGTAATGAAGGAGCTCTAAAGCCACTGCTGAAAGAGCCTCTCAATGCAAAATTATCGCCAATAGAATAACGTGCGGCTACCTTACCGGTCAATACGTTACCAAAATCCGAGTAGTTTTCTAATCGCAGTGCTCCGGAAACTAAGAAAGCTTCAGTAACATCCAATTCCATATCTACATAAGCCGCCATTACCGAACGGTAAGAGTTACTTTCATTTTCTGGTGCAAATCCGCGGAAACACTGACAGTTTAATGCGTAGTTTTTAACCAACTCTTGGCTTACCCCTGCGTAAGGTAGTACAACTGGGTTTCCAGAGCCATCTACAATTGGGGTTCCGTTTAAGTCTTCTAAAGGAAAGCCATCAGGACCAACCAAGGCTTGGTTGTCTTCCGTAGCGGTAACTACACCTGCAGTTCCTGCTGTCCAGCTTTCTTCTTGGCCAGCAACAATTGCATAGTTTTCAACTCTTAATTCGCCACCAAAGGCTACGTTAAGTCCAGATAGAATATCATCATAAAAGTTAGTGAAATCAAGATTTAATGTGTTTTGGGCAAAGCTGTGCGTACCTAAGTACATTTCTGTTGGTGAACTGGTTCCGATACTTGCGTTCCAAGTATTGAACATACCATATTTAGCGGAGTTGTAACCAAAGGTATTACTCAGGTCAAAATCAAAATCACCAAGCTCTCCGGTAATTCCCGTGGACAAAGAAAGATTGTATTGGTCTGTATAAATTTGAGGTCTAAATCCGTTCGGGTATAGGTCAAAACTAGTTCTGTCCGCTTGAGCAGCTCTTCTATAAAAACAGCTATAAGCATCGGAATACTGGTAACCGAAATCCCCAAAAGCATAAAAATCCGTGGTTTCACTCAACGGATTTTCAAGATTAAAGCCAAAGCCCATGAGTGTCTTGGCCGGCAGTCCTGAATACGTTGCTACGTCTACTTGTTCAATGTCTCTTGCGGCCATGAGCCCTTCTACCGTTGTTAGTGAGCTTATTGCAGCAGCATTGCCGCTGGCTTGTGCGGCCACTAGTTCCGGGTTGGTTATTACGGGTCTTCCGTTTACATCTGTAGTTTGGTTGTTCAGATAGGTGTCGCTGTAAAGCGGGGCTCTGTCTATTTCAAGAACCGTAGGGCGTATGGTACGTTCAGATTGACTTATTAAAGCTGATACATTAAAGTATCCTCCGTTTTCAAAGCCAATTCCATAATTTCCATCAAATTGAAAGTTGAAACCGTCCCAGTCGCCGGAAGACCTGTTTAACGCTTTTTCCCCGTCGGTCAAATCCGAATCGCTGAAATCCGGAGATTTGTTTGGGTAACCACCAACGGTAAGGGTTCCGGTAAATTCACCGGTTCCCTTTTTGGTTACTACGTTTATAACACCGGCAATAGCGTCAGAACCATATTGTGCAGATGCCCCGTCACGAAGTATCTCTATATGGTCTATACCAATAGAAGGTATAAATTTCATATCTACCGCATTAGACGGTGTGCCTGTTTGTGATGCCGCTAAAATTGCCGAAGTATGCCTTCTTTTGCCATTTACCAAAACCAGCATCTGGTTTGGGGCCAAACCCCTAAGGCTTGGTGGGCTAACGAATGAGGATAGATCTCCACCACCACTGGTATAAGCGGTGAATGACGGCGCCGAAGCAGCCAACATTTGTGAAAGATCTTGTTGAGGCATATTAATAGCTTCTTCTTTAATATTAATAACATCTACCGGAACCGGAGTGTTCAATTTAGTTCTGGGTTGACCCCTAGAACCAATTACAATAGTTTCTAGCAGTTGTTCCGCTGCCATGGCCAAGGTTACGTTTACGGTTGCTTGACCGCCTACGGGTACTTCTTTAGTTCCGTATCCTAAGGATGAGAATATAAGGATAGCATCTGCCGGAGCGTCTATCGTATAATTTCCATCAAAATCAGTAAGTGTTCCTTTTGTTGTGCCTTTAATAATAATGTCGGTGCCTGGTAGCACGACTCCTTCTTCATCTACTACCGTACCGGTAATAGTCGTCTCTTGTCCGTATGAGATCATACAGTTTAAAAATAAGAGTGATAGTATTAGAGCTTTCTTCATAAGTACAAGGTTTTGGTTGATACTAAACATTGTTCATTTGCCCAACCACACCTCATCCAATCGGGGGACGGTGGTCAAATGCAGATCTAAAGAAAAGTTCCGGATACTTAACTGTGCCGAGTGCCATTTTCTATGACGTAACGACAAGACAATATTAGTGTGACTTTTTGATTAAAAAAAATGCAACACCCTTTGAAAACACTGTGTTTTAGGTAGTTATGAGCGTATAATCTACCGATATGGTAATTTTTGATGAAAAATTGATCAATATGACAGAATTGAGATTTTTAGATTTTAAAAATCTAACGATATGTAAATATTGCGTTATAAAACCATTTTTATGGCATTAAAAATTTGAAGCGGTCAATTTTTAATTATATCCATAAAAAAACGGGTTTAATTAGTGAATTATAACTGATTTTTTAAAATCATTAAACTATTTTTACTAAAATCCTCTAAATGGTAAATTAAATTGAACATTTTATGATGATTGTAAGCTGATTATCAAGAGGTGACCCAAAATTTCGGGTAGTAAATAACCAAGAAAAATACTACAAATGAGAGACAAACTTGATTCAGTAGACCATAAAATATTAACGTTATTATCTAATGATGCACAGATGCCCTATACGGAAGTTGCAAAGCGTGCAGGAATCTCTCCTGGAACGGTACATATGCGTACACGTAAAATGAAGAATATGGGAGTTATTAAAGGGGCTACCCTAAGTCTAGACTACAGTAAAATGGGATATAAGATGACTGTTTTTCTGGGGATATATCTGCGCGAGAGTTTCTTATATAAGATAGTAATAGAAGAATTGGCTAAAATTCAAGAGGTGGTTAAAATTCATCATAGTACCGGAAAGTATGACATCTTTATAAAGGTACATGCCAAGGATAGTCTACATTACAGGAGACTGTATCAAGAGGCAATACTTACTATTGAAGGTATTAGGGGTATAGAATCCTTTATTTCTGTAGAAGAGAACATGAGTAGGCATATAAATTTTGAGAGCTGACCACTAAGTATCATGCTATTACAACAGCGTGTATGGCTGTTTAGAATGATAAGAATGTGTTAAAAAGGCTGTTCCTTCGTAACAATCTCATCTCAGTATCGTCTTTTAAGTAATTCATCAAATCATTTAAAACGATAAATCATGAGAAAAACTAGTTTAGTCTTGGTAGCTGCAATGCTACTTTCAATCGGTAATGTTTTTGCTAACGAAGGTGAAAACAAGAAATCAACAAAAAACTTAACGGTTCAAATTTACGAGCTGCTAACGGACAACTCTTTAACTATTAAAGAAGTTGATGAAACGGCCTTTGTTCGTTTTACCTTAAACCAAAATCAAGAAATTGTGGTGTTAAGTGTAAATGCAGATAATGAAGTGGTTGAAGCTTTTGTAAAAGAGAAGCTCAATTATAAAAAGGTCAGTATTCAGGCGTATAAGGAAGGGAGAACCTATACTTTGCCTGTTAGCATTGCAGGTTAAATAGGTTTAGGTAAATATTAAATCCTGAGGGCGGCTCATCACCGAACTCAGGATTTTTTTTTGTTCTTGTATTTTACATTAGTAATATCTTTGTTGATTTTCTTTTGTTGTTGCGTCTTAAAATCCGGTCTTTTAGCGTGATTGACCTTTGCCGGTTTTACAACTTTTTTGGAAAGTACTTCACCCGGTGTTTTTGGGTTTTCTTTCGTTCCCCTTAAATGAATGACTAATCCGTTTAAAAAATTACGCAATACTTGATCGCCGCACTCCATATAGTTGGGGTGGTCGTCCTTTCTAAAAAAGGCGCCCAATTCACTTTTGCTAATGTTGAAGTCAACAAGTTTTAGAATGTCAATTATCTCATCATCTCTCAGCATTAATGCTACTCTGAGCTTCTTAAAAACATCGTTATTGGTCATAGCGTAAAATTTTCGGCAAGGTATTACAAAAATATGGAGAACCATACTGATGAACCCCTATACTGACAATCTTGCCATAGAACAAGCTGTAACTTCTATTGCATATTACATATAAAAATGACGTTTTGTCACTTTTATATATGCAAATAATGACATATAGTCATGATTTAGTAGTTGGTATGTAATTTGTCCTTAATCAATCGAATTAAAAATTTAAAGTCTAATATAAAATATAGATATCATGAGTATAGTAAAAAGAAACAACTTGGCTTTTCCTTCATTAATGAACGAGATTTTTAAGCCTGATTGGTTTGGAGGTATGGAGAATGTAGCAACAAGCACTCCTGCTGTAAATATTAAGGATAACGAAAAGAGTTTTGAACTCGATTTGATTGTGCCTGGAAGAAAGAAAGAGGATTTTAATATTGAAGTAGACAATGAACTTTTGACCATTTCTGCTGAATTAAAGGATGAAAAAGAAGTAAAAGAAGAGAATTATACCCGTCGCGAGTTTAGATTTTCATCTTTTAAAAGAGCTTTTACGCTTCCAGAATCTATCAATGTAGATGACATTAAAGCAGATTATATTGATGGTGTTTTGAAAATTGAATTACCGAAAAAAGAAGAAGCTTTGCCAAAACCAAAGCGTCTTATTGAGTTGAAGTAAAAGTTAGATTGGTTGTTTTGTCTTAGTACAAAACGTTTCATAATCCCGATTATTAATCGGGTAGATTTAAGTTTGGTTGGTTAGTTGAAGAAGCGCCCTAGGTATATTTCTAGGGTGCTTTTTTTGTGGAAAGGCAAGCAATTTTCAGCTCCGTTTTTGAATAGTAAAAGACAAATTATTTTGCAGTTGACGGTTGCTTTTTCAAAGTGAATCGAGTAAATTATTGACTTAAAACAGTGTTACTTTTTTCTGTTTAAAGAACTGTAACTACGAGTTTATTTTTATTGAAAAATGATAAAAACCACAATTTAGACTTGTCTAAAAATTAACGTTTTTAATCTGTTAATCAGTTATTTAAAATTGTTTATATGTATTATTAATTTATATAGTTAAAATCACTGGATTTCCTCCTCTAATACACGTGAATTTAGGCTTTTTCTTGAAGTGATTTTATCTCGTCTCTCAGTTTTGCAGCCTGCATAAAGTCCAGTTCTTTGGCGGCCTTTTCCATGGCCTTTCTTTTCTCTCGGACCATCTTTTCAATCTGGTCTTTCGTCATATATTCAAGGTCCGGTTCGGCGGCTCTCATCTCCTCTTTTTCGAAGTGATATGTAGAAACTGAATTTTTAGAAAGTACACTATCCAAACTTTTATTTAATGCTTTTGGTACGAGTCCATGTTTCGTATTATAGGCAATTTGTTTTTCTCTACGGTAGTTGGTTTCATCAATTGTAGTCTGCATGCTTTCCGTAATTTTATCGGCATACATAATTGCCCTTCCGTTTAAATTTCTTGCTGCCCTACCAACAGTTTGGGTTAACGATCTATTGCTTCTTAAAAAACCTTCCTTATCAGCATCCAAAATTGCCACTAAAGAAACTTCTGGTAAATCCAATCCTTCACGGAGTAGATTTACTCCAATCAGCACATCAAAAATACCTTTTCTAAGATCTTGCATGATTTCTACTCTTTCCAACGTATCAACATCACTATGAATATAACGGCACCGTACATTAATTCGTGTTAAGTATTTGGCAAGTTCTTCTGCCATTCTTTTGGTGAGGGTAGTTACTAGAGTCCGTTCATCCTTTTCTACCCGAACCTGAATTTCTTCCACGAGGTCATCAATTTGATTTTGACTAGGTCGTACCTCAATAATGGGGTCCAAAAGTCCGGTAGGCCTAATTACCTGCTCAACATATACCCCTTGGCTAAGCTGTAACTCATAATCTGCCGGTGTTGCACTCACATAAATTGCCTGGTTTTGAAGTGCTTCAAACTCTTCAAATTTTAGCGGACGGTTGTCCATTGCCGCTGGGAGACGGAAACCATAGTCCACCAAGTTTACTTTTCTAGAGCGGTCGCCACCGTACATGGCATGAACCTGGGGTATAGTTACATGACTTTCATCAATCACCATCAAATAATCGTCCGGAAAATAATCAAGTAGGCAAAACGGTCTGGTACCTGGTTGACGGCCATCCAAATAACGTGAGTAATTTTCAATGCCCGAACAATAGCCTAGTTCTCTAATCATTTCCAAATCAAAACTGGTACGTTCTTCAAGTCGTTTTGCTTCAAGCGGTTTTCCTATTTCTTTAAAATAATCTACCTGTTTTACCATATCTTCCTGAATCTGATGAATTGCACCCTGCAGCACATCAGGAGAAGTAACGAACATGTTGGCCGGGTAGATGTTCAAGGTTTCGTAAATCTCAATTACGTTGTTGTTGAACGGGTCAAACGCCTCTATTTCTTCAACTTCATCGCCAAAAAAATGAATACGGAAGGCATGGTCTGCATAACTGGGGAAGACATCAACAACATCTCCCTTAACCCTAAAGTTACCGTTCCTAAAATCGGCCGTTGTTCTGGAATATAGACTTTGCACCAATTGATGAAGGAATTTGGTACGTGCAATTACTTGGTCCTTTTTAATAGTGATGACATTTTTCTGGAATTCCACAGGGTTTCCGATACCGTACAAACATGAAACCGATGCAACTACCAACACATCTCGCCTTCCGGAGAGTAATGATGATGTAGCGCTTAACCGTAGTTTTTCAATATCTTCATTAATAGAAAGGTCCTTTTCTATGTAAAGTCCGGATGAGGGTATAAAAGCCTCAGGTTGGTAGTAATCGTAATATGATACAAAATACTCCACCGCATTATCCGGAAAAAACTGTTTGAATTCCGAGTACAGCTGCGCTGCCAGTGTTTTATTATGGGCGAGCACTAGGGTAGGGCGTTGTACATTCTCTATAACATTGGCAACGGTAAAGGTTTTACCGGAACCGGTAACCCCTAATAGAGTTTGGTACCGTTCACCGGCCTCCATTCCCTCTACAAGTTGCTTTATGGCTTGTGGCTGATCCCCCGTTGGTTCAAACTCTGAGACTACTTTAAATTTCATCCCTTAAAATTACAAAAGAAGTGTGATTTAAAAGAGTTCGATTAAAATAATCCGTGCATCTATCGGAGTATGGTAAAATGACCTGTTATTGTTTTACCGGAATCAGAGTTTTGGAATAGGTACCAATAATCCGTTTCAGGTAGTTTTCGTGAGTTGTCAGTGCCGTCCCAGCCCATGTATAAATCGTCAGTTGCATAAACAAGTCTACCGTATCTATCAAGAATATGCAATTCACCTGATTGCCCGCAAGGATTTTTTTTGGGTTTGAATACATCAAAAAGGCCATCACCATTGGGAGTTATAAATTGAGGAAATTGCACTAGACAAGGATCAATAGTCTCAATTTTAATATCACATAAACTCGCATTTATTGTAATCTTAAAAGTATTCTCATCATAACAATTTTTAGACCCTGTATAGATATATAGGGTTTTGGAGCTATAAATGACGTCGCCGGCCATTAATTTATTACCGTTTGCATTGGCTTCCGTGTAGTAGAAATTGTTTTCGCTTAGCTCTGGTAATGTATAACTCGTACAGCTCAGTGCGGATTCTAATTTATCAGCAATGGGATTTTCACAAATAGTACTTAATGTAAGTTCAAAGCTTTTTTCATCATTACAACCGGATGTACTATCGCCACTAAAATCATAAATGTATAATGTTACGGGATAGTCCGGAAAATCACCTGCGTAAAGCGTTGTGCCAGAAGAAAAAGATTGACCGGTTCCTATAGGGCCTGTGTAATACATTTCATTTCCAGTTAGGTTTTCGCCGGTAATTTTGGGTAAGGTATAGCTATCTGTATGTTCTTGGTTAGGTAATTCAGTTATTGTAATACCTAAATACCCTTTGTCATTAATTTTCCAACCATAGGTGTTAATCAACTTGTTTCTGGCTTCCTCTCCGGCGCAGTATGTACTATTATCTGCGTCAAAATCTACATTGGTTTTAAGATCGTGTTCACTCCAGCCTATTAAAAGGGCATCGTAATTTGCGGTGGATAGTGATGAATAGTTAAACATATAACAGGCAGAACGTAAGCTAGTGGGGTTCCATTTACTTAGGTTTTGGTCAAATGACTCAGCGAGAAGGAACATTCCACACATGTCCAAGACATTGCTTACATCCCAGTCTCCTATGTCTTGATTAAAACTAGTTGCTCCGCCGAACATATCCCACATTTCTTCCACTTTCCCAACATTCCAATTCCCGATAGTTTGGTTAAATGAGGTAGCTTGGCTAAATGTACCGGTCATGTCTTTAACATTGCTTACATCCCATTTTCCTATCGGCTGGTTGAATTGGGATGCGGCAGCAAACATACCTTCCATTTCTATAATCATTCCCATATCCCAATTATTGAAAGACTCATTTCCTATGAGCGAAGAACAACCGGAAAACATACCATTTACTATTGTAACCTCCGATAAATTAGGAAAATCTGTAGCTATTACATCTAAATTTGTACAACCGCTAAATGCGCTACGCATTGATTTCCATTCAATATCTCCCCATTGTACAATCGATATAATTTTTTCTTTGTCCCCCAAATCACGAAAATTTATCTGAGGAAAATCTCCTGAGATAGAGACTTCATACGTTCCTGCCGTGGAATAAGTATGTGTTATTTCGCCAGTAACATTAGTATCAATATCACCATCACCCCAGTTAATGGTATAATTATAAATTTCCCCTAAAAATGTAGGAATGGTAATTTGATTATTGGTTGAAGTACCGGGGTTGTCCGTTTTCCAAGTAGTTATAAAAGGCTTTTGGGAAGTACACTCTAGACCTGCGTCTTTAACTTCCCAATTTAAAACATCGATTAAAATTTTTCTCATGTCGGAACTCGAGCAGTATGTACTATTTCCGGCATGAAATTTAACATCGGTTTTAAGATTTTTAGTAGTCCATCCCTTTAGGAGAGCATCGTAGTTTTTTGTTGAAAGACCGGCTCTACTGAACATAAAGGGAGCTTTGTTTAGGTTAACGGGATTCCATTTGCCCAGGTCTTGGTCAAATGAAATAGCCAAATCAAACATACTATCCATGGAAGCGACCTTGCTCACATCCCAGTCACCAATATCTTGATTAAAAGATTCGGCAGCAAAAAACATAAAAAACATAGATGTAACATTTCCCACGTCCCAATTTCCTATAGGTTGGTTGAATTGGGTGGCCCAACTAAATGTGCCAACCATATCTTTAACATTGCTTACATCCCATCGGTCAATAGGTTGGTTAAATAGTGATGCTCCTGAAAACATATTTTGCATGTTTGTAATGGTGTCCATTTTCCAATTATTAAATGAACTGTTCCCTATAAGCGAAGTACACCGGGTAAACATATTATTAACGGTTGATACACCGGAGAAATCCGGAATATCAGTAGCTAACACATCCAAGTTAGAGCACCCATCAAACGCAGAGATCATGGTTTTCCATTTAATATCTCCCCATTGATCAACAGAAAGGATTTTTTCTTTGTCTCCTATATTTTCAAAAGCAATGTTGGGAAACAACCCGGTTATTTTTACGACATATTCCCCTGGTAGGGCATAAGTGTGTGTTGTAGAACCGCTTACTCCGGTGTCAAAAGTTCCGTCTCCCCAGTCTACCTCGTAATTTGATGGAAGGTATTTACTTGAAGGAATCATAATTTGATTATTCGCTGAAGTACCGGGGTTATCCGTTTTCCAAGTAGTGATAAAAGGCCTGTCAGCGGGTAAAGACTGGGGATATCCCTCTTTTGCATTTACTTTCAGAAATACGAGAAGAACACCTATGAAAAATAGGTGAAAACGGGAAAATTTCATATAGCTCTAACGTTTGAGAGCTAATATAGTCGCCTAAATATTTGTTATTGTATAAATTCTATGAGTGGTACATTTTATCTTTAAAGAGTGAAAGATCAATCTGTAATAACCCTGTTTAACTAAAAAAAATGAAGCTATCGTTTTAGGGAGAAATGACCTTTAAATTCTTTTTCATCAGTTAAGGTAATTCTAAACCAATAATCAGAAGAGGGGAGTGGACGCCCGTCCATGGTTCCGTCCCATCCAACGGAATTTGAATTAATCTGTTTTATGAGCTTCCCATAACGATCATAGATATGGATGGCCAGGTTTTCGAAATTGGTATTGGGACCATTAATTTGCCATACGTCATTGGCACCATCTCCGTTAGGAGTGAAAAACTTTGGAAAGCCAATGATGGAAATATCTTTTTCCGTGGTGCCGCAAGCATTTATATCTCGAACAAAAACAGTATAAAAACCGGCATCAACATTATCAAATCTAGGTTCATTTTGATAATTTAATCCGTCAAGTGAATATTCGTAAACTCCATCTTTACGTATTTCTATCTCTACACTATAGTTACTGAACGATTCTTGAATTTTTACATTTTCAATACTAATAGGTGTTGATGGAGTAACCGTTAACGAAATAGGATATGTAATATAACAGTTACTAGTTGTAGTTGAGCTAACACGCGCATAAATAATTGTACTTGTTGAGGAGAAAATTGGACTCGTAATTTCACTAGAATTTGACATAGCCGTACTTTCATCAGGATGAAAACTTACTGTGTATGCTGAATTATTCGATATTCCGTTTTTGGCATCTTGTCTAATATCGTTTATCGAGAAATCACCTTCACCATCAAAATCCTCATCACATACCTCATAGCTAAGATTTGGCGGACTGTCAAACGAGGTGGCGTGTATGGCAAAATCAGTGATTTCAAAACAACCATTAGGGTTTGTTGCCCGAACGTAGATTTGATTCACAGCGTCCGTGTACGTAAATTGAGTTGGGTCAACTATAGCGTTAATACCATCAAAAGCATTATTATAGGAGGTATAATACTCAATATTTGCAGTGGAGCTAGTAGTTATGGTCTCTTCATTTTTTGTCAGGTCGAGTATTGTGCTGGTCGTAGATGAGCAGATTTCAATATCATCGGGTTGAGTAACGTTAGGTGAGGGAAGAAACCCTGCCGTACCCGTCCATTCAAGAGTGAAGCCACCATTACCAACAGGTCTATCAATCAATATATAATAACGTTCACTAACGTTTACGGGAATTGAAGAAACATAACCATTTCCTAACTCAGCTGGTCCTCCAGAAAAGTTTGTTTCTGAACCACGTAAGCCCGTTTCATTATAACTTAATGAAGCCTTTAAAGGGTTAGTTGTATTACATCTTATTGGGTCATCAAGATTTCCACAATCATTGTTTGGACCAAAAACGTAAAAATCATAATCCACAACTAAGTCCGTACTATTTGGAATTATATTGAATGCTAAGTTACCAGCAGTGCCAATAGTTAAGCTTAACCATAAACTGTTTTCTTCGTAATGCAAACAGGCATTTGTACGGTCTAATTCTTGAGTGCCAAAACCAGTTGCATTACTTGAAATGTTTGTATTACCACAAACAACAATGGCATCAATACAGTCATTCGCTTGCTGAGAAATTACTAAGAAGGAGGTAAGGAGAAGCGTTAGTGTAAAAACGAATTTCATAGCGTTCGGTTATATTCTGGAAATGAATATAATCCAAAGGGAAATCCACTAATAATTCCGACTAATAAATACTAGAAAACAATTACTGGTTTCTACTGGTAATCCGGTAGAAATCACAGCAAATCAGCTCCTACAAATCCCTCTTCTTCAATAACGCATAGGACCCATAAATAAAGATAGCTGTCCAAGCTAGTACAATTAGTATTTCATACCAATGTACATTGTAGTTTAGGACAATTTCTTCTCCCATTTGGTTTACGGCCGTTTGTACGGCACTTAACCTGGTGAACGGTTCTTTAATAAGGTTCCACATAGCATTAAGAGGAAAGAATCCCATAATCATATCTGTGGTTTCTCCATCAAAAAAACGCCATCTGATAATACCTCGAATAAAGGATTCAAATATTTGCCATAGAATTAGAAAACCTAGAGCAAAAGCAGAGCGTTTTACCAAAATGCCTAAAAAGAGACAGAACGAGAAAAACCCTACTAGTTTTACAAAAAAGGCTAAAAGGAATTCCAGTCCCGAGAAAATAATACCAATTTCATTAAAATTAGAGTAGAAAAGACCCAAAATGAGTGATACCACGAATACGAAAACGGTGGAAATCAAAGCGAACGAAATGACCGTCAGAAATTTTGAAAGGATAAATTCCTTCTTGGATAGTCCGTCTATTAAATTCTGTTTTATGGTTTTATTACTGTATTCATTGGCCATCATAGAGACGATAACAATGGCCAAAAACAGTTTAAAGAATGCGGTAATAAATGAATTGAAATGCCAGATGTATGGAAAATTGAAGATTCCCTGTTCGGCCAAATGGAACTTTATGGGGCCAATATCAAATTTAATGGCAGCCACTAAAGTAATGGAGCAAAGAAGAACAAAGTACGATACGATCAGAACTTTACTGGCCCTGTTGTTCCATAATTTGATGAATTCAATTTGTAAGAGTCGTGTCATGGTTTTCTAGTTGGATTGATTTTTGGTCAAAGTCAGGAATTGTTCTTCTAGGCTTTCTTTTCTTTTCACAAGATGTGATAACGTTATCCCCTGGTCAAATAAGGTTTTGTTGAGTTCTCCGGCATTCATTTCTTCTTTTAAAAAAGCGGTAATGCAATCGTTCTCCAATTTTACCTGTCCAAAGCTGGCGTGTTTTTCCAGATATGTTTTTAAGCGTTCCTGATCATTGGTCTTTAATTCAAAAAAACCATGACTTGCTAGTAGGCCATCTACACGGCCGGAATAAAGTTTTTCGCCTTTTCTAAGTATGATAACATGGCTACATACTTTTTCCACTTCATCCAAAAGATGGGAAGCCAAGAGAATGGTGGTGCCTTGGGATGCAATTTTCTTTATGATTTCCCGTATTTGGTGAATACCTTGTGGGTCCAAGCCGTTGGTAGGTTCATCTAAAATTAAGATTTCGGGGTCATTGAGTAGGGCAGAGGCAATGGCCAGACGTTGTTTCATACCCAGTGAATAGGTCCTGAACTTACTGTTTTTTCGGTCTAACAAACCGACTAGCTCCAATTTTTCCTCTATTTTGGTTTCACTTACCTCTTTGATTTTACAGACCAATTTCAGGTTTTGTATGGCCGTCATGTAAGGATAGAAATTGGGTCTTTCAATAATTGCCCCAACTTTTTTTAAAGCTTGGTGGGTGGTCATAGAACCATCAAACCAAGAAAAATCGCCTTTCGTTCTATTTATAACGTTCAGAACAATTCCCAGCGTGGTGGATTTTCCACTACCGTTCGGGCCCAAAATGCCGTAAACATTGCCTTTTTCAATAGTAAAAGAAAGGTCTTTGACCGCGGTCAGGTAGCCGAATTTTTTGGTGAGATGGTCAACCGTTAGAATTGTATTCACGTCAAGTGTTTTTTGATTGATATATCATACTTGACGAAATAGGGGATATAATGTTACAAAAGCATTAGTTTTTCTTTACCCTATAGGTTATTTTTCTATTGGTTATTACTGTAGTAGGCTGTTCCAAGGTAACTATAATGGTTTCCGAAGGGTCATCGGAAGAAATATTGGCGTCCGTTTGGTCCTGGCTGTTAGTTACGGTATTGGTATAACTAGCGGAAGTAATATAAATATTGTTCAATCTGGCTCTTGTAACCAACGTTAACGACTCTAGTTCTCCTTGGCTCATGGTTCCCACTGTCCAATCCGGACTGTTAAAACTCCCTTTTGATACAGAGGATGAAACTAATTCTAATCCAGCAGGAAGAATATCTGTCAACACTAGGTTAGTAACATTGTTCACGCCCAAGCTCTCTACGGTTATGGTAAATTCAACAAGTTCTCCATCCAGTACATTATTTCTGTCCGCCGTTTTTTTTACAACAATATCGGGAAAACAATAATAAGCGGCAATAGGTTGTGAATCATAAGTACACCCACCTTTGGTAACTCTCACAAAATAATCGCCTGCTTCACTTGGGGTATAGCTCGAAAAAATTGCCCCAGTAACAATAGTTCCATTCTGATACCATTGGTAAGCGTCAAAATTAGCATCTACTACTTCTATGATAGAACCGGGAAGACATCCACCACCTTGTACCTGTAAGTCAACTGCAGGTACCGTATCAAAGCCAGAGAAATAACCGGCAATACCGCGGGCACCATTAAAACCTATGAAACCCACAGCAATTGGTCCGGTGGATTCAACGGATACATTTCCCGTTAAATTGGCTACATAAAAAGTTTTCCAATCCGCAGATCCTGTAACGGGTGTTGGGGCAGGAAGGGTTACGGCACCATTGCCATCCATAACGGTAATATTTGCATTTGGGGTAGTGGTAGAGGCTATTATGGTTACACCTCCGTTCATTGTAATTCCTGCTGCATCCTGAATATTGGGAATGTTATTAAGGTTGTCCGGTAGTAAACAATTAACCGGTGCTACAAAGTTAAGTCCTACAGTTACAATAGAACTTCCTCCCGCTAATAATTGATAGGCATATGCATCTTTGGAAGTAGTAACGAACATATTACCACCTGCAACGGAACTTGAATAGTTGCTTTCTGGAATTTCAAAATAATCACCATTGTTTATAGTAGCAATTGGCGTTGCGGAGCCGTTCACATAAATTGCCGTATTGTTCTGTGTACCGACAATAATTGGTTTTTCGGTCTCACTAGAACCATTTCCTCTAATGAATACATATTCTTTACCTATTTTATTTTGAGGTACAGGCTGGTCAATTGCGGCATCTCTACTACCGTTTCCTACTCTTACGCCGATATTAAGTCCCCCGTTACTGATTACAATGTTTTTAGTAGCCGAAATGGTGGCGCCTAGCCAACCATCAATATTTGCCGTAGTTTGTTTTACGTATGCCTCCATCACAAATGTTTCATTTGCGTTCAGGGTAACCTGAAAAGTATCCGAAGTAATACCTCCGGCATTATTCCCTAATCGGAATTCACAATTTGGGTCGTATCCAAAGATGTCTATTATGGTATTATCTTCAGTTGCCATAATACCAACAGAATTGGTTAGACTGTTTTGTGTGGCTCTGTTTGGAATACCTCCCCATTTGAATAAAGTACCCATAGCCTGTCTACCCTTACTGGTAAGTGAGGTTGACTGGGAGGTCGAGCTACCTCTATAATTCACATAAAATTTCTCGCCGCCGGGTGATTCAAACCGAAGACCGCTATTGGTAAGAACAATACCCGTATTACTATTTGTAACCATGGTAATATTATTGTCACCCTGGGCTAATCCATAAGTAACTGGTGCTGCGTTGGATAATGTTAAATTAGCAATTGGGGTAACGTTTGTGCCTTGATAAACATTTACACTAAAAGCAGTGTTTTCAGGTGTGGATAGGTACACAGCTTGGTCTTTAACCGCCTGGTTATTGCCCCCTTGCTTTAGAGGTGGCAAATAATGAAGGTCACTGAGTTGTGAAAAACCACTCAGTGACACTATGAAAAATAAAATAAATACTCTTAATTTCATTTTACTTATCTATACAGCGTAAAATGCCCTACGAATTCCCTAGTATCTGCTTCTCCGTTAAGTTTTATGATGTACCAATAATCTCCGGAAGGTAAGTTGGTATCTTGGTAAATACCACTCCACCCATCTTGGTTGTCTTTAAAACGGTACACCGTACGGCCGTATCTATCATAAATACTGATAAAAATATCCGGGTAAATCTCAATGTTTTTCGGACTCCAAATATCATTGTTACCATCTCCATTAGGAGTAAAGAAATTAGGGATTTCAATATCTATGAATTCCATATAAATATTTTGGGTACTTTCACAGCCATTTTCATCTACTACGGTAACTATATAAGTATCTGTTCTGGTAATGTAAAAAACGTTGTCAGAACCATTGTTGGTATCCCCAAAATAGTAGGTGTAGTTTTCTCTACCACCATAAGCGGTTGCCGTTATCTGATTGATATTGGTCTCGGCTACGGTCAAAGTTAAGGGGTCAAATGATTCAATTTCAAAATCATAGGTGGCTACACAACCATTAGCGTGCGAAATGGCAACGTAATGGCTACCCGGAGCAATATCACGGAAGAACGGATTCAGTTGCATTTGGGACGGGTCCATAGTGTCAAGTCCAAAAAGAACATCGTTTTCTAGAGTTGGGTCCGCAAGTACAATATTCACATAATTGCTAGGTGTGTTTCCGTTACAACCGTAGACCGGTTCAACAAGTGCTTCAAGGTTTACTCCGGATTCTATGGTAACCGTAATGGTTTCTTCACATCCTTGGGCATCTTCAACATAGATAATATATAGGCCGGAAGCTAAATCACTAAAGTTAGTTCTTCCTTCCACAAAATTGGTTTCTGTAAACAAACGGGTACTGTATGGAGCGGTACCACCTGTTATGGTCAAATCTATTTCGCCATTTTCCTCGCCAACACATATTTCAGGAGTAGCTAATGCTTCAACTTCCAATACCTCTGGTTGGGTAATGGTGGCTTCAATAACCTCAAAACAACCGTTAGAGTCCTGAACAATGATGGTATAGTCTCCAGGAGCTAATTCATCAAAAGTATTTTCATCTGTAAACTGATTCAAGTTTGGAGAGATGGCAAACTGGTAGATTCCTGTACCACCATTTACATTCACGGTAATGCTTCCGTCTTCGGCACCATTACAACTTACATCTACAATTTCTGGAGTAACTTCTAACGGAGCAGGTTCTACAATTGGAATTTCCGTTGACAACACTTCACAATCATCACTCTGAACCCTAACGTAGTAGGAGCCCATTGGTAAATCTGAAAATAGACCTGTGTTCTGGTTAGGACGTATTTCATTGGTAAGCGCAGCGTCCGAGAACAGGGCGTACTGATAATTGCCCAATCCGCCAGTGGCTTCAGCATCAATAACTGCTGTACTTTGACCGTTACAGTTTACTACAGCTGCAGAATCGTCTATGACAACTTGTAATGGCTCTATAGCATTGATGGTAATACTGTTGCTCTGAACGGAAATACAGTTAAAGCTATCTCTAACATAGTATTGGTAAGAGCCTGCGGTAATACCGGTGAACAAATGTGTGTTAGGACCACTTGTTTGGTTCATGGCATTAAAGTTGGTGCCGTCCGTACTCCACATATAAGGAGCGGTTCCACCAGAAGCGGTCAATAGCAACTCGGCATCGGACAGACAACTTAAGCGTTGAGCTGTAACCAATTGGCCTTCTACCTTTGTAGGTTCAACAATTTCCTCAATTGGTGTTTCAAAGCTACAGTTCATATCGTCTAATATGCTGATGCTGTAAAAACCGGATCTTAAATTGCTAAAGGTATCGGTAGTCTGTGAGCTTGACGTCTGCAATAGGTTGGTACCGGAAGCATCATCGTACGTATTAAGAATGTATCTGTAGTTTGTAGTTACGTTCCTTGGGGAAACGGTGGCTGTAACAGAAGCATCCGCATCACCTTCACAAACTAAGGATACACTTGAAATGGTAGCGGAAATAGGGTCTGGGACAACCAATTCAAATGCATTGGCGAACGTAGGGTTACAACCTAAGTTGTCCGTTACTTCAACCGTATACTGCCCGGCTCCAAGACCTTGAAAAAGGAAACTATTTACTTGGTTGGCTGTGTATGTTGTACCTGAACCGTTGTGGGTCAAGATAATGTCATACGGAGCTTTTCCTCCAGCAGGGGCAATGTTGGCGCTACCAAGGTCATTGGTACAACCTACATCTTCCGTATCTATTGGTGCTAGAGTTATTGGAGCGCTTGGTGTTGTAATGTTAAAGGACCTTACTTGTGTACAATTAGGGAAATCATCTTGTACTACTTCTATCAAATAGTTTCCTGCAGGTACACTAATCGCAGGAGTAGGGCCAACATTGACAGAACTGCCCGTTAACACGGCAGCACCATCATCCGAACGGTCTGCCGGAGTACCATTGGTGTCATAAATAGAATAAGAGAACCCAGTAGTGTACGTGGCATCAACCAGTGTTAATCGAATACTGCCGTTGTCTCCATGGCAAACAACATCGGATAGTTTTTCAACGGTAACATCAAATGTATTCGGGTTTTCTACAGAATGACTACGGGTAATTTCACAACCTGTAGTGATATTTCGAATTCCGAAAGTATAGCTGCCAGCTCCAAGATTCAAGAACTGATTAGAAGCTTGGTATGTAGTGGACGGCAATTGTCTAAACTCATAGTTTGTTGGGTTGGTTGCAAAGTCCGTAATAGTGCTGGTTACATCAATACTAATGTCCTCTCCACTGTTGATACAGCTGATATCTCTAGTAACGGAAATAGTAGCGTCAACTAGTGCGTCATAAGCATTTACAGTAACTGTCCGTTCAACGGGACAACCTTTGCTATCAAAAACACGAACGATTACATCTCCGCCGGCAAAATCTGTATACTCATAAACTAGACTGCTGCCATCTTGAAGAACGTTTGAAGTAGCATCGTCAATGAAAACAAATCTATTGTAAGTACTACTTCCTCCTGAAATACTACTGTAATCAATAGTAATTTTTGCATTATTGGCGTCATTGTCACTTGTACAGCCAAATTGTTCTACAGCAGGTAGGGCAAATGAAATGAGGACATCCTCGTTCACTACAACCGAATTCATAACTGTTGAACATCCGTTAGGGCCTTCTCCTGTTACGGTATACGTATCTCCAGGTAAGTTTATAAAAGATTGAATAGTGGCATCCCAAGATGCACCTACCGGCATTGGGGTCAAGGTAAAAGTCAAAGGATTATTACCATTGTTAACTTGGGCCACTTCTATACTACCGTCATTAGCACCTGAACAACTTACATCTGTAGGATTGGCCGTGAACTGTGGTTGAATAGCAGCAGGAACCTCTACTGTGAAACTTCTGCTACATTGTGGGGCCGAAGTTCCCATGTCGTAAACGTTAACAGTATATGTATCCGCAACATCTATTATTGCATTGAAAGGACTGCTCGTTAATGTTTGGCGTGCAATTTTAACCGCAGCAGAACTATCTAAAATTTCGAATTCATAATTACCGGAACCTGAAATTGCCTCAATAGCTATTTCCGCTTCATTACCGGCACCGCAGCCCAGTTGCTTATCCAAACCTGCTGTAGCCTGTAGGGTAGGGTGTACATCAATATTTTGTGAAGCTGTACAACCGGTTCCGTCTTTAATGAAAATATCATAATTTCCTGCCAGTACAGAGGTGAAATTACCCCCGTTATTCTCGTATGTGCTTCCACCATCCAAAGAATAAAGTACGGTTCCTGTTCCGGTAGAACTTACCGTAATGGTAGCATTGGTGCTGCAGTTATCTATATCAATAGCATCTATGGTAGGTAGTGCCATAAAATTCATGGTTACATTACCTAATGCATACGAACAGCCATATTGGTCCTCTACGGAAACAGTATAAGTTCCTGCAGGCGAATTTGCCGCAATTTCAATAGGATTATCACCTGTAGCGGTAATGGTTGCAAACGGAGCAGGTCCGGTTACGGTATATAGATACGTACCGCCACCACCTTGTGCATTGTCAATTTCTATAAGTCCGGGACTTTCACAAGAAATATCCTGAATAGATTGTGGAACTCCAGTGATAGTATCCAGTTCATCTAGAATTTCATTTTCACTGGCGCTGATACATTGTGGGGTTCCAGAGCCATCTATTTGCTGAACTTCTATGAAATATTCGTCTGCTGGTAACCCTGTAATATTAATGGTACCGGAATAGGCTACTACACCTCCGCTATTGCGGATAGCGTTACCATCAACGTCATATAAAACCCATTCCATGCTTGGCTCTGTGCTTCCGTGATTATCGGTAATCGTATATTCAATTTCACCATTACTTGTAGCATTACAGGCAGGGGTAATACTGGCCGTAATTTCCATTGGATTGGTAACGATATCATTAACGTTTACACTACTTTGTCTTACACAACCTACGGCATCCCTTACGTAGAAAGCATAGGTTCTTCCTGGAATTAAATTCGGGAAGGTATGAGTGGTTCCCGAAGGATATGCCACTGTCCATGGGTTGGTTGGAGTAACGGCGTTAAAGTTTGCCGGATTGTCCGAATAGGTGTACTCATAGGGAGCTGTACCGTTTTGACCACGTACACTAACCTGTAACTCATCACAATTAACGATTATTGGAAGAATTGTAATATCTAAATCATCCAATGGGTAAGGAATGATAAATCTAGGTAAATCGGTTTGACATATAGTAGCACCGCTACCATCTACCGTTCTTAATGAAGGCTCAACTTCTTCACCTGATAAATATCCTCTAAATTGATCGGAGGTTTGCCATGTAGTACCACCATCGGCACTAAATTCAACAGTTCCTATAGTAGTCGGATAATTTAAAAAGTCAAACCCAAAATCATTAACATCACCCGTACAATTGGCGGGAGTTCTACCTTCTATATCACTGGTTAGCTCAATAGGTTCGTCAACAACAATACCTGTAACTGTTTGTACGCACCCAGCGGCGTCAGTAATCTGTACGTCATATGTGCCTGGGGTTAAGTTGAAATAGGTTTTGGTATTGCTAACCACGTCCGTATCTGATTGGTCCGGGTTACCATTTGTAATATCGATTAATCTGTAATCGAACGGTGCAAGTCCGCTTGTGATATTCACTTCAATACTTCCGTTGCCACCAAAACATTCGGCATCCGTTGGGACCGCGGTAAAGGATAAAGTAGGATTGGCTTGAACCTCTTCCGTAACGGTTGCTTGACAATAATTGGTTCCGTTAGATTTATCCCTTACATAAATATCATAATTTCCAATATCGGCTAGAGGTACGTTCCTAGTATTGGTTGCAGCAAAATCTGCATCCGTAACCGTATTTCCGCTAGGTATAAATGCATACATATAATTAGTATCTCCTCCATTTGCGGTTGCGGTTAAAGTACCATCTGCACAACTGCTGGCGTTGGTTACAGAAACACTTAAGGTAACGGCAGGAGCTATGGTAATAGACTGAATTCCTGAGGAACATCCATATTGGTCTTTTACTTCTACATCATAGGTTCCTTCCGATAAGTTATTAAAAGTAAATGTAGTTCCGTTGATAGGTGTTGGGGTCTGTTCTGCACCTGTACCCAATTTAAATGTATAGTTGCCATTTCCGTTCGTGACGGTTGCGGTTACGCTTCCATTATTAAGACCGTCATAACACTGGGTAGCCGTTAGGTCTACAGAGATTGGTGTAGGATCAATTACGTTAACTGGTACCGTAGATAATGCTTCGCAGTTGTTCGTATCGGAGATTCTAACCAGGTAATCACCCGCAGGAACATTCAAGAACTGATTAGACGTACTAAATGCCCGAACCATGGTGCCATCCGTAAGTTCCAACTGATATTCGTATCCCGGTGTTCCTTCTGTTGCCGTTGCCTCCAACGTTGCACCTGTGTTTAAGCAGGTAAACTCAGCTGTTTGCTGTAAAGTTGCAGTCAACGCATTTGGTGAAGTCAAAGTAACTGATGTTGCTGAGGTTGCCGTGCATGTATTGTCATCTACTTTACGAGCCATTACGCTGTATGTACCATCGGCCAAGGTAGCAGCTGAGGTAATTGGAGAAGTGGTTTCCGCTGTCCAAGTGGTACCTCCATCCAAAGAGTATTCATATCCAAAAGCAGGATTGAAATTATCGACTTCAAAGCGAATACTACCATTGTTACTTCCATTACAAGTCGGGTTTGTACTTCCAAGGATATTTACCTCAAAAGCTTTACCAGTCTCTACAACCACTGTAATATCTGCGGTTTTATTACAGATTTCAGGTACTTGAGTGGCTTGAATATCGTCAAGGACCAAAAAGTTTCCATCATCACTATCCAGATTGGTACGAAGCACGATACCAACGGCAGTGTTTGTACCAGGATTAAACGTAACCTCTCTTAAGTGCCAATCATTTGCATTGGTATTCTGTGGAATAGAGCCGGTAGCTTGACTATTAATAACTGTGCCAGAGGCATCTACTAGTTCCACAAGCACTTCAGGGTTGTTGCCTGGTGTACCATCTACTTGTAAGTTATAGGCATAAAACGAAATAGTTATGTCTTGATCGGCAAGAACTTCAAGACCAGACCTAGACCATAATACGTTATTGTTACCGGCAGAAGTGCTTACACCTATAGCCATGAACCTACCGTCTGTAAGACCTGAATGGTCATTAGGACTTCTCCACGTAGTATTTGGGTTCGTAACTCTATCGGTTACTGCATATTCTGCATTTACTAAAATACCTGCAGGACCAAGGTTACAGTTAGTTTCGCTCCCGTCTTGTGGTTCGTAACAATATCCAGGACCTATTTCCGCAATTTGGGTAGTAGAACCTGTACCAAAATTCTCTAGTAGTACAGTACTTTGCCCAGCTGAAATTGTACTGGTATAACCTACGGTTACCGTTTGTGTTCCAGATGCTACATTATTAAAAATGTTACTGTCAATTGGTGTGTTATCGGTTCCGTTTAGTTGATAAGTATATGTAAAATCAGTTGTGTTGGATGGCGTAATCGTTATGATTCCGTTTCCGTCACAAGCGTAGGTAATAGCATTATCAAAACTTGGGTCGTTTGCTGTAGTCGGTACGGTAATTTCTAAATCCGTAGTACATCCTAACGCGTCCATTACTACCATTTGGTGGGTTCCAGGAGCTAGGCGTTTTTCATCTACAACATCAAAAGAACTACCTCCGTCAAAACTGAATTCATAAGGAGCCTGACCTCCTGTGGTATTTAAGATTTTTACGAGTGCGGTTGCAGGCGTAGCTCCGGAAGTATCGCAAGAAGCGTCTTCTATGATAGCTGGGGATGCAGTAAGTCTAAACGGCTGCATTACCTCATAGTCAATAGATTCCTCACAACCATTTCCGCTAGGGTTGCTAGAATCCTTAACGGTTATAGTGTAAATACCAGCTGAAATGTTGTTGAAAAAATTCTCGGATTGATAGGTTGTTCCTCCATCAAGACTGTATTGATATGGAGCGATACCTCCTGTGGCGTTAATTGTTAATACCGATGTGGATGAATCGGCACAGTTGATATCCGTATTTGAAGCGGTAATGCTTACTGAACCAAAATCATTCATGGTTACGATATTGGAAAGCCCGTAACACCCGTTGTCATCTCTTACTACAAAAACATAATCGCCATCTTCATTAGGGATATAGGTGGAAGAAGCCAGGTCATAACCGAATAAGAATGTGGCATTCTCTGAAAATTCAGAATCTGGAATAGTAGTTTCATCGGCATAAGTAGCAACTCCGTCTTTACTATATATAGCATACTCATAGCCAGTTGTTCCACCCGATACTGAAAGGTCAATAACACCCGAGGTACAAGTGATGTTCTCCAGATTGGTCGCTGTCAGGCTTAATTCTGGAATTTCATTTACCGTAATAGTGCTTTCATCTCTACAGCCGTCCACTGTAGTGGTTACCACTACATAGTCACCTTCAGAAAGACCAGTAAATGTATGTGTGTTATCTGAGGAAACAAGGTTGTTGGTAACAAACGCACCGGCATTACCACTTCCGTCATCATAATAAAGTTCATAACTGTATTCTGGAGAAACGTTCAACGCTTGTACGGATATGGTTCCAGAATCATTACAATCAACAGGAGTTGAACCTAGGGTTACCTCAAATATTCTTTCCGAAATACCAACTTCTTCCGTCTCAAAAATACAACTGTTGGCTATTGGACTACCCGTAGATGGGTTAATTTGTGTAATCTGTACTTTGTACGTTCCGCTAACGGCAATATCAAAAATTGGTCCTTGCCCGGCACTGAACGGCACTGCTATTGTATTGTTTTCTACATCGTACAACTGATATCCGTAGCCCGATCCCAAATCGATAACACGTATGGAACCATCTGTATCACAAATAATATCTGATGTATCCGGTTCTGGTATATCCAAAGTGTTTTGGTAGGCATTGAAATAGAACCTGCTAAAACAACCTCCTTCGTAAGCGATTACCACTCTGTATTTACCACTATTGGTAATCGTAAAATTGTTGGATACTTCTTCTTGCGTCCAAGACCAGTTACTGTCCGTATTCGCACAGTCATCACTTACCTCGCCACATGTAGCTTCGGAACAGCTACTTTCGTCAAGTTTTTCCCAAGTAATACTCTGTGCATCTGTAATGCCCAATTGAATAAAGGCGCTATCTCCAGTTCCACAAAGGAAGATGTTTGGCATAGAATTACCGTCTATAGAGCAGGTAACTATTTCACCTTGAATATCATTATCGGGATTCGTGTCTCCATTTACTTGGTTAAAGTATTCTATAATAGGGTTGGTCTGGGTTTCCCCATAGCGTTCTACGGAAATAAGTTCAGTATGGTTAGAACAACCGTTACTAACTGTTTTTTCTACTATATAATTACCAATGTTGGTTATAGTGATTGTACTAGGGTCGCTATCAGGGTCTCCGTCGTTAAGGATAGTGTCACCAGAATCTATAGTTCCGTTGTTATTATTGTCAATGGCCCAGTTGTAGGTTTCAAAACCAGATCCGGCAGTAAGTTCAGCTTCCGCCCCACAAAGTTGTACGGAGCGTGCAACGTTACAGTTAGTTAAAGCATCGGCAACATTGTTGTTGGCAACTTCCAGGTCGGTAACACAAGAGCCCGCCGTATTGCTACCGTCTTCGTCGGAAAATGTGTTCGTATTAATGATACCTTGGTACGTAGCAAAAGCTTGATTTTCCAATTGAGAGGCGCAAGCAGCCACAAATTCGGAGCAATCACCGGATATGGTAACCGTAATCTTAATTTTATATTCTGGGTCATCAATTTCGACCAAGTTATCTGGAATAGTAAAATCTATGGTATTCGTGCCTGCATTGTACGTACTGGTTACTCCAGGAGCGTCATCAATATTGATGTCGTCTAGCGTAACATTATTTGGCAATACATTTCTAATAGTAAAATTGGTGGCATCATCATCGCCTGTATTTTGAAAACGGAGCACATAGTTAAAAGTATCTCCTAGACTCACATCCTCTCCGTTAATATCCGTGCCGCCCAATAATTCAGAAGTGTTGCCCAAATTGATGACCGGTGCGAAGACTTGGTTGTAAGAAGCTGCATTTACGGTACCGTCATTAGGGTCCACTACAGGAACACCTGTACCATATTCACCGCCATCTCCTCCATCTGCGGAATCACTTTTATAAAATTCGTTTGCATCGCTACAGCCATCATCATCACTATCTAAGTCCAAATGATCAGGATAACCATCCATATCCGTATCCAAGTTCGAGCAAAATCCGGAGAAGGACGATGTATTGTAGGATAAAAATGCAACATCGGCATTTGAACTAAGTTGCAAGCGTAGATAGGCCACATTACTTAAACTAGCGGTGGGTATTCCAAATTCTGATAATTCTACTGTGGCCAAGCGGTAATCTCTTGTGGTGTTATTATAGAAAATACTTCCGTTTGCGTGATAAATATCTAATCTGTACGAACCAACAACATTTGCAAGTGCACCGCCGCTATAGGCTTGCACACGTACAGCATTTCCTAGAGGAGCGCCTGAAGCATCATAAAGACTAACAACATGACCAACACCACTTGGGTCTGCCACTTGGGTCAATAATATATCTGGTATACCATCACCAACATTGGTAGCTACGATAGGATCTATTTCATAGGTCCATGTGTCACCAATGTTAACAATACCAGAACCAAGATCTAATCCATTTTGTCCGTGGGTCAATAAAGGATTTAATGGGTCAGAGGTAGGGTCGTTAACAATGGTCAACCCTAAAGCATTATTGTTGTTACCGTCATTTAAATTCGCTTCAAATGTTGCTTCTCCATAAATATTATTTGATGGTGTTAAGGCCATCCAGCTAGATTCTGTAGCCGAAATGTCTGCAATTCCATCATTATTGGAGTCTATGCCATCTAATAAACCATTAGCATCAGCATCAAAAAGATTATCGTCTGCAACCCCGGTGGAGAAAGTAGTACCTCCTGATGTGAATGCCAATAATTCATGTGATAAGTTAGGTAATACGGGATTATTTGAAGCTGTAGAACTTCGCCAAAAACCTCCGTAATTAGAGAAAATTTCTGTTACCGCAGTACCCCCTTGTATAGTACTTGAAGGAGAAGTGAAATTAACATCACTAGATATGATACACATTTGTTCAACAGCATCATAAATACCGTCATTATCATCATCCAAATCAACACTATCTACTACGCCATCATTATCAAAATCGTTATGTACTATAATTCGGGCAGAGGGCTCATCCCTTGTAGTGTTGGCATCTATTTGATTTTGTGAATTGGTAGCCGTGTTAACGAGGTTTACTAAAGGCAAAATGTCTATTTCATCTGCGGTTACTTGCAAGTTTAAAAAGGCAACTTCTCCTGGAGCCAAGGTGCCAATGTTCCAAACACTACCATTCCAAGAACCTTTAATGGTATTAGCCGAGTTTAAGGTCAACCCTGCTGGAATATTATCTGTAATCCGTAAGTTGGTAATATCATTAAAGTATAAATTCTCCACTCTAATGGTAAAGGTGGCCGTTTCGCCTTCTACTATTTCTGGTTTATCAACTGTTTTTTCAACCTTAACGTCTGGTTCACAGTAGAAAATTTTAATAGATTGCGAATCATAGGTACAAGGCCCTTTGGTTCCCCTTACGAAGTAGTCCCCTGCAATAGTCGCGGCATAATCAAACGAGTTTGCTCCTGGAATCAACACTCCATCAAAAAACCACTGATAGGCATCAAAATTATCATCTGATGCTTCAAAAATACTGGAACCGGAAAAACATTCCCCAACAGTACCTCCGTTAATTTCTAGCCTTACTTCCGGAACGGTATCAAAACCCGAGAAATAACCTGCAACACCCTGTGCCCCGTTATAACCAAAGAAACCGATAGCCATAGGCCCGGTTGAAGTAACACTGATATCTCCATCTAGATTAGGTATGAAAAATGTTTTCCAGTCTGACGAGCCGGCAACTGCTTCGGACGCTGGTTTGCTTATTTCTACGCCATCTTGAAAAACCTTTACATTATTGTCCGGTGTATTTACTGAAGCTGTAATCGTTAGTCCACCGGTCATTATTGATGTGGCTACGTTCCTGATATCCGGAATGTTGTCCATTCTATCCGGTAATAAACAATTTACCGGAGCCACAAAATTTAGACCTTGGGTATACAACGCGGACGAACCCGCTACGGATTGATAAGCGTATGTATCTTTTGATGTTTGAACGAACATGTTACCACCAGCGGAATTACGAGAATAATTACTGCTAGGAATTTTAAAATACTCGCCATTGTCTATTGTTGCGATAGGGGCTGTATTCCCGTTTACAAAAATCTGTGTATTATCTGCTGTAGCAATAATCAATGGAAATTCCGTAAGTCCGTTGGTATTTCCATTACCTCTAATAAAAACATAGTCCTTACCCAGTTTATTTACTGGAACAGGTTGGTCAATACCGGCATCCCTATGGCTTTGTCCGTCTTGACTACCAAAGTTTATAGAACCGTTACTAATTACAATATCATTGTTAGAAACAATTGAAGCTCCGATCCAACCATCTTCATGGGCCCGAGTATATGAATTACCTATATAGGTCTCAAATACGAACGATTCGTTTTTATCTAAAGTTATAGTATAGGAGTCTGCAGTAATACCGGCCCTGTTGTTACCGAGCCTAAACTGACATCCGGAATCATAACCGGACAAGGTTACTGTGGTATTATCCTCAGTGGCCATAATACCTAAGGTGTTGGATTTTGAAGAATGGGTACCTTTATTCGGTACACCTCCCCATTTAAAATTAGTACCTAGCGCTTGCCTTCCCTTTGCGGTTAAAGAAGCGGCCTGTGATCCGGACTTACCTCTATAGTTAACATAGAATTCTTGTCCGCCCGGTGCCTCAAAACGCAATCCGCTATTTGTAAGTACAACCCCGGTATTACTGTTACTAACCAATGTAATATTGTTGTCTCCGTTACTTAGGGTCCAAACGGCCGAATTTAGATTGTCAATAGAAAAGGTCTGTATAGGAGTATTGCTCGTACCTCTATAGGCGTTAACGGTAAAAGGTGTTGTTTCAGGTGTAGACAAATGAATTGCCTGGTTTTGTATACCTTGGTTATTTTGACCTTGCTTTAATGGGGGTAGATAATGAAGATCACTTAATTGTGAATAACCGAAAAATGCATTAAACGCAATAAAAAGATAAAGGATGCCCTTTAGAGATGGCTTTAGTAACGTATTCATTGGTTTGGTCAATTTGGAACTGTAACAAAATAACTAAGGTTGCCCCACTCTGCTAAATAAATGTTGTAAACCCTGTAAAAGATGTTGTTTTAAGCGTAATACTTGTAAGTTGACCCATAATTTGTGGGAATTGATTAATTTGTAAGGAAATTGGAAATATGTCAGAAGAACGACTCATGTCGAAGAAAAAACCGGCGTACCCGGTGAGCAAGAAGCTAGACCAATATTTAGGGCATTATAGCCGAAAAATAGAGATACCCATCTTTTATGAAGATTTGTTACGTTTTGCCGGTTCTGTAGTGGTCTATGATTCTGATGATGAGGATACACTGTGGATACGGGTATATTATTCAGAGTTTGATAGAATTGAAATTGATAATAGCCTAAAGAAGGTATATTCCATACTCCATTCGGATGGTAGTGATAACATTCATCAATACTTAAATGTAGATGCGGTAGACTTTTGCACCTTTGGAAACTCCAAACCTTTTCGGATAAAGGTCAGGAATATTTTAAACGATAACTTCACCTATTTTTATGTAAAAAAGACCGATGCATCTAGGATATACGGACTGGAATTAGAGCATATGCTTTCTCCTTATAACCTTAACTTTTTGGTCTACAAAGACACCTTGATCGAAGAGCATATTGCCGGTATTCCGGGAGATGTTTTTATAAAGGATATGTTGCCCAATTGTACGGAATCCGAAAAATCTCAATTGGCCAAAGAATTCGTAAAATTCAATGAGCGTTGTATGATTCGTTTATTGGGAGATATGAGGTCTTACAATTACGTAATTGTTCCTGTTCATGACTTTGATCATGTGGTTTATCGTATACGTGCCATAGATTTTGATCAACAGTGTTTTGAAGGGAAACTAAAGGTGTATAGACCTCAATTTTTTAAGGAAAATTTTCAGATGGTAGAGCTTGTAAGGAAAAAGCTGAGAAGAGATTCCGTAGATCAATATAAGTTGGAAGAAAGGTCTATTGTTGCCAAGCGAATTTTAAGTTCTGGAGCACGTATAAAACGGCTTCGTGGCATTGTTAAGAAAGATACGATTTCTACTCGGGAAAATTTAGAAATGTTACGAGAACAAATCTACGAACTAACACTGGACCAGCAATTTAGGAAGTCTGAAACTATGGGCGAAGTATTGGATTTGGCCTTGAATTTTGTACGTCGTAATTACGAAGATGTGAGTATGAAGCAAATATTGGAACAACGTATAAAAATACAGTAATAAAAGGGGTTGTTGGCATCAAAAGTAATAGCACTTTAGCGATACCAACAACCCTAATTTTTAGTTTTTTTCCTCTTTGTTAAAATAAACAAGGTAGTAGTACATTTGGCGTTCTTCGTCCCAGCCCTTTTCTACAAATTTCTCTGCAGATTCCGGATTTATAAAATCCATTTTAATCTGTATGTTGGTGTCTAGGTTTATGACATTTTTTATTTTCTTTCGAGCGTCGGATACGGCTTTGTTCGCAATATCAAAATTAGATACGTCCTCAATACTAAATTTGGGTCCTTTTTCTACCTTATAGTTTTTGAATTCAGGTATTAATTCAGGATTTTCCATTACTTCATTTAGGAATCCTGTCTCTTCAAAAGCATCGTTCTTAGCAAAATGGTTAACCGCACGGTTCATAAAGAGAACCTCTTGTTGCTTATCCTCGGCAGGCAATACCACATCTTTTGCAAAATTCTGACAAAACTTCAAATAGTTTTTAGTGTAGAAGTTTTCATCTGCAAGTGCCTCTACATCCAAGAAATTTTCTAGCCAATATTTGGTGTCATAGCGGTTACTGTCAACAGAAAGAATTTTATATCCTTCTTCTTTGTTTACGTTGAATATAAGACAGCCTTTATCTAATTTGTTAATGTTAATACCTTGCTGGATTACAATATCTAGGTTGCTTCCTTTTTCCTCAAATTGAAGAAAATCATGTTTTAGCTCACTTTTGAAAACACCAATAGCTTCGGTCTTTTCATTATCCAGCATAACATTAGACAAATGCGCCACATAGACCTCACCACTTTTAATATGTGGGTGGTTGGATTGTTCAAAAAGGTGTTGTGCTATTTTTTTAGAATTTACGTGCATGCTTTCCGGATCGGAAAACATATCTGTAACTACTTTAAAGAGTTCGTTAAACTCAACATCTACATCATTTACAAACTTAAAATAGTTCTCTTCCTTCTCACGAAAAGGCTTAAAGAAGTATTCTTTAAGGAGACCGGTAGTCTCATCATTTAAAGAAAAAGGCTCCTCGGAAAGAAAGATCCCTTCGCCTTTGTTTTTGTTCCCCACACGGTGCAGGGAAATTGTTTCGATTTGGGTAGGATATAGGTTGATCATATTTTAATAGCTGTTTTAATTCTTGATAAGGTACGTGTTGCTTAAAATTAGAATGCTAAATGAATTTGTAAAGATGGATATATTGCTGATCCGGAAGAAATAAACTAATTCCAGTTTTCATCAAAATCCAAATCATCGTAATTGTCAAAAGTATCGTCAAAATCAAACTTGGGTTTGGACTCAAAATTCTTTTCAGGTGGAGTTTCGGGAAGTTCACCAAAGCTGAACAATACGTTGGGGTATGCAATACCGGATTCAGGTTCAACAATATCCGCTAGTTCTACATAGAACGTCCACATACTTAAAAAATCATAAACATAAATCAGTTTTGGGCTGTTTTCCGTCATGATATCCTCCAAAAACGTTTCGTTCATCAGGCGTACGTCAGAACCGTTATCGCTCATATCAAAAAGGGCGATTTCCTCATCTTGGTTCCATTCTTCATCGCAAGTGTAAAAAGAGGCCATTTCATTACCAAGAAACCCAAAAGATTGTGCAATAGCATTATGAAACTCTTCCATAGAAGTACTGGCTTCTATTTCTAGGTCTCGGAAAATATCCTCTTTAGCATCTAATATGACACGTATTTTGTAAATCATAACCACAATTTTTAAGGGTTGACAAAGTTACAAAGATTTATAGCTTCTTTTGGCACTTAACGCTTCTAAAAGCAAATAAAACTGAACCCCAAAAAGCAAGCTGGCCAATACCAGATGAATAGGTTGTGATGCGAGCGGAAAATGAAAGTAGTACATGACAACACCGGACAAGGCCTCTAACAGCAAGAATAGTAGTACCCAATTTATTTTAGGGAAATTAAGTTTGTATTTAAAAATGCGTTGAGCCAGAAAAACGTTTAGCAGTACAATAACTATTGAAAACGAACGATGTACGTAAAAATGCCAATCTGCATTAACTAGCCATTGGTTTTTTGCCGCATCGCCAAAAATATCCATCTGATCATCTACAAATTGTCTTACCTGAGTACCTAGAATTACTTGCACCAAGGTCATAAAAAGTAGCAGCGCTACAAGCGGAACAATATCTCTGTAATTTTTGGGTTTTTCTACTTTTCCTTTTGTTAAGTAGATAATGTATAGAAGAACGGCCACAATAACCAATGCCATAACCATGTGGACCGTGATTTTAACCGGCTCTAAGACGGAATAGACTACCGTTGCACCCAACCAGGCTTGAAAGCCCATACCGAAGACTACGAGCCATGACAGAACGGTTATTTTTTTATTGGTTTTAAATTGCGGGATAGACATAACGGCAAGCACTAAAGTAGCCAGACCTGCCAAAGCACCAAATAGGCGATTGATGTACTCTATCCATGTATGGGCGGGATTAAACTGAGCATAATCATGTTTGGTGTAAGTTTTCCAGTTGTTTTTATCAAACGAAGTGCTGGTTCTAAAACTTTCCGTGGCCACTTGAAGAGTTTCGTCTACAATAATGATTTGGCCTTTCTTGATATCGGTATCTGGCTTCCATTGTAGTTGTGAAATTTCGGTGGGAGGAATATAGTGTCCAAAACATTTGGGCCAATCGGGGCACCCCATTCCACTTCCTGTTCCACGTACCACGGCACCGGCAATAATAACAAGATATACGAGGACCAGAGCTACTTTAGCCACTTTTCTGAAGTTCTTTTGCATAGGAAGTTTCCTTTGTGCAAAAATAAGGCTCCTAGAATTATTTTACCCCCTCTCTAATGCTATTTCTTAGACAGGAACCAGGTTATTTTTCTATTACAATGAATTCTGAACGTCTATTCAGTTGATGCTTGCTTTCCGAGCATCTTACACCATTGGCGCAATCGTTCAATAATTGGGTTTCACCGTAACCCGTACCGGAAATTCGGGAAGAATCTATTCCTTTTGATGTTATGTAAGCTACCGTTCTCATAGCCCTTCTTTTGGATAACCATAAATTATAGTCATCTCCCTCACGGCTATCCGTATGTGATCCCACGGCAATTTTTATATCCGGTCTTTTACTCATATAATCAACTACCTTGTCCAATTCGGTGTAGGCGTCTTTTCTTAGGTAGGAGCTGTTCAGGTCAAAATAAATAGGGGTAAGCTTTAATATCTTGACCAAATCGGAACCTACATCTGCAACTTTGGTAGACAGTTCTAGTTCTAAACGAGTACCGCTAATCTGTTTTTTATCGCTGGTAGTGAGCATAAACAACGTGCCAACCTCATAACCTTCTTTTTTGCCGGAGAGCTGGTATTGCTTTTCTTGGCAGGGGATACGTATAGTGTACGAGCCATCAGAAGCGGTCAGGGTCTCTGCCAACTTCTGCCCATCATAGTCCAGCGCTTCAATAAGAGTTTCTGCCAATGGTTGGTCAGAATCCTTATCATAGGCATTTCCTTCTATAAAGGTAAAGCAGTCAGTATCATTTCGTTTTAAGGTATATATATCGTCATTGCCTTTTCCACCTTTTCTGTTGGAAGCAAAATAGCCTATTTCTTCGGATGGGTCCAATACAAGTGAAAAATCATCTTCCGGGCTATTAATAGGACTTCCTAAATTGGTTACCTTATTTTCAGTATTAATATCGAATTTGAAAATATCAAGTCCGCCTAGACCAGGGTGTCCGTTAGAAGCAAAATATAGAATTCCTGAATCCGAAATAAAAGGAAACGTTTCTTTGCCCTCGGTATTTATAGGAGCTCCTAAATTCTTGGGTTCTCCAAAACTACCATCGGATAATACATCTACCACGTAAATATCAGAAGCGCCCATTCCACCGGGCATATCGGAAGCAAAATAGAGTTTTGTTCCGTCTGAACTTAAAGAAGGATGGGCAACCGAAAAATTGGTGCCGTTAAAGGGGAGGTCTTCCGGTTCTTGCCAAATTTCATTTGTATTGAAAGCTCTGTATATCTTTAACCTACTGATTCCATTTTTATCCCTTTTGAAAGATTTTTTGGAAAAATTGTTCCTTGTGAAATATACAGTTTTTCCATCCTTTGAAAAAGATGTAGAGGATTCATTGGCTTTGGTATTTAGAACCTCTGAAAGTACAGAAAGCTGTCCCGTTTTGCCCTTTTCTCCAACTTCGCACTCATATAAATTAAGGTAGGGAAGGGGGCTGTATTTTTGGGTTTCCAAGTCTCTGGAGGTAGTAAATACGAGGTTTTTTAAAAAATAAGATGGGGCAAAATCCGATTCTTCGGAATTAAGTGCAGCTAGGTTCTCTATCGTATATTGTTCTTTTGGAATTTGAATCTCTTTTAGATATTCCGGATTACGGGCGTGCAGATTGGCCCGGGTATCATTGTTCTTTATTTTTTTGAATTTCTCCATCCATTGGTTGGACTCATCGTATCGTTTTATGGATTTGAGCGCCAAGGCATACCTGTAAAGATAGTCTGGAGAAACTGCAACTTGGTCGTTTTCTAAAAGCTTCCCATACCAAAAAGTGGCTACGTCATAGTTGGCACTATGGTAATTGGCATTACCAAGTTTCTTATGAATAGTGACTTCATCATACCCTTTTTCCAGTAAAGATGCATAGGACTCAATTTCCTGCATGTAGGCATAATGGTCAAAATTATCAACATCCGTGTCTTTCTTTTTCCTCTGCGAAAAACAATTCGTGCCCCAGCAGATTAAAAGGAGTAGAAGTAATAGATATGTGGGTTTTATCTTCATATCTAAAAGAATCTTGGGGTTAAATCTATTTTGGCACTTTTAATGAATTCATATCTAAGGAATATTTCAAAAGAACCGTTGTTAAATTGTTGCCCTCCCAGAGATGATATTTCACGGTCATAGGCTAGTCCTAGCATAAACTTTTTTCCCATTTGAAATCCAAATAACGCGCTTACTGCAGCATCTAGCCGATATGCCGCTCCCAATGTGAATTTTTCATTGAGCAGGAAATTGGCGGAAACATCTACTTGAAGAGGAGCTCCGGCAACAGCCTTGATGAGATATGCAGGTTTGAATTTTAAGTTTGAATTTAGATCAAAGACATAACCTGATATTAAATAGACATTCACACGCTCTGAAGCTATTACAGTGCCATCATCATCTGGATTTTGAAAATGTTCGGTTTCTAAGAGGTTAGGGGTAGAGAGACCTATGTAGAACTTGTTGGAGTAGAAATAAACGCCAGCCCCAATACTGGGAGAAAACTTTTTGTAGAGTTCACTTTCTACGGAAGGTGCCAAGTTAGCACTATAATTCCTTAACTTATTGAAATCTACATTTAATAGATGACCTCCGGCTGAAAGGCCGAATGAAAGTTTGTAGTTTTCCGATGTTGGAATATTATATGAGAAAGCAAGATCAAAATTTGTGTTTTGGTTGGTGTTATTCCCTATTTCGTCATGAACGATAGAAAAACCTAAACCTATTTTATTAGTATAAGGTCCTTGGATATTGAAGGTTTGGGTACTAGGTGCGCCATCCAAGCCTACCCATTGTGACCTATGTAATAGGGAGACCCCAAGGACATCTCTAGAACCGGCATAAGCAGGGTTCACAGACAAGGTGTTGTACATGTACTGAGTGAACTGCGCATCCTGCTGACCAAAGCAAAAAACAGTGGTCAGAAGTAGTATTAGAGATGTAAGTTCTTTTTTCATCCTTAATTATTGTCGCATCAAATAGAGATACCCGCTTATCATTTTATCTTCTCCTTTTGAGACATATTTTATTTGATAGAAATAAACACCGGAGGGTAATTTCTGATTTTCGATTATAGTTATACGTCCTTGTGAAGAACCTTCAAAAGCGTTGTTCTGATTATCATAACCCTCGGATTCCCAAACCAAAATTCCCCATCGGTTAAAAATTTCTACGTGGTTATCGGGGAATCGGTCAATATTTATAATTTTAAAAGCTCCGTTTAAAATATCCCCGGGCTTAACTATATCTATTTCAACGAACAACTCACATGAAATATTGGCTGGTGGATTTCCTCCTACGGAATCGCACGGATCAAGTGGGTCTGTGTTATCCAAAACTTCTTGACCATCGGTAATTGTATCCCCATCGGTATCCGGATTTGCAGGGTCGGTTCCTCTCATTACCTCCTGTTGGTTGTTCAGGCTGTCCATATCACAATCTTCCAACTTCCAATCTGCGCTAGGTTCAAGAGTCTGACTTACCAATAAGAAATCGCAAGAATCCAAGGGGTCGGTATTATCAGTTACTTCCTGTCCGTCCAGTACGCCGTCACCGTCGGTATCAGGGTTCTTAGGGTCTGTGCCCAATAAATTTTCTTCCTCTTCTGAAAGGTTATCATTGTCACAATCGCTATTGGACAAGGGGGTTCCACCAATGGAGTCGCAATCATTAAAACGATCGGTAGTATCCAGGTCTTCTTTACAATCTATAATGGTATCTCCGTCTGAATCTAGATTTGATATTGTTACTGTAACTGAAGCCTCAGAATTTCCGCCGCAAATATTGCCTGCAATGCTATAGACATAAACCCCTGCACCAGCGTTCTCGGGATTTGGACTCCAAGTTCCTCCAGTTTCTGAAGTTCCTAAGAGTGAAAAAAGTTGAGCAGCGGATATTGTAGTATCGGGACATATGATTAATGAGGTACTAGTACCGGCATCCGGTAATATTTCTTCAATAACAGTAACGGTAGCAGTTGCATTGGGACATGAGAAACCTTCTATAGTGTACGTATAGGTTCCCGCTCCAGAGGGGGTTGGCGACCATGTCCCACCGGAATCAGGAGTACCGCCAAGCTGGGCAAAAAGTTGGGTTTCGTTTATCGTTGCGCCTTCACAGATAGTCAATGTTCCATCGGTACCTGCATCAGGAGCGGTCTGTTCGGAGACCACTACTTCGGATGTCCCATCCACTGTACATGGCGCAGTAGCCGCTACGGTGTAGGTATAAGTTCCGGCACCTGCCATTGCTGGAGACCAGGTCCCCCCTGAATCGGGTGTCCCACCGAGTTGAGCAAAAAGTTGGGTTTCGTTTACTGTCGAACCTTCGCAGATGGTCAACGTTCCGTCCGTACCTGCATCGGGAGCTGCCTGTTCGGAGACTATCACCTCGGAAATATCATCAACGGTACAAGGTGCTGTCGCCGCAACGGTGTAGGTGTAAGTGCCGGCACCTGCCATTGCTGGTGACCATGTCCCACCGGAATCGGGTGTGCCACCGAGTTGAGCAAAAAGTTGGGTTTCGTTTACCGTTGACCCTTCACAGATGGTCAATGTTCCGTCCGTACCTGCATCGGGAGCGGCCTGTTCGGAGACTATCACCTCGGAAATATCATCAACGGTACAAGGTGCTGTCGCCGCAACGGTGTAGGTGTAAGT
>NZ_JAUOSY010000011.1:0-140539 GCF_030549125.1 Zobellia sp. 1_MG-2023 | reverse complement strand
TGAGCAAAAAGTTGGGTTTCGTTTACCGTTGACCCTTCACAGATGGTCAATGTTCCGTCCGTACCTGCATCGGGAGCTGCCTGTTCGGAAACTACCACTTCGGATGTGCTGTCCACTGTACATGGTGAAGTTGCTGTGACCGTGTAGGTATAGGTTCCGGCTCCTGTCACTGCTGGCGACCATGTCCCACCTGAATCGGGTGTGCCGCTGAGCTGTGCGAAAAGTTGGGTTTCGTTTATCGTTGCATCTTCGCAGATGGTCAAAGTTCCATCGGAACCTGCATCGGGAGCGGCCTGTTCCGAAACTACCACTTCGGATGTGCTGTCTAAGGTACAAGGTGCTGTCGCCACAACAGTGTAAGTATAAGTGCCGACTCCTGTCACTGCCGGTGACCATGTCCCACCGGAATCGGGTGTGCCACCGAGTTGAGCAAAAAGTTGTGATTCGTTTACCGTTGACCCTTCACAGATGGTCAACGTTCCGTCGGTACCCGCATCGGGAGCTGCCTGTTCGGAAACTACCACTTCGGATGAGCTGTCCACTGTACATGGTGCAGTAGCTGCGACCGTGTATGTATAAGTTCCCGTTCTAGAGGGAGTTGGAGACCATGTCCCACCGGAATCAGGAGTTCCGCCAAGCTGAGCAAAAAGTTGGGTTTCGTTTACCGTTGCCCCTTCACAGATGGTCAATGTTCCATCGGTACCTGCATCGGGAGCGGCCTGTTCGGAAACTACCACTTCGGATGTGCTGTCTAAGGTACAAGGTGCTGTCGCCGCAACGGTGTAGGTATACGTGCCGGCACCTGCCATTGCCGGTGACCATGTCCCACCGGAATCGGGTGTGCCACCGAGTTGAGCAAAAAGTTGTGATTCGTTTACCGTTGACCCTTCACAGATGGTCAACGTTCCGTCGGTACCCGCATCGGGAGCTGCCTGTTCGGAAACAATAACTTCTGAGGTATCATCAACGGTACAAGGCGCTGTTGCTGCAACGGTGTAGGTATAGGTTCCGCCAGCAGCCATTGCAGGGGACCAATTCCCCCCAGAATCGGGAGTTCCGCCAAGCTGACTGAAAAGCTGTGATTCGGTAACCGTCGAACCTTCGCAGATTGTCAAAGTTCCATCGGAACCTGCATCGGGAGCTGCCTGTTCGGAAACTACCACTTCGGATGTGCTGTCTAAGGTACAAGGTGCTGTCGCCGCAACGGTATAGGTATAGGTTCCGGCTCCTGCCATTGCAGGAGACCAAGTCCCCCCTGAATCAGGGGTTCCGCCAAGCTGAGCAAAAAGTTGTGATTCGGTAACTGCCTCCCCTTCACAGATAGTCAATGTTCCATCGGTACCTGCATCGGGAGCGGTCTGTTCGGAGACCACTACTTCGGATGTCCCATCCACTGAACATGGTGAAGTTGCCGCAACGGTGTAAGTATAAGTTCCTGCTCCCGAAGGAGTAGGTGACCATGTCCCACCGGAATCCGGAGTGCCACCAAGCTGAGCAAAAAGTTGAGTTTCGTTTACTGTTGACCCTTCGCAGATGGTCAACGTTCCGTCTGTACCTGCATCGGGAGCGGCCTGTTCGGAAACTACCACTTCTGATGTGCTGTCTAAGGTACAGGGAGCTGTCGCTGTAACGGTGTAGGTATACGTGCCGGCACCTGCCATTGCCGGTGACCAGATTCCACCGGAATCGGGTGTCCCACCAAGTTGAGCAAAAAGCTGTGATTTGTTTACCGTTGCGCCTTCACAGATGGTCAAAGTTCCGTCAGTACCTGCATCGGGAGCTACCTGTTCCGAAACGACTACCTCGGAAGTATCATCAACGGTACAAGGTACTGTCGCTGTTACGGTGTAGGTATAAGTGCCGGCACCTGCCATTGCAGGAGACCAAATTCCCCCAGAATCGGGAGTTCCTCCAAGCTGGGCAAAAAGTTGGGTTTCGTTTACCGTCGAGCCTTCACAGATGGTCAACGTTCCGTCCGTACCTGCATTGGGAGCTGCCTGTTCGGAGACCACTACTTCTGATGTACTGTCTAAGGTACAGGGTGCTGTCGCTGTAACGGTGTAGGTATAGGTTCCTGCTCCTGAGGGAGTAGGCGACCAAGTCCCCCCGGAATCGGGAGTGCCACCGAGCTGTGCAAAAAGTTGTGATTCTGTAACTGTTGCGCCTTCGCAGATGGTCAAAGTTCCGTCTGTACCAGCATTCGGTAAAGATTGTTCGGAAACCACCACCTCGGATGTACTGTCCACAGTACATGGTGAAGTTGCTGCGACCGTGTAAGTATAGGTTCCAGCACCTGCCATTGCTGGCGACCATGTTCCCCCGGAATCCGGAGTTCCACCGAGATGTGCGAAAAGTTGAGTTTCATTTACTGTTGCCCCTTCACAGATGTTCAACGTTCCGTCGGTACCTGCAACGGGAGCTACCTGTTCCGAAACGACTACCTCGGAAGTATCATCAACGGTACAAGGTACTGTCGCTGTTACGGTATAGGTATAAGTGCCGGCACCTGCCATTGCAGGAGACCAAATTCCCCCAGAATCGGGAGTTCCTCCAAGCTGGGCAAAAAGTTGTGATTCGTTTACCGTTGCCCCTTCGCAGATAGTCAACGTTCCGTCCGTACCTGCATCGGGAGCGGCCTGTTCTGTAATGGAAACCGTGGCGTGTTGGGTGTATCCTTTGCTATCCCTTATTCCGTAAACAAAACTGTCTGAGCCGGTATGCCCCGTGGCCGAAGTATAGGTTATATAGTCATCCAAAGGGTTGGATGAAGTACCATTGTCATTAACCAAAACAGTTCCCGAACTTGCGGAACTGACAATAAATATACTGCCGGAGGCAGGCCCATTTCCACCAAAATCATCGTTTAAAAGAACATTAATATCAATTGTGTCCGCTTCGCATATGGTAACGGTTTCATTTTCTGCAGTAGGGAAATAGCTTATGGTAGGGTCGTCTTCAATGTTTCCATCGGTATCAATGCCGTCATCGGAAAGGTCGTTTACGTCATCGGTTCCATATGGACTATCGGCAAGAACAGTAATTTGATTGCTGACCCCTCCAGCTTCTATAGCGGTTGAGTTTAGAGCGAAACTTGCTAAGTAAGTTGCGTTTTCGGTAGGAAGGAGTGTTCCTTCACCAGAACCCATAGTTGATGAGTTAAAGGTTGGGCCACTTGTTAGTGATAATGTATTTGTGTCTATATCGGTAAACGTATCCATTAGGTCTATGGCGTTCAAAGCAACGTTTCCGGTGTTTTCTACGGTAATGGTATAATCAATTGTATTTCCAATACTGACCGGGTCTCCAAAATTTTCAATGACCGTTTTGGTTACTTCAATTTTTGGGTCGGCAATGATGAGATTGGTAAGTACGAATTCGACTTCATCGGAAGCAGTAAGGAGAGAAAGTAAACCGCCAGTGACATCTACATCCATTTCTATGGAACTTGTAACATTTTCAACACGTAAGCTTCCTCCACCTGTTCCAATGTTGGAACCGTTTACACATTCTCCTCCTCCACTAATCAACAGGGAAGTGTCGTCAATATTGAAAAGGGTAGGGGTAGATTGAAAAATAGGACCATTGGAACTTAACTCTGTCCATGTGCCGTTTGTAATATTAAAGTTTCCAGTTGCTGCATCGGAAAATATTGCGACCACGGCAAAAGTGCCCACTTTATCAGCATGCAAAATGGGATTTACAATATGAACGGGATCCCCTGTAGTTGCATCAAAAAAATGAAAGTTTAAATTGCCATCTACAATAGAACTTGCAGAAATTTCTAAAGAATTACTACCAAATACCAGAGGGTCGCTATAAGTGGAAGCGCTTGTACAGCCCATGGTTTCGTTTCCTAAAACAGTCACCCCTCCTGCTACTCTACACTCCACACGCACTAACCCATCATCGGTAACAGACTCCCATACAGAAAGGGATACCGCTGTCCAATTTGTGGTTTGTTGGGCGTTTGCCACATGGGCAAGTAAGAACAAAAGAAAGGCCCCGAAAATTTTTTTTAAACGATTCGCCAAAAGGGAATGTATTTTATGCGGTCTTTATAAAATTATTGTAGATAAAGACTTACAACGTTGTAACGTAAATTTAAGCAGGGATACAGACGTCTCAAATTATATGTTGTATAGTACGAAAAACCAGATGTATAGACCTTATAAGCTGTAGGATGATTTATTTGCCATAGGGTAGATACGGTAGATTGAGAAAAAGGGAAGTAGGGAGAAAGAATGGTTGATACCGAAAAAATTGTTTTAAAGCTGTTGTGGAAATTTTTTTAAAAGAATCTTGGAGCGGTTGTTCTTCTATACCTAGATTTAAATTCATATCTCAATACCACTTCAAAAGAGCCATCGTTAAATCTGGTGCCACCTAATTCCGTAACCTCTCTGTCATAAGCCAGACCTAGCAATATTTGGTCCGAGGCTTGAAAACCGAACATGCCACTTAGAGCCGCATCCCAACGATAACCCGCCCCCAATATAAATTTATTGTTGAACATGAAATTAGCGGATAAATCTATTTGTAATGGAGCTCCATTAACTGCTTTTAATAGTACTGCGGGTTTAAACTGCCATCTTTGGTTTAAGTCATAGATATATCCCGAAACCAAATAAAAATTCATGCGTTCTTTGGCTAAAAAAGAAGAGCTAGAGGCATCACCGTCAAAATGTTTTGTAGCCAAGAAATTAGGCACGGAAAGCCCCATGTAAAACCGTTCATCGTAATAATAGACACCGGCTCCAAAATTTGGGGAAAGCTTATTGTCAATGTTGGTAAGGCCTGCGCCGGAGGCTTCGTTGCTGTAGTTGGACAATTTACTAAAATCCAAGTTTAGGACATGAGCACTGGCTTTTAATCCAAATGAAAGATTTGCTTCTCTTGAAATAGGTACCGTATAGGAAAAAACACCATCAAAATAGGTTTCTTGGCTGGTTCCGTTTCCTATGTCATCATTTACAATGGAAAGACCAACGCCCACCCTGTCATTGATAGGAGTGTGCAAACTAAGTGTCTGTGTTTTTGGTGCGCCTTCTACACCAACCCATTGCGAACGGTGCAATCCCGCAATACTAAGTACGCCGCGAGAACCGGCGTAAGCTGGGTTAATAGCCATAGTATTGTACATGTATTGTGTATATTGGGCATCTTGCTGTGCTCTAAGTCCACAAACTGAGGTAGCGGTTAAAAGTACAATCAGGAGGAATTTTTTCATGACTTTTTAGTTGGATAAAAAGAAGGCAATTTTGTATATGTGGTTGTAAAGGTATCTATTTTTGTTGCTAAGCACTACTATTCTTTATTCATCACCAGAAAAGCGGGTACTTTAACCTGTAAACAGAGGTTGCTAAAAAAACACCTCACATATTTTAATTGTTTTTCATTTGTGTTCAACATTAAAACGTGATAATCTGCGGTGTATTGTTAAGCTAAGTCCAATCTTTTTTAGGGATATAAATAGGCATTGTACCCTATTTAGGAGGGTGTAAGACCAAGCGCTTTTCCTTTTGCTAACATAAATTCTTTTGCGGCCTCGTATTCATTGGGAATTTCACCTTCTAGAATGGCTTCTTTGATAGCCTCTTTAATGATACCAATTTCCTTTGACGGTTTTAGGTTGAAGGTTTCCATGATTTCTTCACCGCTTACCGGAGGTTGAAATTGGCGTATATGGTCTCGCTCTTCTACTTCAATAATTTTTTGACGAACAACTTTAAAGTTGTTCTTATATCTTCTTTGTTTCTTAGGGTTTTTGGTAGTGATATCGGCTTCGCAAAGCGTCATTAAATCCTCTACATTTTCCCCTGCATCAAAAACCAAGCGGCGTACAGCCGAATCCGTAGCATAATCTTCCGCAAGAACAATGGGTCTAGAACTCATTAGTACCATTTTTTGAACGAATTTCATTTTATCGTTCAATGGCATACGGAGTCTTTTAAACAGTTTGTAAACCATTTTAGAGCCCACAAATTCATGTCCGTGGAATGTCCAACCAATTTTTTTGTGAAACTTTTTCGTTGGCGCTTTCCCAATGTCGTGCAATAGTGCGGCCCAACGTAACCATAGGTTATCCGTAGTTTTTGAAATGTTGTCTACCACCTCTAGGGTATGCCAAAAGTTGTCTTTGTGGCGTTGCCCTTCAATTTCTTCTATGCCTTGCAATGCTACCAGTTCAGGAAGAATATACGGCAGAAGCCCAGTTTTATGGAGTAAGGCGAACCCGGTTGAAGGTGTTGCGCAGGACAGAATTTTATTAAGTTCATCAACTATTCGCTCCTTGGAAATAATTTTTATACGTTCCTTGTTATCCGTAATGGATTGTAGGGAAGCTTGCTCAATGGTAAAATTTAGCTGTGTAGCGAAGCGAATGGCACGCATCATCCGCAACGGGTCATCAGAATAGGTAATACCCGGTTCAAGAGGGGTGCGAATAATTTTTTTCTCTAAATCGGCAACCCCATTAAAGGGGTCAAGAAGCTCTCCAAAGTTATCTGACTTTAAAGATAGTGCCAATGCATTTATGGTAAAATCCCGCCTATTTTGATCATCGGCCAGGGTTCCGTCTTCTACTACGGGTTTACGGCTATCCCTATGGTAACTTTCTTTACGGGCCCCAACAAATTCCAGTTCTATATCACCATGACGTAACATAGCCGTCCCAAAATTTTTAAATATGCTTACCTGCGGTTTTCCCTTGAGCAGGATCGCCACCTTTTTTGCCAGTTCAATACCACTTCCAACAGCAACAATATCTATGTCTTTGGCCGTTCCTCTTTTTAAAAGGAAATCCCTCACAAATCCCCCAATAACATAACAGTCCACACCAATTTCATCGGCTGCTTGAGAAACGATTTTAAAAATAGGGTTGGAAAGCGCTTTTTCGTAGTTCAAAGATTTCATTTTTAGTATACTGCTCAAAATACGAATAACTAATAAGGGTCAATGCCTTGAAAGACATGAACTTTATTCACGTATGATTTTTACCGTGCCATCACTACTTAGTTTGATAATGGCAGAAGGAACCGCATTTTTTTGTTCGGGCTGCAAATTTACCACATAGTCTACACCTTTTAAAATAACTTCGTCTATTTCGGCAAAACTTTTAGGGGTTGGCTGCCCTGAAATGTTGGAAGAGGTAGAAACTATAGGTTTTTTGAACTTATTGATCAGGTAACGGCAGAATTTATCCGAAGCTACACGAATAGCCAGAGTATTGTCTTCTGCAATTAAATTTTTGGCAACCCCTTTTGGGCCATCATATACAATAGTGGTGGGTTTGGTAGAAAGGTCCATGATATCATAGGCCAAATCGGGAACATTTTCTACCGTTCTTTCGAGCATGGCATCGTTGGCCACCAGACAAATTAAGGCTTTACTGTCTTCTCTTTGCTTTAGGTCGTAAATTTTTTTTACGGCCGCTTCATTGGAGGCGTCGCAACCAATGCCCCAAACAGTATCAGTTGGGTAGAGAATGAGGCCGCCTTGATTTAGGACTTCTATGCATTTGTTGATTTCTTCGGTCATGATTCAATAAATTATTACTCTGGAGGAAAAAATAATTGTTCCGTATTTCTCATCATTTTTTCTAAAGAAAAACTACTTGTAATCCTCTGTTTTAAATAATCGGGCTCAAATTTTATATGTTGCTCCATTATGGATTGAATGCCATTGGCCATAGCGGTTACATCGTTTATTTCGGTTAAGATACCGTAGGCACCGTTATCCAACAATTCTTCGCTACCAGGTACTTTTGTGGATACAATGGGCACACCATGACTTAATGATTCCAATAATACGTTGGCCATGCCCTCTTCTCTAGAACATAATAGGAACACATCAATATTTTGAAAAAATTGGTCCATTGCGCTAACATGACCAAGAAAGTGAATGCGTGATACAAGATTGGGGTATTTGGATAGTATTTCATCCATATTCAGTTCAAAACCACCTGTGCCCGCATGTAATATATGCACATTTTGGGGTAATTTTTCTAGTATCTCAGGTAAAAGATCGAATCCTTTTCTGTAATTCAACCATCCTGCAACACCTACGAAAAATGTATCTGCGGGAAGATTTAGAGATTTTACGGGAAGCCAATCTTCATCTTTTTCAGTAATTGGGAGTTCTATGCCATTATTAATTTTAATAAGATTACTTGAATTAAAGTGAGAGCTATTTTGTAACAAGTCATCTTTTAAAGAATCGCTATTGACCAACACCTTGGACTTAAAAACCTCAAATACCAGACGATACTTTAGACTGGACTTAACCTTTCTGAGGTTGCCAAGATATAGGATTTTATTGGGTACTTTGGTTAAGTGGGCCGATAACGAAACTAACCACCAATCTCGTTTAAGCGCTGCAAATACCGTTACAGGCCTAACTTTTTTAATAAGTCTTACATATCTTAAAACAACAAAGAAATTTAAATCTCCACCGCGTTTTGTAATGGTGTGAACAGTAACATTTGTGAGATTTAAAAACTTTGTTTCGAATGTGTTTTCTAATAGTACTACTACAACTTTATAGCCAGCATTACCTAAATATATGGCTCTCAATAGCAGATTTTTTTCTATCCCACCCCAATTTTTTGTGGGACAGAAAAGGATTATACTTTTAGGATTCCGTCTCATTTATAATTTGCTGAATTCAGACGTTTAAGTTCTTTGAATCTGGTGTAAACCCCCAGTGCATTTAGATAAGAAATAACAAGACCTTTTTTGCCATCTAAAAATCCCAATCTAAGTATATAGTGATTGAAGAATTTCCAACTGGGTCTTAAAACCGAATGATACCACCTGGCTTTTTTACCTGCATCAAAGGATTCTTTGGCCTTCATTTTACCATATTTAACCATCTTTGATTTATACTCTTCATAACTATTGAAAGAGTAATGTATAAGTCTGTTTTTTAGGGTTTCAGACCTGCCATTGACTTCTAGAGTTTCATGAACAATCCTGTCAGAAACGAATTTTACTTTATCTTTTTGAAACAGTCGGTAATTTTTGTCCGTTTGCCATCCACTAAAATGTAGAACTTTGTCTTTGTACATGAATATTCTTAAAAAATAATAAGCAGCAGCAGGATCGCTGGCGTGCTCAATTTCATGAAGAATTTCTTTTTCAAGATCGGGAGTAACTCGTTCATCGGCATCCATGAACAGCACCCAGTTAAAGTTAGCTTGATCTAAAGCAAATTGTTTTTGATCGGTATAATTTTTAAAGGGGCGTTGTATGAGTTGTACATTCTGGTGCTTTTCTATAATTTCTATAGTGCGATCAGTACTAAAAGAATCCACAACAATGATTTCATCACAAAACGATAAGTTCTGTAAGACCGCATCTATGTGTTTTTCCTCGTTGAGAGTAATTAGTAAAGCCGAGATTTTCTCCTTTCTATTCATCTATCAAGTACGCTTCTATTTCTCTTAGTTTTTTAGATTTTTCAAATTGATTTACGGCAAAAGCTCTTGCTGCTACACCCATTTTCTCAATCAGAGATTTATCCTTGGCAAAAGTTTCGATAGCTTCTACAAAGCTGTCTATGTTGTTAGGGGGAGTTAATATTCCGGTTTTTTGGTGTACCACCACTTCCGGATTGCTACTATTATTAAAAGCAATAGATGGTTTGCCACAAAGTGCCGCTTCTGCCAAAACATAGCCAAAACCCTCCCAATAAGATGAAAGCAAAAAAACGTCACCCATGGAAATAAAATCATAAGGTTTTTCAATGAACCCCCTAAGCTCTACATTTTTTGATAGACCTTCGTTGATTATTCTTGATTGTAATTCATCGCGTAAACGTCCTTCACCACCAATTAATAACTTAAAATCTATTCCTTTTTGTAATAATTTGTTGGCGACATCCAGCAGAAAACCTTGGTTTTTTTGGTGCTCTAGTCTGCCTAAATTTATTAATGTAATAGTTTTGTTTTTTTCGGGAGAACTATCCGTTTTTGGTAATTTTGGAACTTTAACCCCGTTGTATATGACCGTTATTTTCTCATTAGGAAACAGCTCGGGGTTGTATTCCAAAACGGTTTTTTTTGTAGCTATTGAATTGGCAAGTATTTCTGTAAGAACTTTTTTAAATAGATACCTATTGAGAAAAGTATCTTTTATAGGAATAGCACTACCACGCCTATAAATAACTCTTGGGATATTCAGGGATTTAGCTATTGGCCCCGCAATTTTCACATCACTTGATAGATTCATAACAATAGAATCAATGATACAAGTTTTTAAAATATTTCTTACCAGCACTATTTTTAAAGGGTTTATAAAGCTAAGGTTGGAGAGTGCAATTTCTTTATGGGGAATGTCTGTTTTCTTTAGTTTTTCTAATAATATACTTTTTGAGTGTGCAACTACAAAAACGGGTATTCCTTTGTTATGGAGGTGTTGGCTGACTTCAAAGTGCCACTTTTCTCCTCCACCCCAAGCAATGGCCGTATTAAAAAAGCAAATAGACCCCATTTATCCAATTTTTTTATAGAGAGCAACAAGACTGGCGCCCACATTTTCATCATTGAATTTTTGAACATAAGAATAGCCTCTTTCAGCTAACTCTTTTCTTAATTCGGGATACTCATATAATTTCTTAATATTTTGCAGAATCTCGTCGGTATTATCCGGGTCAATATAAATAGCATCCGGCCCAGCAGCTTCCGGAAAACATCCGCCTTTGGTAACAATAATGGGTATTTTACTGAATAGCGCTTCAATCAACGGAATGCCAAACCCTTCGCAATATGAAGGATAGCAGAGTAGGGTGGCAGCTTGGTATAAAATGGCCAAATCTTGAACGCTTATCTTTTTTACAAAGGTTACCTGTTTCTGCATGTTATGCTCTTGGATGTATCTGCGTACCTTTTTTGCATAAGACTTTTCTCCTCCTACCAGAGCCAAATGGTAGTTGGTACCTTTTATAGATTTAATTATGGCCAAGACGTTTTTACGCTCCTGAATAGTACCTACATTTAGTATAAATTGTTCAGGAAGAAAATAACGTGCTCTAATCTCATTTTTTTGTTCTTCGGAATATATAGTTTTGAATGCGTTGTGACATCCTTGATACACTACCGTAATCTTATCAGGAGATACTTTTAAGAACTTTATTATATCTCTTTTGGTTTGTTCGCTAATAGCCACAATATGGTCTGCCGCATGCACCGCATAATAAAATTTTAGGCGATAAATGACACGGTCCCAAAAATTATAATATTTAGGGTGGCTTATAAAAATAAGGTCGTGAATTGTGACAATTTTTGCTGTACCTTGTTTTTTAAGCTGAATTGGAATTTCTCCGGATAGGCCATGGTACCAGTCTAACTTTAAATGGTTTATTTGATTCCATTGGCCGAACAAACGCCATAAGGCGGGAAAGTTTTTCCAAAACCAGCCCGTTGGATAGATAATGGTTGATTTTTCTAAAGCAATTTTTCTATTTACGCTCGGGGTTTTGGTGTTGAAAAGGAAAAACTCTTCCATTTCAGGATATGAGTTCATTATTCTCAGGATGTCGCGACCATAGTTGCCTAATCCAGTTCTATTGTGAAAAATCCTTTTGGCGTCATAACCTATTCTCATGTGTCTCTAAAAAGCTATAATCGTAAAGCTAAACATTATTCATTAAAGAGCTTAAAAAATCTAAATTATAAGTCACATTTAATGTGTTAGGCGAAGAAAATTTAGGTAGTTCTTTTTCTGGTTTTCAAATGACCATTTATCTAACTGTTTAATAGCAGGATGCTTTAGATTTCTCTTATCAAGTTCTTCAAGAATGAGATGTAAATTATCTTTATGAAAAAAGATTGCATGTTCTGAAAAATCAGGGATATCCATGAAAAAATCTTGGGTCAATATAGGTTTTTCATAGGCATACGCTAAATTAAAGCTTCCGGATATTTTATGATTTAAGTAGGAGCTGTCCGATTTTAATAGAGGCATTATAAAATCTGCACTGGACAAGTATGCTTGATATTCTTCATTTTCAATATAATAATCAAAAAAGAGAATTTTTTTAAAGAAAATACTTTTTTTGAATTCCAAAAGAAGTGCTTTACCATCTTTAGTTGTTTCCAATAGTTTTCCTAAAAAAATAAACCTAACGTTGGTTAGAGTACTCACTTTTTCTAAGGCGTTTGAGAGTAAAGTATAATTTCTTCTTGAAAAGTCTATTCTTCCAGGAATAACTATCCAAATTTCATTTTCTTTTTTAACAACGCTTGTTTTAATTTTTGGAAAGTAAATAGGGTAGAAGCTTTCAAGTTTGATTTTTCTTGAAGGTGATTTGAGATGGTCGGCTAGAACAAAGTACTGCTTTATTTTGGTGGAAATTATTTTTTGGGTAAAGCTAGACTCTAACTTTTTGGTATTATGGAGTAGGCCAATACATTTGGTTTTTGGGTAAAGATTTAGAAGGAATATGGTATTTCTAATTAATTTGCTGGAACTAGCAGTATTAAAAATAATAAGGTCATAGTTTTTCAATTTTTTTACAAGTTGAATTGATGACCAGAGTTTTTTAAACAATCCACTCTCTTCTTTAGCAAAGAAAATGTTTTTAAATAACCCTTGATAGGGAGCAATTTGGGAATTTAGATTAGGGTGAATATAAAGGTCAAGTTCAAATTCTGTATTCTGCATAAATCTAGCCTGAGAATAAAAACATTCTTCATGGCTGGTACTAACTTCCACCAGTGCCGTTTTTGTCATATTATTTTGCGCCAATTATAAAATGTAGATTTATTTTGTTCAATATGAAGGCTCAATGGGTAATAGCAATTTTCATCCGTTTACCGAAGTGTGAAAATAGGAATATAAAAACAAACGGTTGTGAAGGTTTGGAAAAAGAGAACAAATCTATTCTATTTCCTAATACATTTTATTGATTAGGACCATAGAGTTTAGTTGGTTGCTATATCAACATTGTTAAGTTTATAAGCTTCCTTGCCTATAGTTTTTTGTGCTTTAGCACTTGCTTCTAGCTTAGAAAGCTCAGAATATCTAGTATAGACACTTAAAGCGTTTAAATAACAAACAGTAAAACCTCTATGTAAGTCAATGAAACCTAACCGTATGAAGTAATTATAGGAAAATTTCCAAATAGGTTTAATGAAAAGCTTCAAAATATTGCAAGATTTTTTATGGGCGTATAATTCCTTAGCTTTTAGTCTCCCGTAATGAACCATTTTTGCTTTATAGTCCCAATAGCCTTTATAGCAATAATGGATTAGTTTTTCTCTAAGGACACCAGTTCTACCGTTTACTTGCAAAGTTTCGTGAACTAATTTGTTTTGGGTGAACTGACATTGACTTTTTTTGAATAATCTTATATTTTTATCGGTTTGCCATCCACTATAGTTCAGTTTGCAATTTTTGAACATGAACTTTCTATAAAACCAATAGGCACTCAAAGCATTTGGGTCGTGTATGGTTTGGGTAATTTCAGTTTTTAAAGAGCTAGGTACAACTTCATCGGCATCTACAAATAGAATCCAATCGTTAGATGCTTTGTTAAGAGTAAATGACTTTTGATCAGTGAAGTTTTTAAACGGACGTTGAATTACCTGAACATTGGGTAGTGCATTTAAGTATTCGTACGTGCCATCAGTACTATAGGAATCAACCACGATTATCTCATCCGCAAAGGAAACGGAAGCAATACATTTTTTAATGTGCTCCATTTCGTTAAAGGTAATGATCAATGCCGAAAGCTTATGGTCAGAATTACTCAAAATCAATAAAAATTTATATATGTTCGTTCTTAACTTGCTAGATTATAACTTAAAAAGTAACTATAAATTGCTTTTTTAAGTACTTTTCTTACGCTTCACTTATTAACTAGACTAAAGAATTTAAAATGGTTGCGTACAAATCACATTATTTTACCAAAAAAGCCCATAGACGCTTACAGTAAACGACTATGGGCTTAATTGATATTTTAGTTTACTTAAACCGCTACATCATATTCCCGTAAAGCATCGTTTAAAGAAGTCTTTTTATTTGTACTTTCCTTTCTCGTACCAATGATCAATGCGCAAGGCACTTGGAATTCACCGGCAGGAAACTTCTTTGTATAGCTCCCTGGTATAACAACTGAACGGGCAGGAACCCTACCTTTAATTTCAATAGGTTCATCTCCGGTAACATCTATGATTTTTGTAGAGGCCGTAAGAACTACGTTAGCTCCTAGAACGGCTTCTTTTTCAACACGAACACCTTCTACAACAATGCACCTAGAACCTATAAAAGCATTGTCTTCAATAATTACGGGGGCAGCTTGTAACGGCTCAAGAACGCCACCAATTCCTACACCACCACTTAAGTGAACATTTTTGCCTATTTGGGCACAACTACCAACAGTGGCCCAGGTATCTACCATAGTTCCTTCGTCTACATAAGCACCAATGTTAACGTAACTTGGCATTAGAATGGTTCCGGCAGAAATGTATGCGCCATGACGTGCAACAGCGTTTGGCACTACACGAATACCTTTTTCTTGATAACCGCGTTTTAGAGGAATTTTATCATGGTATTCAAATATACCGGCTTCAAGAGTTTCCATTTTTTGAATAGGAAAGTAAAGTACCACGCCTTTTTTTACCCATTCGTTAATTTGCCATCCATCTGCGGTTGGTTCTGCACAGCGTAATTTACCTTGGTCCAAAAGATTTATAACTTCTCTTATGGCATCTTGGGTGGCTGTTTCCTTTAAAAGATCTCTGTTCTCCCAGGCACTTTCTATGGTCTTTCTTAACTCCGTCATCTGTTCTATATAATTAAGTGTTATGTATAGTTATAATAATTTTTTCATTGGACTTTCCAAGAAAATCAAAATTGGATTATCCGTTTAAAGTTGCAAATATAGGGGGTCAAATATGATTTAAGGTTTCAATTTTACGGTTATAACAATTTATAGGTTATTTTTGCAAAAAATAAATGAGGGTTGGGAAGATTGTTGGCATTGGATTACGGAAAAAAACGAACGGGGATTGCCATTACGGATGAACTTCAGTTAATTGCCTCAGGTTTAACTACCATACGTACTTTTGAACTAATAGACTTTTTAAAAGATTATACCCAAAAGGAAAGTGTAGAGAAGTTTATAATTGGTGAGCCGCGCCAAATGGATAATACTCCCAGTGCGTCAGAAGCTTTGATCGTTCCTTTTTTAAATCGATTAAAAAAAGTTTTTCCGCACATACCCGTTGAAAGACAGGACGAACGTTTTACCTCTAAAATGGCCTTTCAGACTATGATAGACAGTGGCCTAAAGAAAAAACAAAGAAGAGATAAATCTTTGGTGGATGAAATTAGCGCAACAATTATTCTACAAGCCTATTTAAATAAAATTTAGATGATATTACCAATTATCGCTTATGGCGATCCAGTGTTACGAAAAGTGGGCAGTGACCTGCCAAATGATTATCCAAAATTGAACGAGTTAATAGAGAATATGTGGGAAACCATGTATAATGCCAATGGTGTGGGCTTGGCGGCGCCACAAATTGGATTGCCTATACGTTTATTTTTGGTAGACACTACTCCTTTTTCTAAGGATGAAGATTTATCCGAAGAAGATCAAAAGAAATTGGACGGTTTTAAGAAGGTATTCATTAATGCATATATTGAAGAAGAAACCGGTGAGGAATGGGCTTTTAGCGAGGGTTGTCTAAGTATCCCGGATGTTCACGAAGATATAAAGCGAAAAGATACGGTAACCATTACTTATCTAGATGAAGATTTTAAGGAACACACAGATACATATGATGGGCTCTTGGCAAGGGTAATCCAACACGAGTACGATCATATAGAAGGTGTTTTGTTTACAGACAAACTTTCGGCATTAAAAAAGCGAATGCTTAAGGGCAGATTGAACAACATCTCTAAAGGAAACATTAGAGCAGATTATCGCATGCGTTTCCCGAACCAGAAAAAAGGACGTTAAAGTTGTATCGTAATTCGTTGAAAAGTGCAATATTTGCGCTCCTAAAATGTAAATTTTTATATGAGTTTAGATAAAATCTTATCCATTGGCGGAAAACCGGGCCTTTACAAATTGGTAACCCAGACCCGTACCGGGTTTGTAGCTGAATCACTTATTGATCAAAAACGTATTACCGTTGGTATGCGAAGTAATGTTAGTATCCTTTCTGAAATTGCAATTTATACGCTAGACGAAGAGTTGCCTTTAAGAGATGTATTCTTAAAGATACAGGTTAAGGAAAAAGGAGAGAAAACCTCGGTTCCCCATAAAGCTGAAAAAATAAAGTTGGAAGAGTATTTTTTTGAAATTTTACCCAACTATGATGAAGACAGGGTATATGCCAGCGACATTAAAAAGGTAATACAATGGTACAATATTCTTCATGAGAATGGTATTACGGATTTTTCCGGAGATAAAAAAAACGCTTCTGAAGAGGAGTAGAGTCTAGTTTTTAGAATATTATATATTAGTTAAGACCCTCCTTTTAGGAGGGTTTTGTTTTTCGTACACTGTTACTAGAATAAACGGTGTGTCAATAAATTTATAGCGTAGGATAAATCTTTCTTTTAATGAAAGAATAAATTGTAAAATATTGAATTACAGTAATTTCGATATTTTTTTCATTATTAAATCGTTATCTTAGCTAGTAACAAGCCAACCAAACACATACCAAATTACATGTTCTGTTTAGTATATACCTCTATTGCTAATGCTGATTTTGGTCCCCAAGAAATCCAGGAAATGGTGGAAAAGGCCAAGGAATTCAATAAGCAAAATAACATCACCGGATGTTTGCTTTATTTTAAGGAAAGGTTTATTCAATATATTGAAGGAGACGAAACCAAGATCAGAGAACTTTTTGAGAGAATAAAGCTTGATGACAGGCATACAGGGGTAACCTATCTGTCCGGAAACAAAATCCATAATAGAGAATTTAATGATTGGCTTATGGCTTTTGAGCACCTTAAATCAGAGAATAGTAACTTACAGTACTTGAAACTATTAGTCAGTACTTTTTTTGAGAATCCAGAAAATTCTTTATCTCCAAACCCCACTAGCATAGAATTTTGGAAAGCTACAAAGCTGTTGTTAGCCACAAAATATGCTGGTAAAAACGTTTAAACTTCTTCTAAATACTTGATGATAAAGTTTGGACTAAATTAAAATTATCAAAAAGAATATTTGATGCTACCATGGGCAAAATTCCTTAGTCCTCGCTATTTTTCATTTCTTACTTAGATACTTCAATTCTTTTATCAATTCTTGATTGCGAAATTGTCTATGGTTTTTCATCGATAGATAATTACCATTCATCGTCAGCTTCTTACTACATAGCTCTTTTTATTAATGGTTTGTGTTAAAATTCTGGAAATTAGCACAGTAAGTGATTTTTAAACAAATGATAAATGATGAAAGATGTAGCCGAAATTAACAGCGAATTAAAAAGTGCTTTTTTTGAAAATGCCTATTCTCCCTTTGTAAATCTAGATAACCAAATGAATTTTGTAGACGTTAATAATGCCTCAATAGTTACATTGGGGATTAAAAGACCTGACATTATTGGGAAAAATTTGCTGGAAATATTTCCTCACTTAACAGGAACAACTCGCTACAAATCTTACAAAGAAGTATTTAAGACTGGAATTCCTGTTGGCTACGATCAACTTTCGTTTAATTTAAATAATGTAGAATATAAATGGATGGTGAGGGCTTTTAAAATTGGAGATTATCTGGGGATTTCTACTCGAGACATTTCAAGTTTAAGTAGAACAATAGATGAGTTAAAAGATACTCAGGATTCTTTAAAAAAGGTAAACGATAATCTAAAAAAGTCTAATAAGGAGTTAGAGGAGTTTTCCTATGTGGCCGCCCATGACTTGAGGGCGCCGCTTACAAACTTAAAAAGTCTTTTTGAAATGTTTATGAAAGCAGGGCCGGTCTCAGAAGACCTAAGCCCAATTGTTGATAGAATGAAGAAAGTGACTAAAGTTATGTGTGATAAAGTTAGAGCCTTAAATCATGTAATCGCTGTAAAATCCAATTTTAACGGAAATCATGAAAATGTTGTTTTTGCAGACGTTGTAGCAAAGATTAAAGCAAGCTTGTCAGAAGATATAATCAATAGTAGAGCTATTATTGAAGCTGATTTTTCGAGTTGTCCTATGATAAATTATTGTCCAGTTCAAATGGAGAGTATTTTGCAAAACCTTATGTCTAATGCTCTTAAATACAAACATCCCAATCGCAAACCCATTATTAAAATAAGGACAAAAAAGATTGATGATAAGATATTTCTCACTTTTAAAGACAATGGTCTCGGGTTTGATCAAACTGTAGCCAACAAAATATTTGGATTATTTAAACGAATGCACACTCACGTTGAAGGTCTTGGTATTGGCCTCTACATTATTCACTCTATAATAACGGAAAAAGAAGGAAAAATAGAGGTTAAAAGTCAAGTTAATAAAGGAACCGAATTTAATATTCAATTTTAATAATCAATAACCAACGAAAATGATAAAGATTCTGATTATAGAAGACGACGACGTAACAAATTTCATTTCTGAAACTAAATTAAACGATTTGGGTTTCAATGATATAACGATAGTAACTAATGGTCAAATGGGAATAGACTATTTAAAGACCAATGAATGTCCAAATATTATTTTACTGGATATAAATATGCCAATTTTAGATGGTTGGGAATTTCTGGAAATTAAACAGAATCTAGGCATTTGTCCTAATGTGCCAATAATAATTACTACCTCATCAGGAAGACCTGAAGATAGGCTTAAAGCTTCCGCTTTTGGAGATATTTTTGATTATTTAGAAAAGCCTATCAATTTTGATTTATTACACTCGCTTCTTTTAAGATTAGAAAAAGAAAACCTACAATGTTAAGATTCAACTATATTATGTTACAGCAAAATTTTTTAAAAAACCTCTAATCTTTATCGATTGTTTTATACGTGAATTTGCTTTTTTTCCAATCTATTAAAGGAGACGGGTAGTACTTTACGTTCATCCGGTCTAAGAATGGCGCTTGATTGGCTAAACGAAGCTTGTACTTTTCCCAATTTCTGTTTTCGGGAGTTGACCAATTTAGTTCTGCATAACCAATGGCTCGGGGAAAAGCAAGGTATTCCAGTTCATCAATATTACTAATGGTTTCGGACCATAGTGGAGCTTCAATACCCAAAATGTTTTCTAAGGGAATACCTTCATAGGTTTCCGGAGACCAGACGTAAGCAGTGTCCGTTGGAATATAGCCGGCCCAGTGTAATCCGTGTTTGGACAGGGTGTCATATTCCATATCCAAGTATGCTTTTTTAGCAGGAGACATGATAATTTTCATGTTCTTTTTTACGGCCAAATCTGCATTCTCTTTACTCGACCAAAACTGAGAAACCGAAGTGGAATCTATATCTGCAGTGGCAATTTCATCCCAGCCTATCATACGTTTTCCATATTTCTGAACTATTTTTTCAACCTTTTCAACAAAGTAGATATAGTCTTTCTTCTTGGTAACATGGCTCTCGTCTCCACCAATATGAAAGTAGGGGCCGGGAGTAATAGCAGATAGCTCTCTAACCACATCATCTATAAAGGCATATGTAGTGTCTTTTCTAGTATCAAAAGTGCTAAAACCAACTCGCATGCCCGTATATAGTTTTACTTCCTTACCATTTCCGTTTAAAAAGGGGTAAGAAACAGATGCCGCATTGGTATGCCCGGGCATATCAATTTCAGGAACTATAATCATATGGCGCTCCGCAGCGTAGTTTACGATATCCTTATATTCTTCTTGTGTGTAAAAGCCACCGGATTTGCCGCCAACTTCAGTACTACCACCAATTTCCGTAAGTTTTGGCCAAGATTTTATTTCTATTCGCCATCCTTGATCGTCCGATAGGTGCAAGTGTAAAACGTTGTATTTGTAATACGCCAAAAGGTCTATATACTTCTTTACATCTTCAACACTAAAAAAATGACGGGCTACATCTAACATGCTTCCGCGGTATTCAAAAACAGGGTTGTCTATGATTTTCCCGGTAGGAATATTCCATACTTTATAAGGGGCAACGGAGTCAAGTGGTGTTTCCGGAATGATTTGTCTAATTGTTTGTACTCCTCTAAAAGCACCGGCAGCCGTATTTGAGTTTAGAATAATAGAATCTTTAGTAATGTAAAGCTGATATGACTCAGGAGTATTTAACGCAACACTATCAGATTGGTTTATATAGATAACACCCTCCCTGTTCGGAGTTTCTTGAACGTTCACGGAAATATCCAAAGCGGTCTTAGCATGGATTTTTTCCGATAGAAATTTTCCCACTTCAGGAAATCCATCTGCATTTTCAGAGGTATAGATAGCCGTAAATTTATCCAAGGCAAAACCGGAATTGGTAGGTATGATTTTCATTGGCAACGGAATCATGTTTTCCATGGCCAGATTGGTCTGTGGGAGGTTCAGCACACGTTTCTTTTTCTCGGGTTCACAAGAACAAAGGACAACAAATATGCAACTGATAAATAACGCGCTGATCAAGTTAGATTTCATCTTTAGTTTTTTTGGAGTGGACTCTTTTATGCCTAGTTTACATAATCTTTTAAGACGGTATACCAAATTTCATATCCCTTGGAGTTCATGTGCAGGCCGTCAGATACAAAGATATCTTGTTTTACCTTTCTTCCATTAAGCATAGGGTTCCAAACATCTACATATTGTAGTCTATTATCAGTAAGCGTCATTTTTTCCATTTTCCGGTTGAGCCTTTTGTATTTCCTTCTCAGTTTCCATCTGGAAATACTTGGTTTGGCAGAAATGAATACAATCTGTGTTTGGGGACTTTCCGTAAAAATTATACGCTGTATTTCTGCTAGGGTATTAATAATTTCTTTGGGTCTCTTTTTGCTCTGAATATCGTTGTCACCTTCATAAATAAAGACCTTTTTAGGTTTGTATTTTAGGATAAGATCATTCGTAAATTCAAGAAGGTCTACTGCTTGTGAGCCTCCAAACCCAGAGTTAAGGACTTGGTATTCAGGAAACCTTTCTTGTAAATCTTTCCATACGCGTATGCTTGAGCTTCCTGTAAAAACAATACTCTCCAGTGAAGGGTTGTACAATGAATCGTTCTTTTGAACAATGGTTTCTACTTCTTTTTTAAAGACGCTTTGCGCATGTAAACTGAAACCCATGAGCAATAGTAAGATTAGGGAAAACCTCATTTATTTTGATTTAGATGTTTGAGTAATTCCTTGTGCAACGGACCAATCATAAAAACGTTGAATCCAATTATCGGATGGCAAGCCTTGTTTTTTCATTCCAAAACCATGTCCTCCTTTGGCGTACATATGTAGTTCTGGTATGTAGCCGGCTTTCAACCACGAATTATAAATTTCAATACTGCCCGGAGCAAGACCTAATGGGTCATCACTAGCGCAAATTACAAGTAAATCCGGGGCGTTCTTGGGAGCGTCCTGAACGGGGTAAGCACTCGTCCATGCATAGACTGGAACTATAAAATTTGGCCGATTATCTTCTGTGTAATTGTAAGCTACGCCCATGGTTACAGCTCCTCCAGCAGAAAATCCCATGAAACCTATTTTATTTGGATCCAATTGATATTTTTTTGCGTTTTGTCTAACATAGGAAATTGCAGAAAGCCCATCAGCAACAGACAAAGGTAGTACGGGAGCTACTCTTTCTGCTATTCGGGCGGGTTTGTTCTTACCGTCATCACTAATTTCTTGTACCGCATCTTTACCGGTAGGAACAAGACGATATTTTAAAACGAACGCAGTTATACCTTTATCAGCGAGCCATTTGGCTACGTTACGTCCTTCACTATTAATGCTATGCGCGTACAAAGCACCGCCTGGAGCAATAATAACAGATGTACCATTGGGTTTCTCCGGTTGAAAAACTTGAAGGGTGGGTACGGAAACATTTGTAACTACCTCTGTGTTCCAAATATCCGAGAAGTATTGTCTTTCTTCGTTTTCCCATTTTACGGTCTTACTTTTTTCATAGGGTATTTCTATGAACTCTTGTGCAAGACCAATTTGTACGATTAAGAAAAATGAAAATAGAAAGCTTATTTTTTTCATCAGTATAGAATAAAGGTTGCTTAAACGGATACGGCAAGGTAAACCAGAGCTGCTAAAAACCCACCGAACAATGGACCTACAATAGGCACCCATGCATAGCCCCAATCACTACTGCCTTTACTTTTTAAGGGTAATATAGCGTGCAATAAACGCGGACCAAAATCACGTGCCGGATTTATGGCATAACCTGTTGGGCCCCCAAGCCCAAAACCAATACCCATTACCAATAGAGCTACCGGAAGCGCATCTAAGGAACCCAAGGAAATGGCTTCCTCTCCAAACTTGCCGCCTGCAATAAAGAACACACCAAAAACTAAGGTAAAGGCTCCAATTGCTTCCGTAACAAAGTTCCAAAAGGGGCTTCTTATGGCCGGGGCGGTACAAAAGGTAGCCAGTATAGCTCCTTGGTCTTCGGTGGCATCATAATGTTTTTTGTAAGTGAGCCAAACTAGGAAATTCCCCATCATGGCACCCAAAATTTGGGAAACCATATAACCGGGTACCAACCCCCAACTAAACTTGCCTGCTGTGGCCAATGCCAAAGTTACAGCTGGGTTTAAATGGGCGTGGCTAACATCTGCACTTACATAAACACCTATAAAAACGGCAATACCCCATGCTAATGAAATACCGGTCCACCCGGTGTCAGGGCCCTTGGTGCCTTTTAAAACGAGATTGGCAACAACACCGTTCCCTATAAGAATAAGTAAAGCGGTTCCAATAAATTCATAGAGATAAACAATCATAGTTGAGTTAGTTAAATTGTTGAGTTAGTTAATTAGTGGAAAGATAATGAAAAATCAAAATTTTATCCGTGTAGTACATATAGGGGCAATCATAAAATACAGGCAGTTTTAGCCTTGCTATTTACTGTAACGAATAAAGGTAAAGCGAATCAGACATTAAATTGTTGAAGGTGATGGTCCAAATGTTTATAAAAAAGGACGTTCCATTCTTGAGAGGTGAGTTTTCCAAAAGCATGCGACTCTTTATTTTGAAAATGAGCTGCACCTAGTTGTTGTGTTTTTTCTAAATGTGCAATAAGTCTCTCTTTTTCCAATTGAAAATCCCGCTCATCGGTAATATAAAATTCTGGAGCTGTACGAATATTTCTTTTATAAGGTTTAGGACCTATAACCAGATTTTTTGCAAAAAGTTTAATCATAAACTTCTTAAACCCTTTAGGTTTGGGGTATTTGTCCGTATAGGTCATGTCATAAGCCACATTACAATGAGCCAACATTTGGCCCACATTCATCTTTCCCCATAAATTAGTACTTGTTGGATTTAGTTGGTTGATACGGGAAATAATTTCGTTTACATCATTTTGGTCAAATACATTTTTCATGCTGCCTATGGTTTTATAAAAGATGGTAATCTAAAGGACCTGACGGAAAGATATTAAAAAAAACGAACCTTTTACTTCTCTTTTGTTAGATAAATTAGGGAAGGAATAGTAATATGAAAAAAAATAAAGCGGTTAACAAATTTTTAAGAAGATACTATTTGTGCACCTTAAGAACGTACACTAGTTTTGCTCACAGATGAAAAAAAGGTATCTACAATATTTTTTATCTCTTTCAATACTCCTTTTAGGCGTTTGTGGTCAAATATCCGCAAATTCATCTTATGGTGCTGGTACGGATGCAAGTGTAGGTCTGCAAACGGAAAGGAACAATGCTGCTATTGAACTAGAGCAGTTCATTCCCTCGGGATTAAGTTCTTCCTCGTCTGAAAAACGACATACCAATAAGATTGAAATTACGGATGAGCAAGAGGAAGAAGAGGAAAATGAGCCTACGCTATCCGAAAAGCAATTAAAGGAATACAACTCCTTAAACTTACTTTCTAGATTTTACGGAACAGGCTACTTTTTTCACCTGATCAAGAACCAGCTTACGTTTTACAAGCATTTTACTTACCTGTCTACCTTTAAGACACTTCACCTTATGTTCAGCGTTCTACAGCTGTGATACTTGGTTTTGTTCGGCATATATACTACGCGCCGAACTTTTCTTTTTTAGTGCCATGCGGAAAATAAGGCACTTTAGAAAATTACCTCAATGATGTTTTAAACACATCAACATAAACCATTATCAAAACTAAAATTTTAAGTAATGAGAAGAATCTTCATGCTCATGAGCTTGTCTGTGCTATTGTTTCATTCAAGTTGTACGTCCGAAAAAAAACATAAAGAAAAGGAGGCAAAATACTTGGTTACCAATCCTGTACTAATGGATACCGTTATAACCAAAAATTATGTTTGCCAAATCCACTCCTATAGAAATATAGAACTACGAGCCTTGGAAAAAGGGTATCTAAAAACCATTTTTGTAGATGAGGGCCAACATGTAAAGAAAGGTCAACCCATGTTCAAAATTATGGACAAGGTCTATAAGTCTGAGTTACAAAGAGCTAATGCGGAAGCCGAAGTAGCTAAAATTGAGTATAACAACACACAGTTGTTGGCGGACAGTAACGTAGTTTCTCCCAATGAATTGGCTATGAGCAAGGCCAAATATGATAAGGCCAAGGCAGAAGTTGCTATGGCGGAAACACATTTGAGCTTTACGGATATCCGCGCTCCTTTTGATGGAATAATTGATCACCTTATGGTAAGGGAAGGAAGCCTTTTGGATGAGGGCGAGTTACTCACCTCCTTATCCGATAACAGCAAAATGTGGGTCTACTTTAATGTCTCGGAAGCGGAATACCTAAACTATGCCCTTAACGGTAATTCTGATGATAAGGTAGGGGTAGAGCTGCTGATGGCCAATAATCAAAAGTTTGACCAAGAAGGAATAGTAGAGACTATAGAAGGAGAGTTCAATAATGAGACGGGAAATATTGCATTTAGGGCAACCTTTCCTAATCCTAAAGGTATTTTACGCCATGGGGAAACCGGAAATGTTCTAATGAAAATGTTCCTTAAAGATGTACTTATAATTCCTCAAAAAGCAACATTTGAAGTGCTTGACAAAAAGTACGTTTTTGTGCTTGACGAAGACAATGTGGTTCATCAAAAAGAAGTTACCGTAGGTTCCGAGTTGCCACACTTATTTGTGGTGCAAGACGGATTGTCCAAAAACGATAAAGTAATGCTGGAAGGTATTCGGTTGGTAAAGGAAGGAAGTCACATAGAGCCAGATTTCATGGCGCCTAAGAAACAATTGGCCCTTCTTGATCTCTATGCAGAGTAATATCCAATCTTAAATACCAAAAATATGTTCAGTAAATTTATAAAACGGCCAGTTCTGGCTATTGTAATTTCGGTAATTATTGTTTTTGTGGGACTCTTGTCCATTAAGCAATTACCTATATCACAGTTTCCACAAATTGCCCCTACAACGGTAAATATTTTTATAGCATACCCAGGAGCAAGTGCGGATGTATTGGTGAAATCTACCCTAATACCTATTGAAACGGCAATCAATGGTGTGCAAGACATGCGTTACATTGCGTCTGATGCCACCAGTGCCGGAGAAGGTACCTTACGTATCATTTTTGAGCCTGGTACCGACCCGAACGAAGCGGTTGTTAGGGTAAAGACCCGGGTGGATCAAGTAATGCCTTTGTTACCGCCATTGGTGCAAAGAGAGGGGGTTATTATTACCCCGGTACAACCAAGTATGTTAATGTATGTGAATCTTTTTAGTAGCTCTAAAAAGAACGATGAAAAGTTCCTGTACAATTATGCGTATACCAAAATAGTTCCGGAGCTTCAACGTATAAAAGGCGTTGCCAGTGCAAAGATATTGGGTAGTAGAAAGTATGCCATGCGGGTTTGGTTAAAACCTGACCGTATGCGGGCGTACAATATTTCCGCAGAAGATGTCCTCGAGGCTATGGATGAGCAAAGTGTTATTGCGCGGCCCGGTCGTTTAGGGCGTAGTTCGGGTAAAAAATCCCAAGCGTTGGAATATGTGCTCACTTATGAGGGTAGGTATAATGAGGCAGACCAGTACAAGGATATTATTATAAAGGCAAATGAAGATGGTGAAATACTTACTTTAAAAGATATTGCGGATGTAGAATTAGGGAGTGAATTTTTTGATATTTATTCTAATTTGGACGGGAAACCCTCGGCATCGGTAGTTCTCAAGCAAACTTTTGGAAGTAATGCCAGTGATGTAATAGATTCCGTAAAGGATAAATTAAAAGAGCTAAAGGAAAACTTGCCGCCGGGCATAGACTATCAAATAAGTTATGATGTTTCTAACTTTTTGGATGCCTCAATAGAGCAAGTTGTGCATACCTTACGTGATGCTTTTATCTTAGTGGCCATTGTTGTGTTTCTTTTCTTGGGCGATTGGCGTTCCACTCTTATTCCTATCATTGCGGTGCCCGTTTCTTTGATCGGGGCATTCTTTATCATGCAGCTTTTTGGACTGTCAATTAACTTAATAACTCTCTTTGCCTTGGTATTGGCAATTGGTATTGTGGTAGATGATGCCATTGTTGTGGTAGAGGCCGTTCATGCAAAGATGGAAGAAGAACACCTAAACCCGTATCAAGCGGTTAAACAGGTGATAGGTGAAATTGGAGGAGCTATTATTGCCATTACCATGGTTATGGTATCCGTATTCGTTCCTATTTCTTTTATGACAGGGCCTGTTGGGGTATTTTACCGCCAATTTAGTATTACCATGGCCGGTTCCATTATTATATCCGCCATTGTTGCGCTTACACTTACTCCGGTGTTGTGTGCCATGATATTGAAGAACAATCACGGAGTGCCAAGAAAAAAATCACTTGTTGATAGGTTTATAGATTGGTTCAATAGAGGGTTTGAAAAACTCACGGGCAGATATGTAAACGTACTTAAATATATAGTGAATAGGCGAGTGGTTACTTTTGGAATTCTGATCGCTTTTTGTGCGGGTATATTTTTCACGAACGAAACCTTACCTGCAGGTTTTATACCAAACGAAGATCAGGGTACCATTTATGCCATTATTCAAACGCCACCAGGAGCCACATTGGAGCGGACTAATGATGTAGCTCATAAACTTCAGGCAATGTGCGAAGAAATGGATGCTGTAGAGTCCGTATCATCATTGGCCGGTTACGAAATTATGACCGAAGGTCGTGGTTCCAATGCGGGTACCTGTCTTATAAACTTAAAACCATGGTCGGAAAGGCATGAGTCGGTACATGAAGTAATGGAAGAACTTGAGGAAGAAAGTAAGAACCTTGGGGCAGTTATTGAGTTTTTTGAACCGCCCGCAGTACCAGGTTTTGGTTCTTCCGGTGGATTTTCTATGCGTCTTTTGGATAAAACGGATAATACAGATTATCATGAATTTGAAAGAATAAACAATGAATTTATGGATGCCCTAAGCAAAAGGGAAGAACTTACCGGGCTCTTTACTTTTTTTGCGGCCAATTACCCTCAGTATGAACTTGTGGTAGATAATAAGGCGGCAATGCAAAAAGGGGTGTCTATTGGTAAAGCCATGGAAAACCTGAATATTCTAATTGGTAGTACCTATGAACAGGGTTTCATAAAGTACGGACGTTTCTTTAAAGTGTACACACAGGCCGCTCCGGAATATAGGCGTATGCCATCTGATCTTGAACAGCTTTTTGTAAAGAACGAAAAAGGGGAGATGGTACCTTATTCGTCATTTATGAAACTTGAAAAACGTTTAGGTCCAAATGAAATTACGCGTTATAATCTATATAATTCCGCAGCTATAAGGGGTCTGCCGGCTCCAGGCTATACCAGTGGAGATGCAATTAAGGCCATTCGTGAGGTAGCGGAAGAGAGTTTGCCCAATGGCTTTGATATTGCTTGGGAAGGCCTTTCCTATGACGAAGCGGGCAGAGGTAACGGCTCAATTTACATATTTCTAGTTGTACTGATTTTCGTTTACTTGGTATTAGCGGCTCAATATGAGAGTTTCCTATTGCCATTGGCGGTTATTCTATCCCTTCCTGTTGGTATTTTCGGGTCTTTTCTACTCCTGAAAGCTATGGGATTGGCAAATGATGTGTACGCTCAAATTGGTTTGATCATGTTAGTTGGTCTTTTGGGTAAAAATGCGGTATTGATCGTAGAGTTCGCAGTTCAGAAAAGACGTGAAGGCGCTACAATACTTGATGCGGCCATTGAAGGTGCAAAAATGCGTTTCAGGCCTATCTTAATGACTTCTTTTGCCTTTGTAGCCGGGTTGATCCCACTAGTTATAGCAACTGGTGCCGGTGCCATTGGTAACCGTACCATAGGTGGTTCGGCTATGGGTGGTATGCTATTGGGTACACTTCTAGGGGTTCTTGTAATTCCCGGGTTGTATTTTGTTTTTGCAAAAATGGCAGACGGTCGTTCATTGATAAAAGATGAAAACAGCGAGCCTTTTACAGAAGGGCTGATCAGAACTTCGGAAGAGGAAAATGTTACTCAAGAGCAAGTAAGCCAGCTGCGTAGAATGCTCAAGAAAATCCTATCGCGAAAGAAAAATCCAAAAAATTAAAAGATGATAAAACATATTAAGACCCTGGTCTCCATTTGTGCGGTACTGCTAGTGCATTCTTGTGTGCCAACTAAAACGGTACGTGAAGCTGATGCCTCCGTTCCCGAGCAGTATTCGGGGGAGATGAATGATACGGTAAATACGGCCACGGTAAAGTGGAGAGATTATTTTAAGGATGAAAATTTGACGTCCCTCATTGATGTTGCATTGCAGAACAACCAGGAGCTCAACATTGTGTTACAGGAAATAGCAGTAGCACAAAGCGAGGTGAAGGAGAAGAAAGGGGAATACCTTCCTTTTGTTGACCTGAAAGCTGGTGGCGGACTCGAAAAAGTGGGTCGGTATACGAGTCAGGGTGCAAGCGATGCGAATAATGATATTAGGCCTGGAGAGGAATTTCCGGAGCCTTTAGGCGATTTCTTACTTGAAGCGCGAGCTGATTGGGAGATAGATGTGTGGCATAAACTTAGAAATGCAAAAAAAGCCGCGGTCATGCGGTACCTCTCTTCGGTGGAAGGCAAGAATTTTATGGTAACCAATCTCATTTCCGAAATAGCTAATGCCTATTATGAATTATTGGCCTTGGACAATCAAATGGCTATCGTAAAGCAGAATATTGGTATTCAGAGCAATGCTTTGGAAATTGTGAAACTTCAAAAGGCCGCCGCTAAAGTAAATGAGTTGGCCGTTAAGAAGTTTGAGGCCGAAGTTTTGCATACCAAGAGCCTTCAGTTTGAGATTCAACAGGAAATTGTTCAGAAGGAAAACGAAATCAATTTTCTTTTAGGCCGATATCCACAACCTATAGCAAGGAATTACAGCGGGTTTGAAACCTTGGTTCCGAAAACGGTTCAGCTTGGGTTGCCTTCTCAGCTGTTGGCCAATCGTCCTGATATAAAACAGGCAGAACTGGATCTAATGGCTGCCAAACTAGATGTAAAAGTGGCCAAGGCCAGATTTTATCCTTCTTTGGGCATATCTGCGGGAATAGGTTTTCAATCCTTTAAAACGGAGTATTTATTGGAAAGCCCAGAATCTTTGATTTACTCTGTATTTGGTGAATTAACAGCGCCTCTCATCAACAGAAATGCAATAAAGGCGGCATATACAGGTGCCAATGCAAAACAGTTGCAAGCGGTCTACAATTATGAACAGACCATTTTAAATGCTTATGTTGAGGTAGTAAATCAATTAGCGAAAATAGATAATCTGGAAAAGAGCTATGATTTAAGGTCAAAAGAGGTTGATGCTCTAACCGCATCTATAGATATCTCAAACCGACTTTTTAGATCTGCCAGAGCGGATTATATGGAAGTACTTATGACCCAGCGTGACGCGTTGGAAGCAAGAGTAGAGCTTATTGAAACCAAACAAAAGCAGATGAGTGCCGTGGTAAATGTATACCGTGCTCTTGGTGGCGGGTGGAATTAGCGTTTAAAATCCCCTACTTATTTTTACCTGTAAAAGCCATTTCACACTAGTGTGAAATGGCTTTTTTTTATAACATACCTGGGACTATCGTACGCCGTTTACGTTCATTTCTAAGGTATAGGCAGAGTCCATTGCGGTAATGAACAGTGTTTTTTGTTCGGGACCTCCAAAAGTTACATTGGCTGTCCAGCTCTCTGGAACATCAATATGTTCTATTTGTTCGCCTTTTGAGTTGAACACAGTAACTCCGTCTCCGGTAAGATAAACGTTTCCTTGGTTGTCCAAGGTCATGCCATCGGAGCCCATATCGGTAAATAACTTTTTGTTGGTTAGGTTTCCGTTCGCTTCAATGGTATAAGAGTAGGTTTTTTTGGCTCCATTGTCGGAAACATATAAAGTTTTGCCATCCGGCGAACCTATAATTCCGTTGGGTTGTTCAAAATTATCATCGGCTACAATGCGCGGAACGGAATTCCCTTTTGGTAAATAATATACACGCCGGGCAGATTGTTCCGGCTCGGTATGTTTCCACCAAGATCTTTTATAAAAAGGATCGGTAAAGTAAATACCCCCATTTAAATCTACCCAAAGGTCATTAGGGCCGTTCAGCTTTTTTTCTTCGTAGTCATCAATTAGAACGGTCACTTTTTTATCCGGGGCTATGCTCCAGAGCTCGTTCTTTTCATCGGCTGCAGCCAAAAGATTGCCATCATGGTCAAAATAGAGTCCGTTGGCACGCCCGGAGGGCTTCATGTAGTCGGAAACGGTATTAGTTATGGCATCCCATTTCACGATACGGTCATTGGGCTGATCCGTAAAATAGATGTCACCATTTTTATCAACTGCCGGACCTTCCGTAAATTTATATTCATCGGAGACCAAAGTTAATTCGGCATCTTTAGCTATGATATTTTTGGATAAATTTTGCTGCCCCTTACAGGAGGATAGTGCCAGTATAGCGGCAACTGAAAACAGTAAGGGTATAGATATATTTTTCATTAGTATAGTGTTTTTAGAAAGTTCATGTTATGCTTCATACTTTTCATAGGAGTGCTGGCATATTCTTCTTGTTCTATAAAAATATGTTCAACACCGGAGTTTGATTTGTGTTTCATCATAGTGGCAATATCAAGACTGCCTTTACCAAATTCCGTACTTACCTTTTCGTGCATGTTCATATCCTTTAAATGCCATAACTGAAACCGTTTAGGGTACTTTTTAAAATAGTGCAATGGGTCTTTTTGAGCAACAATAACCCATCCTAAGTCCAGCTCCATATGAACAAGGTCTGGATCAGTGTTGTCCATGAGAACATCATAGAGTACTTCGCCTTTATGGGATTCAAATTCGTACTCGTGGTTGTGGTACCCAAATTTTAGACCAAGTTTTTTACAGGCTTTTCCGGCTTGGTTGAATGCGTCGGCCACTTTTTTGTAATTATCAATATTTTGCCCTTTGCTAGGTAGGGAAGAACAAATAACATACTCTTGACCTGATTCCACAGCTTGCCGCATGGTATCGTCAAAATTTTTGTCCAAAGCAACGTGTCCACTACAGAGTTTCATGCCCAAGCTATTACAGGTGTTTTTCATTTCCTTTGGAGAAAGCCCGTAATAGAGTCCCTCTTTGCTTCTTGCCGATTCTATTTTTTTAATACCGATAGCCGCAATTTGTTCCAAGGTTCCCTTGGCATCTTTGGCCATTTCATCACGAAAGGTATAAAGCTGTACGCCATACGCTTCATCAGGTATTTTGGAAAAGCCCATTGTTGGCATTATTAAGCTTCCGGCAGTGGCCAATCCGGACTGCTTTAAAAATTTTCTTCGGTTTATATTGGTCATAATCGGGTAGGGATAAATCTTAGTAAAGACTTCTAAAATACTCTAAATTTTCGACACGTTAAAGGGAGGGTCTTTGTACTTTTACGCAAATTTTCAGCCATGAATACAAGACAGCAGAAATTGGAAGCGTTTGATCGTTTGTTGACCATAATGGATGAACTACGTGAGCAGTGTCCGTGGGATAAGAAACAGACCATGCAAACCTTACGTCATTTAACTATTGAAGAGACCTATGAACTTGGCGATGCTATTCTTGAAGATGATTTGGAAGAGGTTAAAAAAGAACTTGGCGATGTATTATTGCACATTGTTTTTTATTCAAAAATTGGAAGTGAGACCAATGACTTTGATATAGCCGATGTTTGTAACGAAATATGCGAAAAGCTCATTAACAGGCACCCCCATATTTATGGTGATGTAAAGGTTACCAATGAGGAAGATGTAAAACGGAACTGGGAAAGCATAAAACTTAAAGAGGGAAAGGGCAAAAAGAGTGTCTTGGAAGGCGTGCCCAAAGGTTTGCCGGCCTTGGTTAAAGCAAGTCGTATTCAAGAAAAAGTGGCAGGTGTTGGTTTTGACTGGGAAAAGCCGGAACAGGTTTGGGAGAAAGTACAGGAAGAACTTGCCGAGTTACGGGAAGAGGTAAAATTAAAGAACCAAGATAAGATGGAAGCCGAGTTTGGCGATGTCATGTTCGCCATGGTAAATTACGCAAGGTTTTTAAAGATAAGCCCGGAAAATGCATTGGAACGGACTAATAAAAAATTTATAGGTCGCTTTCAATATCTGGAATCCAAAGCTAAGGAAATGGGAAAGGAACTAAAGGAAATGACCTTAGCGGAAATGGATGTTTTTTGGGACGAAGCCAAGCTATCCGAATAAACTTTCCAAAAACAAAGTCTCTTAATTAGGTAAGATAAATTAAATCCTTACCTATAAAATACATTCAGTTTTGTTTCAGCAATACACTAAAGAATTCAAATATAACATTCAGCTCTCAGTACCTGTAATATTAGGGATGTTGGGGCATACATTTGTTCAGTTGGCCGATAATATTATGGTAGGTCAACTAGGAACGGCAGAGTTGGCGGCAGTTTCATTGGGTAACAGTTTTGTTTTTATAGCCATGTCATTGGGTATAGGATTTTCAACCGCAATAACACCTTTGGTTGCGGAGGCGGATGGTGCCGGGAACAAGTCCGATGCCAAAAGTGCCCTAAAACATGGTCTGGTGTTGTGCACCGTTTTAAGTTTGATGCTGTTTGGGGTCATATTACTGGCCAAACCATTAATGTATTCTATGCGGCAATCGGAAGAGGTGGTTGCCTTGGCTTTACCCTATCTGGATTTAGTAGCTTTTTCCTTGGTTCCGTTGGTTGTATTTCAGGCGTTCAAACAATTTTCAGAAGGATTGTCGCAAACTAAATACCCTATGTACGCTACAATTATGGCCAATGTGGTGAATATTGTAATTAATTATTTGCTGATTTTCGGCTCCTTTGGTTTTCCTAAAATGGGTATTGTAGGAGCGGCAATAGGTACTTTGGTTTCCCGCTTTTTAATGGTGGCCTATATCTGGTATTTGTTAAAAAGTAAAAAGAAATTCCATGATTACGTAACCGGATTCAATTTTAAGAATATTGAAAGAAAAGTAATCAAAAAAATTATCGATTTAGGTTTTCCATCGGCATTGCAAATGTTTTTTGAGGTAGCTATTTTCACTGCGGCAATATGGCTTAGTGGTGTGTTGGGTAAGAATGCACAAGCGGCCAACCAAATTGCATTAAACTTAAGCAGTATGACCTTTATGTTCGGAATGGGGCTAGGTATTGCCGCTATGATTAGAGTGGGAAACCAGAAGGGTCTGCGCAATTTTGTGGAATTGAGGCGTATTGGTCAGTCTATATTTTTTCTAACCTTATTATTGGAGATTGTATTTGCTGCGCTATTTCTGTTAGGTAGGCACTGGTTCCCTACCTTGTATCTGGATTTGGATGATGCCTTAAACGTGGCGGATAATACAGAGGTTATTGTTTTGGCCGCTGAATTATTACTAGTGGCAGCTTTCTTTCAAATATCCGATGGAGTACAAGTGGTAGTTCTAGGAGCGTTACGTGGTCTTCAAGACGTTAAAATACCCACGCTCATAACTTTTATAGCCTATTGGGCCATAGGTTTTCCTGTAAGCTACTTTTTAGGTTTATATACAGATTTAGGAAGTACCGGTATATGGATAGGTTTGTTGACCGGGTTGAGCGCATCGGCGGTTATGTTGTATATTCGCTTTAATTATTTGACTAAAAAGTTAATAGTAAATTCATAAGATGGAATTCCCAAAGTTTTTGTTAGGTGATAATACGGATTATCCTACAGCTATATTTGTTGTACATACAGAGTACCCTAGGTTTATTATCAACCTGGAAAATGATGAGGTAGAATGGTTAGAGGATTTTTCAACTGAAGATGAAAAGGAGTTGGAGTCCGAAGCACAAAGCCTTATAGAACAGGCGGGTGAATTTTATGACCGTGAGGTATCTAGATACGAAGAGTAGCTATCATGTGGCAAGAACTTATTCAGCAAGATAAAGAGCTTTTCCTTTTTTTAAATAATTTGGGAACCTCATCCTGGGATGCTTTTTGGTTGTTTATCTCTAATAAATTTAGTGCTATTCCCTTATATGCGGCCCTATTGTTCTTGGCGTATAAAACATACGGACTTAAAAAAACCTTGGTGCTTTTGGTTGCCGTTGTCCTGTTGATAGTAGTAACGGACCAGTTGGGCAATTTCTTTAAATACGGTGTGATGCGTTTACGACCTTGTCATGACCCTAGTTTAGACGGATTGGTAAGATTGGTAAAGTCATCCTGTGGTGGTAAATTTGGTTACTTTTCTGCGCACGCGGCAAATAGTTTTGCGGTAGCTTTTTTCTTTACGTTACTACTAAAACATAAGTATGCTTTTATTGGATACGTTCTTATATTTTGGGCCATTTTGGTAGCTTATAGCAGAATTTACTTGGGAGTTCACTTTCCATTGGATGTGCTTACGGGCGCCTTTATAGGATTGTTTTTTAGCTGGTTGTTTTCAAAGTTATATATATTTGCAATCGAGAAATACTTGAATGATATCTAACTTCAGATACATATTTTTATTGGTGCTGATTGTTCTGGTTTATATAGCCGGTATGTTCGTTACCCTTTTTGAGAACGATTCTGCCCAATTTGCCGTAATGGCAATGCGAATGGTTCAAGAGAACGATTTTATAAATCTCATAAAAGGCGGCACGGAGTATTTAGATAAACCCCATTTGCATTTTTGGTTAGCGGCTATATCTTTTAAAATATTCGGGTTGTTTGAATGGGCTTACAGAATACCTGCAATACTGGTAACTTTGGTTGGGGCGTATAGTTGTTTTGGCTTAGGAAAGCTTCTTTACAATACGAACACGGGTAAGTTGGCAGCGTTGATATATATGACCGCACAAACTATTGTGCTGTCCGTCATAGATGTGCGTACAGATGCGGTTCTTACCGCTTTTACCATCCTATCTATTTGGCAATTTGCAACCTATATTGAAAAGCGAACGTTAGTTTCTATACTTATTGGAGGATTGGCAGCTGGTATGGCATTTTCAGCAAAAGGTCAGATTGCCCTTTTTGTAATTGGGGTATCCATTATTTGCCATTTAGCTTATACCCGTAAATGGGAAAGCATTCTTAGTTGGAAAGTTCTGGTAGGATTGGTGTGTTTTGGAGTTGCTACGGTACCTATGTTGTATGCGTACTACCATCAGTTTGATATGCATCCTGAAAAGGTGATTAGAGGAGCGGCCAATCGTAGTGGTATTCTTTTCATTTTTTGGGAGCAAAGCTTAGAACGTACCGGGGGAACTATGGGAAAGGCTTCTAAGGATTATTTTTTCTTTTTCCATACTTTTTTGTGGGTTTTTATTCCTTGGACCATTCCGGCAATCTTTGCTATTGGCGCTCGGTTTAAAACCCTGTATAAATTAAAATTTAGATATAATAGCAAGGTTGAGTTTTTAACATTGGGTACTATTACCATCTTTTTTGCGGTAGCGAGTCTATCCCAATTTAAATTACCTCATTACCTGAATATAACCATTCCGTTATTCGCAGTGCTTACGGCATCTTACATAAATGATTTGATCAGATATGATCAAAAGAAGATTTTGAGAATCCTTTTAGGCTCGCAATACTTTGTATTGAGCATAGTCTTTACTGCCGTTCTATTTATATGTTTTTTCGTATTTAAATTTGAAAGTTTTTTGGCACCAGTACTTTTGACCCTTTTGCTAATGGTCATCATTTATTTCTGCCTAAAAAGAGAAGCACGTTTTCTACGGATTATAACCTTGTCGGTTTATAGTTCTTTACTGTTAAATTCTGTGCTGAACCTACATTTTTATCCGGAGTTGCTAAAGTTTCAGGCAGGTTCTAGTATGGCAGAGGTTGTTTCGGAGGAAAATATTCCTGTAGACCAAATTTACAAAGTATCCAATTTTCACACGTGGTCGTTGGATTTTTATAACCAATATCCGGTGCAGTACGCTTCCGTTAAAACTCTTGAGAACAAAAAAGATATTTGGCTTTACGTGAATGATACCGATTTACGGAGCATTCAAGATGCCGGATTTGATTGGGACCAGCAGTTTACGGAGAATGATTTTAGAATCTCTAGGTTGTCCAAAAGTTTTTTAAATCCTTCAACCAGAAAGCGGACTTTAAAAAAGATGCATCTGGTACATATTCATTAGACTTTCTATCTTAAAGATTAGGGTTGAACTTGGTCCGCTATGGTAACATCCTTTACTCTGTATGGTCTTTTCTTCTGTGACTCGTAATAGGTACGTATTAATAGTTCCATGACGATACCTATTGTAAAAAGTTGAATACCTGCCAAAATGAACATCATACCAAAAGTCAATAATGGACGTGAACCAATGTCTTCTCCCATTCCAAATTTTACTACCAGAAGATAAATGTTTGTAATAATTCCAATTAAAATTAGAACAACACCAAAGATTCCAAAGAAGTGAATTGGCCTCTGAAAGTACTTTCTTATAAATAAAAGCAGCATAATGTCCGCAACCACCTTAAAGATGCGTTCTAAGCCATATTTAGAGCTGCCGGCATGCCTAGCATGATGTTTTACCGGTACCTGTTTGATACGGGCTCCTTCAAAATGAGCGAGTAGGGTAATGAACCTGTGCATTTCGCCATACAGATTAAGGTCTTTTGCAATATCCTTGGTAAAAACTTTTAAAGCGCAACCGTTGTCTTTAATATCCAGTTTGGCCGTTCGACGTATTAATGCATTGGCAATTTTTGATGGAATTTTTTTAACAAAGGAATCTTTTCTTTGGGCACGAATACCTGTAACTACATCATAATCGCCATTAACCACATACTCTAGCATAGAGGGAATATCGCTAGGGTCATTCTGCATATCGCCGTCCATAGTAATGATATACTCTCCTTGAGCATAATCAATACCGGCCGCCAATGCTAAACTTTGACCGTAATTTCGTTTAAGACTAATAAGATGAACTTTATCATCCTTCATCTCCTTTATAACCTTACGAGTACCGTCAAAAGAAAAATCGTCTATGTAGACAATTTGATAATTGTATCCGGCTAAGCTTTCGTGAATTTTTTTTGTGAGCAGAACAACATTTTCCGACTCGTTAAAAACAGGAATGACAATTGATAAGAGAGATGTGGTAACTAAATCCATTAGGCTATAAGAAATTAAGCTCACAAAATTAAGCTAATTATTTAAGAGCGGCTTTTAAAAATTGCTATCAATTGGTCCGCAGCTTGAAAAGGTGAGATTTTTTTGGAAATTATCTGTTCAATATAGTGGTTTATTTTGTTTGATATTAAGGAGTCTTCAAAAAAATCCGATTTCAGCTTTGCTTCAATAGTTTCGTAGAGCCAGTTTTTATTCTGTTGTGTTCTTTTTTTATTGAAATAGTCCGTTTTTCTACTTTGATAAATATAATTCTCAATATTTTCCCAGACCTCTTTAATACCGGTGTTTTCCGTTGCGGAGCAGCAAGATACCGTAGGTCTATATCCATTTTCTTTAGGTGGATATAACTGTAAGGCATTTTCAAACTCACTTTTGGCAATAAGTGCTTTAGGCAGGTTGTCTCCATCGGCTTTATTGATGGCAATACCATCTGCCATTTCAATTATTCCTCTTTTAATACCTTGAAGTTCATCGCCTGCACCGGCCAATTTTAAAAGTAAAAAGAAGTCTACCATACCGTGTACAGCGGTTTCGCTCTGTCCAACTCCAACAGTTTCTATAAGAATAATGTTAAAACCGGCAGCTTCGCACAGAATGATGCTTTCTCTTGTTTTACGGGCTACTCCTCCCAATGAATGTCCGGAAGGTGAGGGGCGGATAAATGCGTTAGAATCTTTGGTTAAAGATTCCATTCTAGTTTTATCTCCTAAGATGCTACCCTTGCTTTGGCGACTGGTAGGGTCAACCGTAAGTACGGCAACTTTATTTCCATTGGAAGTTAATAGTTGGCCAAAAGTTTCGATAAAAGTACTTTTTCCCACACCGGGAACTCCTGTGATACCTATACGTATGCTTTGGATTGGTTTCTGAAGACAAAGGGCAATGACCTTATTGGCTTCCGTAATATGTTTTTGGTGGTTACTCTCAATTAAGGTGATTGCTCGACTAAGTGCAGTTTTGTCCCCTTGGCAGAGGGCTTCGGCCAGTTTACTAGGGTCAATGGTACTTTTCCTTTTTTTCCGAATTTCAGAAATACCTTTTGCATCTATATTTTTATGGTTCTCCACACTTATTTACTAATAGGTACCTTAACTAGTGTTTTATCCCACATGATGCGCATATAGAGCTGTCCTGTATTATCAAAGTCTATAGTAAAATGCTCTACGGTTTCCGCTAATTGTTCGGTTGGGATTTCAATTTCGATAACATCTTCTTCAAGAATACGTGTAGTCTCTTTGCCTCCACTTAATATACTCACCCCCCAATCAGGTATATTATTATTGAATATTACCGACCACGTTTGCCTACCGGGTCTTGTCCATAGAGAATAAACCCCAGAAGAAAGGTTTTTACCGTCAATTTTAATATCCGATGCAGTAGAAAATGTAGTGGGCTCATTTGCTCCCGTACGCCAAACTACATCATAGGGCACAAGCTCGCCAAATATAATTCTATCCTTTTTAGAAGGGCTAGAATAGTTTACGGACAAATCCATTCCGTTATTTGTGTATACGGCTGTCTTTTCCGGACTATGCTTTTTGGTCTGTGTTCTCATGTAGGGTCCAACAACAAAAAAGAATAAAAGACCTACTATAGCAAATACAATAAGAATCCATTTCGTAAATTTCATTGTAACGGCATTTGTTACCCCAAGTTACGAATTAGGGGTGTAATCCATTCTTTTTTTAACCGTAAAGATGCTTTTCACATTAATTTAATAATCCATTTTATTTTTTCACAAATTCATAGCTTAACTTCATGAAGTAATCATAAACTTATACGTAATGAAAACTATTTTTAAAGCGGAAGCAACGAATACAGGAGGTAGAGCAGGTCATGTGAAAAGTGATGACGGAGCTGTAGATTTAGATATAAAAATGCCAGGTGCGGACGGAAAAACGGACGGTAAATCTACAAACCCTGAACAGCTCTTTGCTGCGGCATATTCCACATGTTTTGCTGGGGCACTTCAGGCAGTTGCCAAAGAACAAGGTGTAGAGGATCTTGGGGATTTTAGCGTAACAGCTATTATTGGTTTTAACAAAGACGAGGACGGTTTTTTCATAGATGCCACTCTAGACTGTTTATTACCAACTGTAGATAAGCAAAAAGGCGAGGAGTTAATCAATGCTGCGCATGAAATATGCCCTTATAGTAAGGCTACAAGGGACAATATTACCGTAGAACTTAATTTAATGGTTGAAGCATAATTGCCAAGACTAAATGTAAAAGCCCTGAAAATTTTAATTTTCAGGGCTTTTTTTCTGCTATTTAACCGAAAAATGATATTTGGATATATTTTGATATTTCTCACCAGGTCTTAATACCGAACTTGGGAAGTTAGATTGATTGGGGGCATCTGGAAAGTTCTGAGTTTCAAAACAGATTCCCGGAAACTCTGGAGGCGTATAAACAATAAGCGCTGGTTGGTTGGTTTGCACAGTCATTGTAATTCCTGATCTTTTAGATCTAACGCGGGCGGCAAGATTAGTTTTAGGGTGAATGGCAAAGGGAATATCCAATAATGAGTTACCTATGGGCCTTTCTTCAAGAAAGTTATAGGGAGTTCCTTTAACGGACACAAATTTTCCGGTAGGTAACTGATTTTGGTTAGTCTCGGTAAAGTGCGTGCAGTTCATCTGTAATAAATAATCTGCTATGCTATCTCCATAATCTAATTTAAAGTACGAATGATTGGTGAGATTAAGCACTGTGGTACGGTCTGTTTCCGCTTTATGCTCTATAACCAATGCGCTGTCTACTATTTTATAAGTAACCGTTACTCTTAGGTTTCCAGGATAGCCTTCCTCTAAATGTCCACTAGTGTATGATAGTTTTACAAAAGGTTCCGGGCCGTTATTGACTTCTTCAAACTTCCAGGTTTTCTGGGCAAAACCTTGCTTCCCTCCGTGTAAATGGATTCCATTAATAGTATGTAACGGATATTTTTCTCGGTCTAAGATAAATCCGCCGTTAGAAATTCTTCCGGCATATCTACCTACACAAGCTCCTAGGCATTTCTTATCGTTTTTATATGCACTGGGGTAGTTAAAGCCAACCACAACATTTGTATAATTGCCATCATTGCCTTTTACCAATAATTTCTGAATAACAGCACCGTAATCCAAGACAATTAAGATGATGTTTTTTGTCTGTATTGTAACCTGTTTCAAATGTCTCTAATTAAAATTAGTGCAAAATTATGTGTTTTTTAGAACACAGGGGTATACTTTGAAGCTTATAATAGTATAAGTTTAAAATAGATATTGAAACCGTTCAATTTTTTTGATTTTAGCAATTGGAACAGGATGGTTAAGAATAGATAAAATTAGGTGGATTATAAAACAAAACTTAGGTCTTAATGGTCATCTTCCTTTAAATATTCTTTGAAATTTGCTTTAAACCGATTTAATCTTGGAATGGATACATTGGTGATGTACGAGTTGTTAGGATGCTTTTTTTCATAATCTTGGTGATAATCTTCGGCATCATAAAACTTGGTGAATTGGGTTACTTCTGTTGTAATTGGAGCACCTTCATAAACATTTTGGTCTGTGAGAGCCTTTATGTAAGCTTCAATAATCTGTTTTTCTTTTTCATTTTTATAAAATGCAACAGAGCGGTATTGAGCACCACGGTCAGGCCCTTGTCTGTTTAGTGTGGTAGGGTCATGGGAGCCAAAAAACACCTGTACTAGAGCGGTAAATGAAATAACTTTTGGGTCATAATAAATTTTAACGGCCTCTGCGTGACTTGTCATTCCTCCACCAACTTGCTCATAAGTTGGATTCTTTTCGGTACCACCTGAATATCCGGAAACTACTTCTTCAACCCCTTTTACACTTTCGAAAATGGCTTCAACACACCAAAAGCAGCCACTTGCGAAATAAGCAGTTTCAAACTTTTCTAAATCTTGGTTTGTTGGTTTTACAATTTCTTTTTCAACCGTTGATTCCATAGCGGTTTTTTTCTTCTCAACATGTGATTGACAAGAGGTGACTATTAATAGGGATATAGTTGAGATTATAGATTTAAAAATCATTTTTCTGTTTTTATGAAATTAGTATAAAATAGATACGTTTCCTTACTGACAAAGGTTCAAAAAAATAGGTCTTCAAGGAATATTTCCCGAAGACCTATAATTTTATAGCTAAAGCTTTTGTTCTTAAGAACCGATAGTTCCTGTACCAAAAACTTCTATTGCAGATATTTTTGGTTTGTTAATAGTGGCCTCCAACATGATATTTAATTCACCATCTGTAACTTCAATATCGTACATTTTACTTCCGGCAGACGCAGCTCCGTGCTCTTTGAATAAATCATAGCCTGTAAAGATTTCTTTATCTTCCATTAGGATATTGAAAATTCTGCTTCCTTCTCCTCCTTCAAACCCTTGTGGGTTCTCAACTCCCCAGTAGATTTCCGCAAAATAAAGCTTTACCGTATATGTACCGTTCGTAACCGGTATATCATATGAGGTAGGCCCTTTAAACATTGGTCCATCTGCAGAAACTCTTTCAGTGAGGTAAATGGCATCCATTTCTGTGTTATCTATTTCAGTAACGAAAGGATTAGTAAACACTTCACTATTCTCACCAAAATATTGATCCTCTAAAAAGGTGATATCTCCAAAAGTTACTTCTGGACCACCACAATTAATTCTAAGAAGAGTAGGTCCAGCTGGTTCAGTTGACTGCTCCGCTTCCTGTGCAGGATTAGATTCATCAGGGTTAAAGGTAATATCCACTGTGCTGGTGATAGCTACATCGTCTAATTTTCCAGATACAGTAATGGTTTCTTCAACATCGCCACTAACTGTAGCGGTATAAGTTCCATCAGCATTATCTGTAACTGCAGAAACAGTAGAAGAACCCGTAGCTGCGAGTACTACCGTACCTCCGCTTTTGGTAAGTTTTTTTCCATCGGAATCTGCTAATGTAACAGTTACTGTAGATGTACTGATACCATTTGCATGGGCTGCTGCGGTAGCATCTATAACTGTATTCTCATTTGTTGGGTCGGCAACTTGTTCTGGCTCTGGTTCCGGATCCGGATCTGGGTCAGGCTTTTGTTCGGTATCAGTTCCACCATCATCGCTACTACATGCTACCGGTACCATAATGAATGATACGAACAAAGCTGATAGTAACAACCATCTTGTAATTAAATTACGTCTCATAATTCAGTGATTTTAAATTAATCCATTTTCTTTTTCAAAAGAGGGTGCAAATTATATATTTAGGAGTATCGTTCCAATAATATTAACTAATAATCGACAAAAGTTGTGTGTTGATCGTTCGTTCAACGATCTGTTTGTAGGATAAGTAGTATTTTTTTTGGGGGAGGTTTCTATTTTCGGTAGGTGCTGATATATCAATGGGTCGTTCCAAGATTTACCCATACTAATTATAAGTCTACCGAAAAACAATTTTAAAATCTAGCTCTTAACTGATATTTTTAATTTGATATTTTTTCTCTCAACAACTAATTGGTAAGCCTTTCTTGGTCAATAGTTTCATCCTAAATCCGATAAAATACACATTGATTCGGTAAAGTGTTTTTTGGTCCAATTACGTTCACCGATGGTTTTTTACAGTTGAACCGAACTTGTGCAGATAACCGAAAATACAGGGTTTTTTGGCGAACGGAACCTCGGTAGAATGGGGCCTGTGGCGTTTTATTTATATAAACGCCCAAGTCATGAAAACTATCGCAACTTTAATTTTTGTTCTTTTTATCGGAGTAACTGCTCAAGCACAAACTGCAACCGAAGAGGTTAAAGTTGCTACCGTTGAAATGAGTATCGTTACAGAAACTTCTACCGAAGAGGTAAGCTTTGAGAACACAATAGAAGTAGCACGTTTATACAAGAGAAACAACGCTAGAGTAACAAAGGCACTTTCTTTCACTACAAAAAGAAACAAAGCTAAGATGGCTTAATCATTGGTTTTTTAATTTGAACTTATCTTTTAAGAAAAGTACTTACATATTTTAAGTTTTCATTTTAGTAGTTAGGACCTACAAAGTTGTAACATAGTACTTATTTCAAATTCCAGGTTACTTAATATATGTTGTTCATTGGTATTAGTACCTACTATATGTTGTAACGCATTGATGTCTCTAGATAGCTTATCAATTTTTTCTTGCAAGAATACAAGCAGTTGACATAGTTGATTGGAATCATCTTCTATATATAGGACAAATTATTAGTACGGCTCAGGGTTTACTTCATCTATTCTTTAAAAAGAAAATAGAACTGATCAATTTGTTATTTATTAAATCAAACAATTCTACTATTGCTGTTATTTTTGGTTCGGGTTTTCATAGGTGATAAATCTAATGATGACCTATAAATGGATTAAAAGTATTGCAAAAGGTGAATTAGGATGATTTTTGCTTGAAGAAGAACATCTCTTTTTCGGATTAAATACACATTGATTCGGTAAAGTGTTTTTTGGTCCGATTACGTTCACCGATGGTTTTTTACACTTGAACCGAACTTGTGCAGATAACCGAAAATACGAGGTTTTTCAGCGAACGGAACCTCGGTAAAATGGGGCCTGTGGCGTTTTATTTATATAAACGCCCAAGTCATGAAAACTATCGCAACTTTAATTTTTGTTCTTTTTATCGGAGTAACTGCTCAAGCACAAACTGCAACCGAAGAGGTTAAAGTTGCTACCGTTGAAATGAGTATAGTTACCGAAACTTCTACCGAAGAGGTTAACTTTGAGAACACAGCAGAAGTAGCACGTTTATACAAAAGAAACAACGCTAGAGTAACAAAGGCACTTTCTTTCACTACGAAAAGAAACAAAGCTAAGATGGCTTAATAGATACGTAATCCATTTCATTATAAAATGGTCTTAGTTTAATGTATTATAACGATTTATATGTGATGATGAATGTTCTGTGATTATATTTAGATTACCCCCGAATTTTAGATGTTAAATCTTTTTAATCTTGCCGTTGCCCTAAGACCTAGGAATGCTTGGTTTACTAAAAGCAATTGTCAATGTTAAAAATTACATTTCTTAAATGGGTCTTGTTTTGGCTTATAGCTCTAATAATATTAAGGTTACTAAGAAAATTAAAACTAGTACCGGCTACCTAACAGGGTGTATTCTATGAGGCAAAATCATCAGTAAACAACATTTAATGTGTTGCTCACAAGGATATAAATCTATTTAGAGTATAATTTTAAAACGATTGCTATGATGTTATTTGTTTTTTTAACAGCTATTGCCTTAATTCTTAGCCATGTAGTATTGTTTCCAAAGACTAAAGGAATACTACGCTCTTTAAAATCTCCAGTAAAAAAATAGTTTTTTGAGTAGCTAGTTTTTTATGCTACACTAGTAATCTGATCTCGTATTTCTTTAAACTTTATAGTGTAGTGGGTTCCTTTTTGACTAAGGTCTCTCATAATAGAACCTTGTAATTGGCGGGATAGGTTGTGTATTAATTTAAGTCCTAGTGATTTTGAATTTTTATGGGTAATGTCTTCAGGAAACCCTTTTCCGTTATCTCCTAAATTAAGAATGAACTCATTGTTCTCGGCTTTTCTAAGTCTTATGTGTATTTCACCTTTATCTTCATCTGCAATACCGTATTTAAGGGCATTGGTTACAGTTTCATTAATGAGCAGGCCTAAAGGTATGGCCGTGTCTATATTCAGCTTTATATTTGGAATATCTATGTTTAGGGTAATGTTACTACTGGTACCTTTTATAGAACGGACTAAATACTCCGCAAGTTCCTGCACGTAAGATTTATATTCAATTTTAGAAAGGTCTTCTCGCATATAGAGCATTTCATGAACTATGGCCATGGTAATTACTCTATTTTGACTACTTTTCAAAAGGCTTTTAACATCTTTGTCTATAATACTTCTAGATTGCAGGCTTAGCAAACTGGAGACAGTCTGTAAATTGTTCTTAACTCTATGGTGGACTTCTTTTATTAAGGTTTCCTTTTCACGTATTTTCTCTTCGAGTTCATTCTTGGTTTTATACAAGTTATGATGCGCATGGAGCAAGTTTTTACCAAATACGCCACCTAATAGGTAAACCGAAAACAGAACACTTAAAAGAGCGAACAGGTTTTTGGAAGAGTCCGGGACCACATTTTTTACAAAACTAAAGTCGGCAATACTCTGGACATAAATGAGCGTAATAATTAACAAATTTAGGTATAGATAGAGTGTGCCATAAGCTTTTGTTGTAACGTAACCCGCAATTACAATAAGGGCAAGAACAAAAATAAACGGACTATTTATTCCTCCCGTATAGAGCGTTATGACACTTGCTCCGGCCAAAGTCATCATGGATACAATGTTATAGGTAAGGGTAAGCCTTTTATGGTATTTGTAGGCTAATGTATTTATAAGGTTTAGAATGCCAAAAGAGAGAAAGATATAGGGGATTACTTCCTTTATGTCTAGAAAAAAGAAACAAAGAACAGCAAAGATTAAAGAAAAAACAGAAGAATAATAATTGACTTTTAATACCAGTCTAACCTTGCTTTTTAATCTTTTTTCTAAATCGGTACTCTGCTGCATATAAAGCTAATTTGTATTTCTCTTTAATTGTAAGGAATATCCGCTTGGTTAGGTAAATCTAAATATGTTTTACCGCACAATCAAAGAAGTAGGTTAAATACTACCCTTGGACCATAGCATTTAACATTTTTTATCGTTTTTTTTGAGGTTTTAAATTAGTGAGGTGAGAAATGTCAATGGCTTTTCCCTCTTCAATACTACGCCTAGCTCCAATACCAATAAGAATGGACATAGCCCCATCTCTAATACCTGCTGTTCTACCAAAGGGGTCTTCCGCTTCCGATGTTTTAAAAATTTTGTCTTGCAGCCGTTTGTCTCCACCGCCATGGCCTTTTTTCTCCATAGCAACCTCTACATTTTCATGTTCTTTCCAAAGTTTATGAACTATAATAGATTCATAGGATAATTCCTCCTCTTTACTTTGTTTCATTTCATTGGCATGCTTTTCAGCTTCGGAGATGGTGGGGCTATCGTGATAAGGAATGTCTTGTGAAGCCTCAATTCTTCCTTTTGTGCCATTAAAGGCTACACGCCAACCTTCAAAGGGCGAGTAGGTGGTAAGTGAATAATTAAGCGTAGTATTATCCGCATATTTTACTTGAGCGGACATTTTGTCATAAATATCAATGTCATTTCTAAACAAACAATTATCTCTAAGGTACCCATCTTCATGTTCATGGTCTGCATATAGCTCTTTCATAAATTTATCTTCATTGATATCCCAATAAAAATCACATTCTTTGGTATGATTGCAACTACGGCAATTCTTCCCTCTAAATGGTCCATTTTTTCCATAGAACTCTAAATCTCCATAGGCAAAAACTTTGCTTGGTTCGGAATCTATCCACCAATTTAGTAGGTCAAAATGGTGTGTTGATTTATGTACCCAGAGTGAACCACTACTTTCCATTTCACCATGCCATCTCCTAAAATAAGAGGCCCCATGGTAAGTGTTAAGGTACCAATTGAAATCTACGGAAACCAAATCCCCAATAGTCTTGTTCATCAAAAGTTCCTTTATTTTAGTGGCATACGGGCTCCACCTATAGTTGAAGCCTACTATTAAATTCTTGTCCGATTTTTTTTCGGCATCTAAAATGGCCTGGCATTTTGTTTCATCTATGGTGAGTGGTTTTTCAGTTAGAACATCGCACCCCATTTCCAAACCTTTAATTATAAAATGATGATGTGTAGAATCTTTTGTTGTTACTATAACTAAGTCCGGACGGGTATCTTTTATCATAGTATCAAAGTCCGTAAAAACAGGACACTTAACCCCAATATATTTTTTAGCGTACGCCAGTCGACTTGAATTTATATCGGAAAGACCAACAAATTCAATAATATCAGAATACTGGTCTACTAATCTTTTTCCCCAAAATGTGATGCCTCTTACACCAGTTCCAACAAGTACAACTTTTAGTTTTTTAGAAGTGTTAAAGCTAAACGCATGGAGGGGAACGGCGGTGCTAGCGGCAAGCATACTAATAGACGACAGGAATTTTCGGCGGGAATTATTCATTTTTTGGTTCTTTATAATGGTGGCGGTTCTTAAAGATATTGATTTCTAGGGAATTATTGGGTAAGTGTGTTTTGAACCTATCATCCGTTTATACTAGGTAGATGACGTTCCCTGTCTTTAAATGTAATGTGGTATCCCGTTCCTTTTTCGGTTTTAATTCGGGATACGGAACCTCTTAATTGGCGACCTAGGTTGTGCATCAATTTAAGGCCAAGAGATGTGGTTGTCTTGTGATTTATATCTTCAGGAAAACCTATGCCATCATCTGTAATATCCAAAGAATAGCTATGGTCTTCATCATTATCTTTTTTTAGGGTGATTTTTATGTTTCCAGAACTATTCTCAGGAAACCCATATTTTAAAGAATTGGTGACCGCCTCATTGATTAAGAGTCCTAAGGGAATAGTAGTATCTAGACCTAGATTTACATCTGGCATATCTATGGAAACCGTAACATCTTGATTTTTACGGTTTGCAGATTTAACTAGGAAGTCGGTAAGTTCTTTTAAGTAAGGTTTAAATGCAATTTTAGCAATATTATCCCTCATATAAAGCATTTCATGAATCATAGCCATAGAGTTTATCCTATATTGACTACTAATAGCTAGTTCTTTTATTTTATCGTTCGTAGTATTTTTAGATTGTAAGCTTAAAAGGCTTGAAACGGTCTGTAGATTATTTTTTACCCTGTGGTGAACAGTTCTAAGAAGTATTTCTTTTTCTGCAATTCCTTCCTTTATTTTGGCTTTTGATGTAATTAGTCTTTCGTTGGTTATTAAAAGGTGCTTCCCAAAGACCCCCAATAAAAGGTATGAACAAAAAACAATACTAATTAAACTAAAATTATCCTTGGCATTTTCCGGTATCTCATTGGTTATGGTACCATACTCACTTATACCATAAATACATAAGATGGAAAAAAGTACAATTGCTAAGTAGATTTTACCAAAAATATGTCCCGCCATGTAACCGCCTAAAATTATAATGCTGAATACAAAAATAAACGGACTGTTTATGCCGCCACTAAAAATGGTAACAATCAATACACCCATAAGGGACAAAAGAGAACCTATTAATGAGCTAATCAATAATTTATTGAATTTTTTATATAACCGCGTGTTGATCAAGTTCAATAGGGCATATAAAATAAAGGTAATAGGTATGTATCCTACAATTTTGAATAGATACATTAACAATATGCCAACTATAAATGAAAGTGTAGATGAAGCATAGGCAAAGTTGATTAACAACCTACTTTGGTTGTCCAATCTACTTTGGATCTTATTCATATGAGGCATTTCTATTTTTATTGAAGCCGAAGCAGAAAACAGGAATAGAGGTGTTAGAATATGGCTCAAATAGCTAGTAAGCTAGGAGTGGATTCTAAAAAATCTAATACTTAAAAAAGGTAAATTAGGGGCTTCAGGTAGAAAACTACAATTTTATTATGAAATGTCTGTCATTTAATGAAAGAAAAAACTAATTTAGAATAAGGAAAAATAATTTTAGGATAAACCGGTGAACAATATAATAATTATGGTTTAAACTGACTCGAAATATCTTGAAATACTAATTTATAGGTAGTGCCTCTATCAGTGGGGAGACGTTCAATTTTTCCTTGTAATTGTCTAGCAAGATTGTGTATTAATCTAATACCTAGTGTATTCGAGTTTTTGAAGTCATAGTTTAGTGGAAAACCAAGGCCATTATCGCTAATTTTGAGAATATATTTATTCTGATATCTTTTCTCCAGTTCAATAGTTATTTTACACTCATCTAAATTTTTAAATCCGTATTTAATTGAGTTCGTTACGGTTTCATTAATTAGTAAACCCAATGGTATGGCCGTATCTATACTAAGTAATGTGTCCGGAATGTCAGTAGAAACTTCTATCTTTCTATCCTTGCGTTCAACCGTTTTTAAAAGATGTTGTGTAAGTTCATTTACGTATGATCCGAACTCAATTTTTGATAGGTTGTCCCTAACGTATAACATTTCATGAATCATTGCCATGGCCGTGACCCTATTTTGGCTACTTCTAACCAATTCTTTTATTTGTTGGTTGGGTGTATTTCTAGCTTGTAAATTTAAAAGGCTAGAAACAGTTTGTAGGTTGTTTTTAACTCTATGGTGAACTTCTCGCAGAAGATTTTCCTTTTCGTCCACACTTCTTTCAATTCTGGCTTTTGAACGGTATAATTTATGATGGGTGTTCAACAAGTTTTTGCCTAAAACACCTCCTAATAAATAAACGGAAAACAATATGCTTAACAAACTGAACAAGTCTCTTGCATCATCTGGCACCTCATTAATTATGAAATCAAAATTAGCATAGTCAATAAAGTATATAGCAACAATGGTGCTTATAATAAGATAAAGATAAATTTTTCCAAAAATCCTTGTAGAGATGTAGCCGGCAAGTACTATGAGTCCTAATATAAAGATGAACGGACTATTTATTCCTCCGCTGAATAGAGTTATTACAATGGTACTTATGAATGATAACACCGAAGTGCAGATTGCCATAGCAGTTAAGTTCTTGTGTCTGCTAAAAGCGGCTATGTTTATTAAATTCAGAAAAAAGTAAAAATAAAAAACATAAGGTATAGTGCCGTGCATGTCAAATACGTACGTGCATACCAAACCTATAATTAGACTAAGAAATGACGAGATATAGTTAAACTTGAGTAGTAACTTTGTCTTGTCATTGATCCTGTTAAGGCGTATTTTGGGCTTTCGCATCTATCCTTTTTGGGTATTCATCTAAATAAAGAAGTGAACCCGCGTGTTATATGCGACACTTCAACAGAGGTACAACAAGCTTTTATTTTAAAGCAAGTGTATTTCTGGAAGTTAAATTCGGAATAAATTAGAGTTATAGTTGCTTAATTTACTGCAACTTAACCTTTGGGGTAATTTATTCTAGCCCTGCAATAGTAGACACAATTGTTTTTAAGTGACCTTTTACTCGTTAATCGGGCAAAAAAAAACGGCAACTTAGAGACAAGCTGCCGTTTTAATGCTGTTATATGTACTAATTTTTAGTTTTCGGTTAGTACCCAATCACCGTTTTCAATAAGTGGTTCTGCCTGCTTATACTTAACAACTTTGCTTTCGCCGGACATAACGTTCTTAATGGTAACCCTATCGTTACGGCCAATTTTTGGTCGTTCGCGAACTATGGTTTCCGTAACTTGTGGACGTTGGCCCTGTGTTTGACCTGCTGCTCTATTTTGAGCCGCCAATTCATCGCTATTAGGAATTTCTTCTTTACTTGTCTGAAGATTTTCCTTTGGTCTACTTACGTTTCTGGCTTCCTGAATCTGGTTTGGGTTCTCACTTGGCAATTCCCCTTTAAACAAGAAAGAAACAACTTCTTTATTTACCTTGTTTATCATCTCTTTAAAGAGTTCAAAGGCTTCAAATTTGTAGATTAGAAGTGGGTCTTTCTGCTCATGAACGGCCAACTGTACAGATTGTTTTAACTCATCCATCTTACGCAAGTGCGTTTTCCAAGAATCATCAATAATGGCCAATGTTATATTTTTCTCAAAATCCGATACCAATTCCTTACCATTACTTTCGTAAGCACTTTGTAAATTGGTAACCACATTAAGGGTTTTTATACCATCTGTAAAAGGCACTACAATACGCTCAAACTTATTGGCACTGTCTTCGTAAACCTTTTTGATAACCGGAAATGCAGTAGCTGCATTACGTTCCATTTTTTCTTGGTAATACTTATATGCCGTGTCATATACCTTATTGGCAATGTCCTGCACGCTCATTTTACCAAAATCACCTTCTGAAATAGGAGAAGTGATAGAAAAGTATTTTATCAGTTCAAACTCAAAGTTTTTGTAATCGTTTGCCGCTTTATTGGTATCTGTAATAACTTCACAGGTGTCGTACACCATGTTAGCGATATCAACCTTTAGACGCTCTCCTTGTATAGCGTGCCTTCTTCTTTTGTAAACGACTTCACGCTGGGCGTTCATAACATCATCATACTCCAAAAGACGCTTACGTACACCAAAGTTGTTTTCCTCAACTTTCTTCTGCGCACGCTCAATAGATTTGGTCATCATGGAGTGCTGAATAACTTCACCATCTTCCAAGCCCATTTTATCCATCATTTTAGCAACACGGTCAGAGCCGAAAAGGCGCATTAGGTTGTCTTCTAGTGAAACATAGAACTGAGAACTTCCTGGATCTCCCTGACGACCGGAACGACCTCTTAACTGTCTATCAACTCGTCTAGAATCATGTCTTTCCGTACCAATAATGGCCAGACCTCCGGCTTTCTTTACTGCTTCACTAAGTTTAATATCCGTACCACGACCGGCCATGTTGGTTGCAATAGTAACCACACCGGGGTTACCTGCTTCAGCAACAACATCTGCTTCTTTTTTATGAAGTTTTGCGTTCAGTACGTTATGGTTTACTTTTCTAATGGTAAGCATTCGGGACAGCAACTCGGAAATTTCCACCGAAGTTGTACCGATCAAAACCGGTCTGCCTTCTTGTGAAAGTTTGGTGACTTCATCAATAATGGCATTGTATTTTTCACGCTTGGTCTTATAGATCAAGTCATGTCTGTCATCTCGGGCAATAGGTCTGTTGGTTGGTATTTCCATAACATCCAACTCATATATTTCCCAGAATTCACCTGCTTCGGTAACGGCCGTACCGGTCATACCTGCAAGTTTATTGTACATTCTAAAGTAGTTCTGCAAAGTAACCGTAGCAAAGGTTTGGGTAAGCGCCTCAATTTTCACATTTTCTTTGGCTTCTATTGCTTGGTGAAGTCCGTCTGAATATCTACGACCGTCCATTATACGACCGGTCTGTTCATCAACTATCATCACTTTGTTGTCCATAACCACATATTCCACATCTTTTTCAAAAAGTGTATATGCCTTTAAAAGTTGGCTCATGGTATGGATACGTTCACTCTTTACTCCAAATTCTTTAAAAAGCTCTTCTTTAAGTTCGGCCTCTTTTTCAATATCCAGGTTCTGGTTTTCTATTTTTGCAATTTCTCCACCAATATCCGGCATTACAAAGAAATCTCTGTTCTGCTCGCCTGAAATATAATTCACCCCTTTTTCGGTAAGCTCTATCTGGTTGTTCTTTTCATCAATAACGAACAATAGATCTTCATCTACAACAGGCATTTCCCTGTTGTTGTCCTGCATGTAATAGTTCTCTGTTTTTTGAAGTAGTTGTTTAACGCCTTCTTCGCTTAGGAACTTAATAAGGGCCTTATTTTTAGGTAGCCCTCTATGCACACGAAGCAAAAGGAACCCTCCATCTTTGGTGTTACCTTCTTGAATCAGTTTTTTGGCCTCGGCCAAAACACCGGTCAAATGTTGTCTTTGTTTACTTACAATATCCGCAACTTTAGGTTTAAGCTCATTAAATTCATGGCGGTCACCTTCAGGAACCGGACCGGATATGATTAATGGGGTACGTGCATCATCTACTAAAACAGAATCCACCTCATCTACAATAGCGTAGTGGTGTGGGCGTTGTACAAGGTCCTTTGGCGTGTGCGCCATATTGTCCCTTAGGTAGTCAAAACCAAATTCGTTATTGGTACCATAAGTTATATCTGCATTATACGCCGCTCTTCTTCCTTCGGAGTTAGGACGGTGATGGTCTATACAGTCTACAGAAAGACCGTGGAACTCAAAAATTGGAGCCATCCAGGCGCTATCCCTTTTTGCTAGATAATCGTTAACGGTAACCAAATGCGCTCCATGACCGGCCAAGGCATTAAGATATAAGGGCAGTGTTGCCACCAAGGTTTTACCTTCACCAGTTTGCATTTCAGCAATTTTACCTTGGTGCAATGCAATACCTCCAATTAGCTGAACGTCATAATGAATCATGTCCCAAGTTACTTGCTTACCTGCGGCGTTCCATGAGTTTTTCCAAATGGCATTGTCACCATCTAGGGATACATAATCTTTTGAGCCTGATAGTTCCCTATCGTATTCTGATGCGGTAACCTGTATGGTTTCGTTCTTGGCGAAACGCTTGGCGGTTTCTTTTACCACGGCAAATGCTACCGGTAGAATTTCGCTAAGTGTTTTTTCGGTTACTTTATAGGATTCTTCTTTGAGTTTATCTATTTCAGCATAAATGTCTTCGTTCTTATCAATATCCGTAGACGTTTTTACTTCTTCCTCTAGCTCGCTTATTTTTTTGGTGAATTCACTAATATCCTCCGCTATTTTGAGCTTAAAGGTTTTGGTCTTCTCACGCAATTCGTCGTGGCTTAGTTCCTCTAATTGCTGTTCAAAAGACCTTATTTGTTCTACAAGAGGCTTCAGCTCTTTAACGTCTTTCTCTGATTTATCACCTACGAATACTTTTAATATCGAATTTAAAAAACTCATTTCTAGCTGTTTTGTATTAGACCGCTTTTAAGATATTGATTGCGGTAGGGCATTATTTCTGCAATGCACCCGTGGTGTATTTCTTCGCAAAAGGTATTCCAGTTTAAAACCTGTGTACATTTTACTTAAATACCTGCCAAAATTACATAAAAAAAAAGCCTCGATAGAGACTTTTTTGTTTCAATTAACGTAATATTTCTAATATTCGTCCTCGTTCCAGAGATAATCTTCTTCTGTAGGGTAGTCTGGCCAGATTTCTTCAATGGATTCATAAATCTCGCCACCTTCTTCCTCCATAGACTGAAGGTTCTCGACGACCTCTAGGGGCGCACCGGTACGTATTGAATAATCAATCAATTCGTCTTTTGTTGCGGGCCAGGGTGCATCACTCAAATAGGATGCTAGTTCTAATGTCCAATACATTTCAGTTGTTCAATTTAATTTTTTGCAAAAATAATTTTTAAATACACATAGCCAAGGAAATAGGGCTATTTTATCGTCATTATTTTTGTTTTAATAGTTTGATAACGAAGAATTAAAGAAATTATTAGAGAATTACAAATTAAACTGAAGCAAATATTTAAATTTTGTGCTTTATTTATCCTTTTCCCTATTCTCTGGAATCCATTTTATTTCTTCGGCTTGTAAATTTTCTGACAATTTTCGTGCCAGTACAAATAAATAGTCGGAGAGCCTGTTTAAAAATAACAAGACATTTACATTAAATGGTTCATTTTCGTAAAGAAGCGTGCTCATACGTTCCGCTCTCCTGCAAACCGTTCTAGCAATATGACAGTATGACACGGTGGTGTGGCCGCCTGGAAGGATAAAATGCGTCATTTGAGGCAAAGCTTCATCCATAACATCAATTTCTTTTTCAAGCAACTCAATGTCAGAAGGTTCAATTTCTGGAATGTTCAGCCGTTTTTTTCCGTTCTTTAGAATGGCTTTCTCTGGGTCTGTGGCTAAAATAGCCCCAACAACAAACAGATTTTTCTGAACTTCGGTTAAAGTTTCTTTAGACCTTTTGTCTATTTTTTGATCCCTGATCAAGCCAATCCAAGAATTGAGTTCGTCTACAGTGCCATAACATTCTATTCTTACATGATGTTTTTTAACCCTCGTGCCCCCAATTAGGGCAGTAGTGCCTTTGTCACCTGTTTTGGTGTATATCTTCATTTTGAGAATTTACTAGGGTTTGTGCTGCGAAAAAAAAATGATTGCTAATTGATTCTATTCTTTTTCCTCTTTTTTGGTCCTTTCCTTCCGTTCATAATTGCCCATGAATTTCCGTGATTTCCGATCTTTGGATTTCCGGCGATTGGTCATGGATATGAGAACGTATATTACCGCTACGACCCCTAGGATTATATAAATTGTATTGTTGTACATAATTGCAATTTAATCTAAAATAAGCGTTTAAATCCGAATCTTAAAATGCTCTTTGGCCTGTTCTTTTCTGAAGAAAACCGCGCCGCAATAAAACATATCTACCGTTACAGTTACGTTTTTATGATTTTTCACAGCTTTCCAAATGGCTTCACTTTCATCTGATTCATATATGCCGTCCAATAAAAACATAGTTTTGTTGTGGGCGATTTTTTTCTCCACTAGAAGGTTAATTGCCTTACCCATATTGGTTTTGGAGAAGTAGACTACATCCGTATTTGTAGAGGACTTTTCTATATGCTGAAAATGATTTTGAACAATCTCTTCCACCTTACCGGAATCATCTAAAAACATAATTCGTTCGGTTTTGAAATAGGCGATGCTCTTACAAAGAACATTTATGGATTTTAACCTACTGAACTTCTTTTTTCCGTACAGGCACTTTGTTACGTAACTATAAACAAAAGGGGAGTGCACCCCATGTTGATTGGTTGCGGAAAACAAGAAAGTTATGTGTTTCAGGAATTTTTGCACGAAAAACCGTTTGTGATTTTATAATTAGAAAAGACCACTAGCGCTATATTTTATAATTACGATTATTCCTCCATTTGTGCGGAAAGCTCAAACCAACGCTCTGTTTTGGCTTCAATAGCCTCATTAACCTCTTTTAAGTCTATGGATAATTTATCTATTTCCTCACCGCTAAGGGAACTATCGGCAAATTTGTTCTGCACTTGCACTTTTTTAGCCTCCAGTTTCTGGATGTCCTTTTCTAAATTTCTATATTCCTTTTGTTCTAAATAGGAGAGTTTGTTTTTTGAGTTGTTTTGTTTAGCATCGTTTTTACTCGCTGTTTCTTTTATTGCGGCTTTTTCTTCACGTACCTCTAAAACTTTACTGTCTTCATAAGTTCTGAAATCTGAGTAGTTTCCAGGGAAATCTTCAATAACGGCATTCCCTCTAAAAACAAAGAGATGATCTACAATTTTGTCCATAAAATAACGGTCGTGAGAAACCACTATCAAACATCCGGGAAAGTCTAAAAGAAAACTTTCTAGTACGTTTAAGGTTACAATATCCAAATCATTGGTAGGTTCATCAAGAATAAGAAAATTAGGATTCTGAATCAGAATAGTACACAGGTAAAGTCGTTTTCTTTCGCCTCCACTTAATTTCTCAACAAAATCATATTGTTTCTTTCTGTCAAAAAGAAAACGCTCCAATAGCTGTTGTGCAGAAATCTGTCTCCCTTTCATAAGTGGGATAAAATCACCAAAGTCGCGAATTACATCTATTACTTTTTGCCCTTCTTTTATGGTTATTCCCTTTTGGGTGTAATATCCAAATTTAATAGTGTCACCAACTATTACTTTACCTGCATCAGGTTGGTCCGATCCGGTTACAATATTTAAGAAGGTAGATTTTCCGGTTCCGTTTTTTCCAATAATACCAATCCGTTCTCCTTTGGTAAAGGTATAGTCAAACTTATCTAGAATAGGCTTGTTAGGATATGATTTCACTAATTTGTGGAGTTCCAGAATTTTACTTCCTACACGCTCCATATTAATTTCAAGCTGAACCTGGTGCTCCTTTCTACGTTGGCTGGCTTTTTCCTTTATGGTGCTAAAATCATCTATTCTAGATTTTGATTTAGTGGTACGCGCCTTGGGTTGTCTTCGCATCCACTCCAGCTCTTTTTTGAACAAACGTTCGGATTTATGCTGTTCAGTGGCCTCTTGCTCAATACGGGCCTCTTTTTTTTCTAGATAGTAAGAGTAGTTGCCTTTATAGGGGTAGAGCTGGCCGTTATCTAATTCTATGATTTCATTACAGACCCGTTCTAAAAAATAACGGTCGTGCGTAACCATAAACAAACTCATGTTTTCCCTGGCAAAATATTCTTCCAACCATTCAATCATTTCAAGGTCCAAGTGATTGGTAGGTTCATCAAGAACCAGTAAGTCCGGTTTGTTGATAAGAGCATCCGCTAAGGCCAAACGCTTTTTTTGACCTCCCGAGAGCAGACCAACGTTGGCGTCTAGGTTATCTAATTTTAACTTAAAAAGGATTTGTTTGTAAAGGGTCTCAAAATCCCAAGCATTAAAACGGTCCATTGCTTCAAAAGCAATTTGGTATGCATCTGCGTCTTCAGGGTTTTGAAGCGCTTTCTCATAGGCGTTTATGACCTGAAGTATTTCATTGTCCGAAGCAAAAATGGTTTGTTCTACCGTTAATTTTGGGTCTAGGTCCGGTTCTTGGTCTAAAAATGAGACACGAATATCTTTGCGGTAGTTTACTTGCCCGGAATCCGGGCTGTCCAATCCGGACATTATATTTAAGATGGAAGTCTTGCCCGTACCATTTTTGGCGATTAAAGCAATTTTCTGGCCTTTATTGATACCAAAGGAAAGGTCTTGGAACAAGACACGCTCTCCATATGATATTGAAATATTCTCTACAGTAAGTAAGTTCATGCAATTATGCGATTTTTGGCTTGTGATATGACCAGAATAAAAATAAATATCGTGCAATAAGGGCTGCCCAGATAGCCAATATTAAGGGCGAAAAAAGTTGAATGCCCAAGGTCCATAAAACGCCGGACACTACAATTAAAGCAGCTAGAAAAATAGCATACTTGGCCACCCAATTAGGTCCTCTCTTTTGAGCAACTACAAAGGCAATGATTAGGTTGGGAGGGAAGGCCCATAATATGTTAAAGTTACCGGCAGTGGCACTATGGTCTGTAAAGAACCATAAGAAAATGATAAGTAAGCCTATTAATCCTGTGGTAAAAAAGAGCGTAAAGTCTAACCATCTTCTACGGGTGTTGTTCTTAAAATCAAAATAAGTTAAAACCAGTATAATGATCAAAATAACAATAAGCCACAGTTCAGGAGAAAAAAAGAAACTAGAGCCATTATCCGCAGGTTTGGCGTCCAGTAAAGTTTTTGATTTAGCTACCAAGGGTTCCCCGTTTAATTGAGCAACATCTAGTTGTTTCATTATGTAATCTGGCAAGAACATGTGTTCTTTTGGTGTAGCAACATCATCTATGACAGAACCTAGGGCTAAATCAATTCCAAAACCGGACCATGAATTTATTTTAACCTTCTGCCGTATCAACTGGCGATGTGAATATAGCTGTTGCTGGAAGTTTTTGTCAAAAACGAGCTTATCTCCGTATACTTCTTTTAGGATATCCCAAATTTTTGTAGCGCAATTGTTGTAGAAAAAATCATATTTATAATCCCTATTTTCCGGAAGGTAATTAGTTTCCAAAAAATTAAAGAGCTGTTGGCGTTCGGCAAGGTCAAGTTTTAATTCTTGACTTTTTACCCATCTATTTTCATACTCATATTCCTTAAGGAAGTAAGGAAAACTTTGCCTTGCAAGTGTATAATCCAGTTTTCCACGGGCAAACTTCATGTAAAAATTGGGCGTGGTAAAGTCAAAAGTGCCATAGTTGTATATGGCATTTATTCCTAAACTGGAATCTTCTACGCGAACGGCACTATGTCCAAATGTTGAATAAAGTTCACTACCTGGGCCACAAGTTATAACACTTATTTTGGATAGGGGAGTCAATTCAGGCGCTTGGGCCATGCCCAAAATCGAAAAGCCGAAAAGTAATAGGAGGAGTATTTTTTTCAATTGCATTTCTGTTTTTTACTGAATTTTGTTGCGCAAATATCCGAATAAATTATGGTCTGACCTGATTGATGTTAAATTGTGTTATTTTTACCGCAAATCAAATGATTTCATGAAAAAATATATTCCTAATTTCATTACGCTGTTGAACGTTTTTTGTGGATGTGTCGCTGCCGTCTTTGCAGTGTCAAACCAGCTTGAAATGGCGGCTCTCTTTGTTTTTTTAGGAATCTTCTTTGATTTTTTTGATGGCCTGGCAGCAAGGGTTTTGAATGTGCAAAGTGAATTGGGCGTACAGTTAGATTCTTTGGCTGATATGATAACGAGTGGTCTTGTTCCCGGAATTGTTATGTTCCAATTGCTTAAAATGGCCATGAGTGGCGGTTGGTACAGTGGTGATGGTGCCTCCTTTTCTTTTCTTTATTTAACGGATTTTGTTCCGTTGATCGGTTTTCTTATTACCCTAGGCTCCGCTTACAGATTGGCAAAGTTTAATATTGACGAGAATCAGGTTTCATCTTTCGTTGGCTTGCCAACGCCTGCCAATGCTTTATTGATCCTTTCCTTGGCTTTAATATTGCAATATCATGAAAACGAAGCGTTAAGCGAATTCATACTTAATCCTTGGTTTTTAATCTTTATGACCTTCTTAAGCACATATTTGTTGAATGCTAATATTGAACTATTCGCCCTTAAATTCAAAACTTGGAGTTTTAAGGACAATGCAGTGCGTTACATTTTTCTAATTGTAAGCGTGGTGCTTCTCATAGCCTTAAGGGTTTTGGCCGTGCCGCTTATAATCGTTTTCTATGTGGCTGCTTCATTGGTATCCAACTTATCGGCAAAGAAAAACTAATGCTAGAAATCCAACTTCTTTTTGCGAAGTTCAAAGTTCTGGCCTAAGTAAACTTTACGTACCATTTCATCTGCGGCCAAATCTTCTGGAATTCCGGATTTTAAGATACCGCCTTCAAACATTAGATACGATCTTTCTGTAATGGCCAAAGTTTCCTGTACGTTATGATCGGTAATAAGAATACCAATATTTTTGTCCTTTAACTGGGCTACAATACGTTGAATATCTTCAACCGCTACAGGATCTACACCGGCAAAAGGTTCATCCAGCAGAATAAATTTTGGGTCGGTGGCCAGGGCTCGAGCTATTTCGGTACGTCTACGTTCACCACCCGAAAGTAAATCGCCTCGGCTTTTGCGAATATGGCCCAAACTAAACTCTTCAATAAGCGACTCCATTTTCATTAGTTGCTCCTTTTTGCTGAGTTTGGTAAGTTGTAGTACGCTAAGAATATTCTTTTCAATACTTAACTTCCTAAAAACAGATGCCTCTTGCGCCAAGTACCCTATTCCATTCTGGGCTCTTTTGTACATAGGAAAGTTGGTAATGTCCGTACCATCTAGATATATGTTGCCGCCATTAGGCTTAACGAGACCTACGATCATGTAAAAAGAGGTGGTTTTTCCTGCCCCGTTAGGACCAAGCAGACCAATGATTTCTCCTTGGTTTACTTCCAAAGAAATACCCTTTACAACTTTCCGGCCACGGTAGGCCTTCATTATATTTTCAGCTCTTAATTTCATCTTAGAGGTTTCGTGTTTTGGTTCTGAGGTCAAAAATTAATGGCCATCAAAAAAATAAAGAAACGGGAAACTTTTTAAATAGCCTTACGTTTACCTTTTCTTTAACCCTTTTTCCTTTGCTTTTCTCTCTTTTTTAGCCTCGTTTTTCAATACTATTTTTGAAATATAAATACTCACTTGGTATAATACAAGGACTGGTACAGCTACAATAATCTGACTAGCTACATCGGGAGGGGTAATAACTGCAGAAAGAATCAATACCACAACTAGGGCTATCTTTCTGTATTTTTTCATTATTTCAGGGGTAACCAAGCCTACTTTGGTCAGGAAGTAGATAATAATGGGCAGTTCAAAAAGAACCCCACAGGCTATTACCGCGGATCTTACTGTGCTAATATAGGAGTCAAGGTCAAATTCGTTTAGGACAATCTCGCTGACCTGATAGGTGCCCAAAAAGTTAATGGATAAGGGGGCTACCACATAATACCCAAAAAGTACGCCCATAAAAAAGAGAAAGGAGGCAATTAAAATAAAGCCTCTTGAATGTTTTCTTTCGTTAGGGTGAAGCCCTGGGCTAATAAACTTCCAAAGCTCATAAAGAACGTATGGGAAACCAACTATAAAACCTACCCAGATTGCCGTCCAAATATCTGCGGAGAACTGCCCGCCCATAGTACGGCTTTGTATGGTAAATGGGAGTTTTTCAGCACAGAATGCGGAATCAAACCCTAATGAAGTGGCTATATCACAGAAGAACCTGTAAGTTGGGAAATCCATTTTTGAAGGCCCAAAAATAATAGTGTCAAAGATGAAACGACTCATAACGAACGCCACTGAAGCCAATATTACTACGGCAAGGACCGATCGTATCAAATGCCATCTTAGTTCTTCTAAGTGGTCTAAAAACGACATTTCGTCTGGGGACTTCGTATTTTGCTTTGCCATTATAATATACCTTCGTTGATCAAGTTGTGCAAATGTACAACACCCACGTATTTTTTACCCTCTACACCCAATAATTGTGAGATGCCTTTTTCTTGCATGAGCTCTAAGGCTTCAATTGCCAAAACATCTACCGGAATGGTCTTGGGGTTTTTACTCATTATATCTTTTGCGGTGAGTCCACTAATATTATCGTACTTGTTCAGCATGCGTCTAATATCTCCATCTGTTACAATGCCAACTAGGTCATCGCCATTAGTAACAGCGGTAACGCCCAACATCTTTTCAGAAATTTCTACTATAACTTTTTTGACCTCGGCATTAACATCTACTTGAGGTTTTTGATTGGCCCCAACAATGTCCGTAACCCTAAGGTACAAACGTTTGCCTAACGAGCCTCCAGGGTGGTATTTTGCGAAATCCTTACTGCTGAACCCTTTCAATTTCAGTAGGCAAATAGCAAGCGCATCTCCTATGACAAGTTGGGCAGTAGTACTCGTGGTAGGTGCTAAATTGTTTGGGCAGGCTTCTTTTTCTACATAGGTGTTCAGAACAAAGTGCGCTTCTTTTGCCAAATAGGACTCGGTATTACCGGTCATGGCAATTAATTTGTTGGTTCCTCTTTTGATAAGTGGAACCAACATTTTTATTTCTGGAGTATTGCCGCTATTGGAGATGCATATGACCACGTCATCTTCCTGAATGGTTCCTAGGTCTCCATGAATGGCATCACCTGCATGCATGAAAATAGCGGGTGTACCGGTAGAATTTAAGGTAGCTGTAATTTTAGAGGCAATTATGGCGCTTTTGCCGATTCCGGAAACAATAACCCTTCCTTTGGACTCAAGAATGCAATTAACCGCATCCGAGAAATCTTCGTTTAGTAAAGTGCTTAAATGGAATATGGAAGCACTTTCGGTTTCTATCGTTTTTTTGGCTACGGCAAGAATAGATTTGCTATTGTTCAAACTATGAAAAGGGTTAAGATTCTATTGTTTTTATGTGCTTATAATCGACAAATACGCTCGTTTTGAATAAAACTATCCTAAAACCGGAATAGTTTCTAAAACTTTGTTTTATATTTAAGATTACAAAATTACATAATCTTGACGTATAGCTAATTTAATACCCTTAAATATATTTTGACTAAATTAGAGTCCCCCGCAACGAAAAGTATGATATTTCAGCAATTAAGATACAATTACCTAAAGTTTTTTACGAGATATGGCAAAAGATAATAATGTTTTGAAAAAAACTGAATTGCATGCCTCGTTAAAAAAATATTTCGGTTTTTCTGAGTTTAAAGGTCTACAGGAAGGTGTTGTAACCAGTCTTTTGGAAGGAAACAACACGTTTGCGATTATGCCTACAGGTGGCGGTAAGTCACTATGTTTTCAGCTTCCGGCTTTAATGAAGGAAGGAACGGCTATTGTGGTTTCTCCTTTAATCGCTTTAATGAAAAATCAGGTAGACGCTATTAGAGGTATTTCTTCGGAACACGGTATAGCCCATGTACTCAATTCCTCTTTGACAAAAACGGAGGTACGGCAGGTAAAACAGGATATTACGAACGGTGTAACAAAACTACTTTATGTTGCTCCGGAATCTTTAACAAAAGAGGAATATATAGAATTTCTTCAATCTGTAAACTTGTCCTTTGTTGCGGTAGATGAGGCACATTGTATTTCTGAATGGGGCCATGATTTTAGACCGGAATACAGAAATTTAAGGACTATAGTCAATAGATTGGATGACGGTATTCCAATAATAGCGCTTACGGCAACAGCTACTCCAAAAGTTCAAGAAGATATTATTAAGAATCTTGGTATAACGGACGCCACTACGTTTAAAGCTTCGTTCAATAGACCCAATCTTTTCTACGAGGTACGGCCAAAAACCGCCAATGTAGATTCGGATATTATCCGTTTTGTAAAGAAAAATACAGGGAAATCAGGTATTATCTATTGTTTGAGCAGAAAGCGCGTAGAGGAGTTAGCGCAGGTGCTTCAGGTAAACGGAGTTAGTGCCGTTCCTTATCATGCCGGTTTTGACGCAAAGACTCGATCAAAATATCAAGATATGTTCTTGATGGAGGATGTAGATGTTGTAGTTGCTACCATTGCTTTTGGAATGGGTATAGATAAACCAGATGTACGTTTTGTAATTCACCATGACATACCTAAAAGTATTGAAAGTTACTATCAGGAAACGGGTAGGGCAGGTAGAGATGACGGTGAGGGGCATTGTCTGGCTTTTTACTCGTACAAGGATATAGAGAAACTTGAAAAATTCATGTCCAATAAGCCTGTTGCAGAACAGGAAATTGGTAATGCTCTTTTGCAAGAAGTTGTGGCATATGCAGAAACCTCTATGTCTCGCAGAAAATTCATGCTCCATTATTTTGGGGAAGAATTTGATGAAATTAATGGGGATGGGGCCGATATGGATGATAATACCAGAAACCCAAAAGAAAAACAAGAGGCGAAAGAAGATGTTGTTAAACTTATTAAGGTGGTAAAGGCTACCCATGAAAAGTTTAAATCCAAAGAAATCGTACGAACCCTTTTAGGAAAGGTGAACGCGTTGATAACATCGCACAAGACCGATGAAAAGGAAGAATTTGGTATTGGTTCCGATAAAGATAAAGAGTACTGGATGGCACTTATACGCCAGACCTTAGTTGCTGGTCTCCTTAAAAAGGAAATTGAACAATACGGAATTTTACATGTAACGGAGAAGGGAAAAGCGTATTTAAAGTCTCCTGAGTCCTTTATGATGACCGTAGACCATACGTATACGCAAGAAGGGAACGACGCTATTGTGAGTGCGGCAAAAGCAGGTGTTTCAGATGAAAAACTGCTAAAACAGTTAAAGGATTTGCGTAAAAGTCAGGCAGATAAGCTTGGTGTTCCTCCATTTGTGGTGTTTCAGGATCCATCCTTAGAGGATATGGCCATGAAATATCCTATTTCCCTAGAAGAACTTACCACCATTTACGGTGTGGGAGAGGGGAAAGCTAAAAAGTACGGAAAACCGTTTGTTTCGTTCATTGCTAGTTATGTTGAGGAAAACGAAATCATACGACCAGACGATTTGGTGGTAAAAAGTACTGGAGCAAATTCTGCTCTTAAGTTGTACATTATCCAGAATGTAGACCGAAAACTTCCCTTAAGTGATATTGCGTCGGCAAAGGGAATTGAGATTCCACAACTTATTAAAGAGATGGAACAGATTGTCTTTAGCGGAACAAAATTGAATCTTGATTATTGGATCGATGAGGTGTTGGACGAAGACCAGCAAGAAGAAATTCACGATTACTTCTTGGAGGCCGAAACCGATGACTTGGAAGAAGCTATGAAAGAATTTGATGGTGACTACGAAGACGAAGAGCTACGCTTATACCGGTTAAAATTTATTAGTGAAGTAGCTAATTAACTATATACATAAGCTTTATAATAATAAGGCAGACTAGAAAACTACATAGTATTTCTTCTCTGCCTTATTTTTTGTGGAATTACAAAACGGCCTTTTCCAAAAGTTGAAATTTCATTGTTGTAGCATTCATAGCAGCTTTGGTTCCAATTGGAAATGTAAAGTTGTTTTCTACGTGACCAAAACTCATGCCGTACATTGCCGGAATCCCTAGTGGTTTGATTCGGTCCATGATGACTTCTTTTAAGGAAAATGAAATTGGATTGGTAGACTCGTTGCAACCGGCGCAAACGCCAAATAGAATACCTGCCGCTTTATTGAACGTCTTGCCTTCTATCAACTGAGTGAGCATTCGGTCTATTCGGTAAGGAGCTTCTTCTACATCCTCAATACAGATTATGGAATCTGTAAAGTTTATTTCATCTGCAGTGCCAATTAAGGCATTAATAAGGGTTAAGCTTCCGCCAACAACTTTTCCTGTGGCACTGCCTTCCGTAATAGTATAACGCTCAAACTCCGGATTGGTGGTCAATTCAGGTTTTAGAAGTTTTATATTCTCTATTTCTAATTTTTCTTTGGGAAACATGACAATGTTTTCTAGTTGACGAATGCTGTACGGGTCGTTTAACGTGGAGCCCACGGGCCCATGAAATGTAACCAGTCCCGTTTTTTGGTGAATACCGTTAAGCAATGCGGTAATATCACTAAAACCAATAAAAGTTTTGGGGTTCCTAACGATATTTTCATAATCTATCATTTTCATGATACGGGTACAGCCATAACCACCTCTTGCACACAAGATGCCATTAATTTTAGGGTTGGAGAACATTTCGTTTAGGTCCGTTGCTCGCTCCTCATCTGTATTGCTCAAATAGCCGTAATTGCCCAAAACACGGTTGGTATGGTAGGGTTTGAAACCCATAGATCTTAAAGTTTTTTTTGCTTCCTCCAGTACCGAAGCATGAATGGCGTAACCAGGAGCTATTAAACCGATGGTATCTCCTTTTTTTAGTCTTTTAGGTTTTATTAAAACGGGTTCTTGAGAAGAAATGGGGTTAGCTCTGCCTAAATTTGGTAGTAATGCCGCCGCTGAGGCACTTACTGCTGTACCTATAAATTGTCTTCTATTGGCCATATGCTTGGGTTTGATGGTATGAATTTAAACAGAATCATAAAAAAAATCGGCCATTTGGCCGATTTTATAAATAAAGTTTTGCTTAGCTCTTAAGGTGTTGAGGTGCCGCCATCTGCATTGGCTCTTCGTAACTGCCGTTGTATTTTTTTTATGGCGGACTCAATAGATTTTTCAGGTTCTATAATATTGTATTGGCCCCAAAAATCAGGATCCGCAAAACCAATGGCCTCATCGCTTAAAATAATGGATGTTTTAATTCTATCCTTGGCTTTGGGAAATTCGGTAACCAAATTTTTCTTCCAGTCGGTAACGGCCATTTCACACGTCATACTGTAAACCGAATTAAAGAGGCGTTTGTCCCAATTGATTTTAAATTCTAACAGAACATTGCTGTAGCTATAGTACCATTTTCCATTTTTTTCACGATAATCTACCCGATAGGCAACATCTGTGGGCCATACCTGTGCGTTTCTCGGCTTTCTGCGAACGAATAACTTTGCCGCCAAATCTTTATCCGTAATATTAAGACTGTATATGGCACTGGTAAGAATCTTGTTCTCTGCATCAATATAAAGTTTGCCTTTGTACAGAGGGTCTATGACCTGTGTACTCTGTTCAAAATTGATGACATACACTAGTTTGTCATTTACCCGCGTAGAATGGTCAAATTTAAAAACATAATGGTCAAGTGTCTCCTGAGAGAAAATATATTCAGGATATTTCATGATATCAACAAAAAGCGCATTAAATGGGCCGCCTTGTAGCTTAAGGGCCACAGTGTCCAATTTGTCGTAGTCCGTACTTTTTCTAGCCTTGTATAGCTTTACACCATCTTTTTTAAAGGAGTTGTAGGGTGTTTTGTAAATATTTACCACAGCCTCAGAAAGCGATACATTTTTTCTGCGTTTTTTTATAGTTTCTCTATAGAAAGCGGTCATTAGCGTAGGGTCATCAAAATAATTTTCACCTTTCTTTTTAAGCACTTCGCGTACCAGCTCTTCTGCATCTTTGGGAACCGCAATATTAACTTCGGGTAGTTCCGTAACAGAGCTAGTCATTATAATTTTATTTTTCTCTTTGTTGAGCTGGGATAGAGGTATGGTCTTGGTGCTGTACCCTAAGAAAGAAACTATCACATTTGCATTGGAAACATCCTTGGGAATTTTTAAGGAGAATTCTCCTTCTGTATTGGTTATAGTGCTAATATTGGATTCCTCTATGGCCAGCGAAGCAAACACCAACGGTTTTTTTGTTTTGGAATCAATGACCTCCCCTTTGTAAAGGTTATATTCTATTTCTTGCTCCGTGTTGTCCTGAAAGAAAGCCGAAGCCTTATGGGGACCGATTACCATGCTCAGGAGCATAGTTAACAGTACGGCAACTGCAAGTTTTTGAGTGTTCTTTTTCTGTTTTGGTATCATGACGTTATGTTTTGAGGGCATATTCTTTTTTCATTCTCTCTAAGTTAATGATTTTTAGTTAAATACATGTTCTAAAATCAACTTAAATTATAGTAGTGGTTTAGTCTCCGGTGAGTAACTTAAATTACAGGTTTCTACTCTATAACATAAAAATGTCAATGGAACGGACCGCTTGAAAAGAGAAGAACTGATCTAGAAGTGCGTTTTTGACGAAGAGGATACGAGTCTGTTTATTTCTTCCAATTCCGTATCTGTAAGGTCTCTCCATTTGCCGACCGGAACATCTAATTTTACGTTCATGATACGTATTCGTTTCAGCCTCTGGACGTTGTAGTCCAAATACTCGCACATACGTCTAATTTGTCTGTTCAGACCTTGGGTAAGTATAATCTTGAATTCATATTTGCCAATCTGCTCTACCTTGCATTTTCGTGTTACGGTATCTAAGATAGGCACGCCATTTTGCATTCGCTCTATAAAATCAGAAGTAATGGCCCGGTCTACGGTTACGAGATATTCTTTTTCATGGTGGTTTCTGGCACGAAGAATTTTGTTTACAATGTCTCCATCGTTGGTCATAAAGATAAGACCTTCACTAGGTTTATCCAATCTGCCAATAGGAAAAATACGTTTAGGATACTTAATGTAGTCAATTATGTTATCCTTTTCAACTCTAGTATCTGTAGTGCAGACAATACCAATAGGTTTGTTAAAGGCTATATAAACGGGTTTCTCCTGGGGTTCCGAAATTAATTTACCATCTACTCTTACCTCGTCTCCTTCGGTAATTTTTGTGCCCATTTCCGGTACTTTTCCGTTAATGGTGACCCTGCCTTGGTCTATGAGTTTATCCGCTGCACGACGCGAGCAATAGCCAACTTCACTTAGGTATTTGTTAATTCGGGTCTGTTTGGGTTCTTGCACGCTTTTCTCTTTTAGAAATGCAAATTTACAGGATTCTAAAATGGTATGCTAACAAGTTTTTTTTGATGCGAAGTTTATACGGGTTCTTTTTAACGCTTCGCCATCATCCGTAAGGTAAACCAACCTAAAACCACTATTATGGTTCCCATAATTAACCATAACCATAGTTTGTTTTCAAAAAGAGGACTTTTTGAAGCTTGTTTGGTTTTTTTGATTTTATGGATATCCCCCAATTTTAAAGTAGGTGCATGCGGTGGAATGGAATGTGTTATCTGCTGAATATCATATTTGGGGCTATGCGCATTTTTGTTGCCGTAGACCAAGTAATAATGCGCCTCGGTAGAAAAACGGGCCAATAACGTATGCGCATACCCTTTTGCTATTGCGGATTCTATCTCCAATGCTTCATTATCGTTATTCTGAATGGTGATTCTTAGCTTTTCCGCTAGCGTACTGGCAAATTTAAAACCTGTGGTATCTACAGATGCTAGAGTTCCGTTAAACAAGTTTCTGTAAGTATATTTTATGCCTTTCTCGGTTTGAATACTATCGGATATATATTGAAGCTTCACAGAACGGTAGTAATCTATTTTGTCCGCTACTTTTAGTTTTAGAAAACTAAAGGGCAATCTTTGGTTCAAATCTATATCTATGATGGTCTCCTTACCTTTTTGGTCTATATTCATAAAGGTAATAGGGTAGGTGTTGTATAAAGCATCTACGGAACCGTCCAAACTTATTATGGCCTTTTGTAGTTTGGGGTTTTCATCACTTTTGACCAATAGCCGATAATATTTGTACTTGGACTCGGGAAAAGTTAAAGTACTGTATGTATAACTGGTCTGGTTGTTTTGGATGGATAAAATACGATAATCATCCAAGATTTTAAACCACTCGTTTTGGGTTTGACTTCCTTCTAGAACAATATGCCAGTTAAAATTGGTTTCATTAAATTTTAAATCGATTTTATTGATAGCCTCCGTAGTAGGAACTTCATAGGTAAAGTAATACCCAATTTTGGTAGACGCCGTATTAAGCGGTTTAAAGGCGATTTCTTTTTTGTTGTTTTTTTCGGAAGTAACCTTTAGCATATAGGGAGCTTCTATGGTGTCCGTCTCGGTAACGCCATAAATACGAATATCGGAAAGGTCATCTTTGGTGTTGTGAAATACGTGATTGGGTAAAGCAATTGTTTGCCATTCTTTTGAAATACCGTTTAGTTCTTGTTGGTATTCATACGTAGAAAGCTGCCCGAAAGCCATAGTACAAGACCACAATCCAAAGAAAAAAAGAATTTTATTTTTCAGGTTCATCCGAAATAACATTTTTGTATTTATTGTAGAGAAATGAGATGATTAGTAACAGTACACCTAACGAAACAAAAACAATGGTCTTAGAGATGGTATTAAGTGATGCTATGTCATAGAGAAACAATTTGGCCAATGTAACGCCAAATAGAGAAATGGCGCCATGCGCAGGTACTTTCGCTGCTTATTGATTCCAAGTGCAATAAGGAACAGTGCATATACGCCCCAGAGAATACTTAATGCTAATTTGTAGGATTGGTCGGAGCCAGCTAGGTCCATCCAATTTAACAGTTCGCTGCTAAGAATCCAAAGGATTGAAATATGGGTTATTATTTCAATGGGTATTTTTAGATTGATATTCATAAAAGTACGTTTAGAGAGTTTTATGAGGGCAATCCATAAAAGCGCAAAAAATGCAAATGATATATAACGTAGGGCAATGTTCATTACGCCAATTTCGTAATATTCGGAAAGTGCACGGTCTATATAGCTTTCGCGTAGTTCACTTAGTAAGTACAATCCTGCAGTTAGAAAAAACAGACTAGCGGCTACACCCGTAATCAAAGTGCTTAGGCCCAATATTCTATTTTTAATTTTTTTGATGTTCGCAAAGGCAATGATGCTTAGGAATAAAAAAGTGTAATTAAAAAGCCAAATACTACTAAAGTCGTTTAAGTCATAATTGTACTCACTATAACTATACGTATCATCTGGTTTTAGTTCTACTTCCGATGCTGCAAACATGGAGTTCCAATACTGTTCTATTTCTAGAAAAAGGGACATATAAGAAACGAACAGTAAAATAATTGGTATAACAAATGACATGACCAATGGTAGCTTGGAAGCAGGTTTTTCATTTGGTGTAAATCTGTGTTTTTGATTTATCCAATTAATGAAACCAAAAGCAACAAGAAATAGCATTGAGGTTAAAAAGTAGCTATTGAAAATAGGGGTTATATCCGTTTTTGAAAAGTAATTGCTATAGCCAGCGCCCCAATCTTCGGTAAGACTAAGAAGAGCCAAAAACATAAGCGGGTAGGAGAGGTGCTCATAAAACGAAACCTTCTCGGTCCGGCCAATATAGAATAACAATGCGGCCTGTAATGTCCATAACAAAGTAACCCAATTACCGTCTAATTGGACGGGTATGGCAATTGTAATGAATACAAGAACAAGCCCCGCAACTAGATGAAAGAGGTTACGGTCTGCCAGTTTTTTCTTGAAGAGTATGGCACTTACTATAAAATGTACAATAGCATTCGTTAATGTAAAAACTCCAAGGAGGTCCTTGCCAGTTTCGTGGTTGGATAAAAGACTATATCCCAGACCATAGAAAATAAATGAATTTAAGAGCAGCAATACAATATCGCTCTTTAGGAACTTTTCTTTTTTAATTACTTTATACGCTAAAAACGTAGCATAAAATATAACGAAAAAAACGGTTAAATATATGAATGCCATTGAAAAATGATCTTCTGTTGTGTAGGAGAAAATCATCCATGAGCTATAAATAAGATAGGTAAAGGAAAAGGCGGAATAGAAAAGAAGCTTCCAATATTTTTTTAAGGAAATGACCAGGATTCCTATGTTAATGCAGGCCATATAGGCGAATAACGTAGCGGCGCTTCCGGAATCGTTACTTAGTAAAAATGGTACGGCATAAGCGCCAACGAGTCCAATATGGGCAATGACTTGTTTGTTATAATTTAGGGCCGCTACAACCCCAAAAATGGTAAAAATAAGCATTAAAGCAAACGCCATTAATTGCGGAAACAAGCCATAAAAACTGTAAGCGGCAAAGGTTATGAAATAAAGAATGGCCAAGGCGCCGCTTACTAGCACGGCACTATAATTTTCATATTTGGCCTTTAACTTTATTCCAAAGCCTATAAGACCTAACCCTGCTAAATATCCTAGTATGATTCGGGTAAGCGGGCTTATTAATTCGTTTTCTATGGAATAATTGGCGCCAATGGCTACACCAATTACGGTTATAGCAATACCAATTTTATTGATGAGGTTTTCTCCAATAAACTTCTCAAGATTGGATTTGCCTTTTGGCTTTTTTATTTTGTTTGGAACCTCTGGACTGGCAATAGGAGGTTCAATAACGGGTTCAGCCGTTTCCTGAATTATTTGTTGTTCAGTATTTGTAGGTTCTGGAACCGCACTAACTTCCTGAACGGGTTCGGGAATTACTTGTTCTGTGGCCAGTTGGTCAGGACGCAGTTTTTTTAGGCCTTCAATTTCTTGGTAAAGTGCCATCAGTTCCTTGGCAAAACCCTCTTGTTTACTTAGGAGTAGTTCAAGTTTTTGGTTTAACTGGTCAATTCGGTCTTGGTGATTGGACATGTTGTGGTTCCTTTTTGTTGTCCCAATAGAAAATATAAAGCCACAGGACTAACCTATATAACGGAAGATGAAATGATTTATTGATAGGAAGCTAAGATATAAGAGGATATGAGTCCTAATTTAGAACCGGGAAACGACTACTTGGGTATCGGGTAGCGTTTACTGCTTTCTGTTCAGTTCAAAACTATAAAGTTGCCTACCTAGCTCGGCTAGAAACGGAATACCAATAGCATCATATTCATAAGTATTGTCGTTAAAGACCCCATTTGAATTGACCAATACGGTGGCGGTAATCATAAATTCCACATTGTTAATAGTATCCTTGATGTAAGCGCAGTCGGTTAAAGTGCCATAAGCAAAACCCACCTTGTTGTAGATTTCAATGTGGTCCGGAATGTTTTCTTTGGTATCTCCATATATGAAAAATTTACAATACCCATCATAGAAGTCCGTGGCGTTGTAACCCGCATTTCTTGGCACGGTGCGCATAGCGGTCATTAAGAAGTGGTGTTGTTTGTCGCTCAAATTAAAACGTTCGTTCTTGTCAAATTTTTCGGGAAAAATGATTCGCTTTAAAAGAGAACTTTGAGCTTCAATGGGGTAATAATTCTTTAAGCTGAAATCAAATGGTTCAACCATAAGGGAATCGTCTTGGTAAAAACCTGTCCCCTTTTTTATATGAGTAAGTTCTAGAGCTTTGGGAAAGGTGTTAATGGTGGAGGGCAGCATATATGTAGTGCTGTCGTTCTCATAAACAATTAATGGTTTTGTGGCGGTATTTTCTTCTCCGTTGCCCAGTCTTTGCCATGTGCGAACAGGAGAAACACCTTTTCTTTTAAGAATTGCATTGATAGAATCCTGCCCTAAAAATTCAATCAACCTGTTATTTGCATCGTTATCGCTTACTGCGAATATTTGTGAGATAGCTTCTGAAAAAGTCGTTTCCACAGAATCGCCTTCAACGTAAAAACGCGTATCAAGGTCAAGGGAATCCATCTGGTTCAATTGCTCAAGGGCTACTACTGCCGTTGGGAATTTTACAGTGCTGGCAGGGTAGAAGTAGTTGTTTGAATCTACTTGAAAATCAAAATCATCAAAGTAAATTTGGTCCCCTTTTCTATTGATTTGAGTATACCGTATCTGAACTTCATGCTCGTTTAGGTAGTCCATTACTCGCCGTATTTTTGGAGAGTCGGAGTTTAGTATTGCCATTAGCGGGTCTCCTACTTTTTCTTCCTTTTTGGGTGCACAGGAAAAAAGGAGTACGAGACTTAGGGTTATAAAGGCAAACTTATTGTACATGAGCTTCAATACATTTTATAATACTTGGTGTTACGACCTAGTTCTGGGCCGGTTCAACATACACTTCTCCTCTATGGGGTTTAAGGGCATCTCTAACGGATATCATTTCGGTCTCATCTACCACCATAAAGGCTATACTGTGCATTTCGTTAAAATCCTGGGAACCGGTAATATTAAGATTGGTTTTTTCTAGGGCAATAAACTCCTTTAGATGGATAACGTGATGTTCTGCAGTTTTTTGTGCGGCTGGACCTCTAAAATCCCATATCAATTTTATTTTTCTACTCATAAAATTTGTATTGTATCTACTGTGGATGATTAACCGGAATCCTCAATTTAGGTTTTTCACTATAATTCGGGACTAACTTTTTAAACTAATTAAAGCTACGAAAGGGTAAAAGTAATATGGTTGCAACTAACAATGGTCTTTCATTCAAGTAAATTTATATAAACAGAGTGAAATGTGTAGGTATAGGATTACAACTGAAATTAAAAAGTCTGTTAAGAGCCTAGTGGTCTATTGCCTACCGTAACGGATTTGCTATTTTTGCCCCATGAGATTAAAAATAACACCATTACGCTATCTGGTTCGTTGCTGGGCCGTTATGGCAACTTTATCCCTTTTTGTGGGCTGCGGTTCTTTTTTGGCGAAAGATGAACCTGGATATTTGGCACGTGTTGGTGAAAACTATTTATATCGCGAAGATGTGGCCAAATTGTTGGCCAAAGGTATTTCTAAGGAAGATAGTGCTTCATTCGTGACCAACTATATTAACAATTGGGCTTCTAAACAGTTGTTGCTGGAAAAGGCAAAAATTAACCTTCCCGAAGAGAAACTAGCGGCATACGATGTTCTGGTTTCGGATTACCGTACGGATTTGTATACCAGGGCGTATAAAGAAGCACTGGTTCAACAAGGTGGAGATACTGTAATAAGCGCTTCTCAATTGAACGGATTCTATGAGCGGGAGAAGGAAAATTTTAAATTGAAGGAAAAAATTGTGAAACTTAGGTTTGTAGAGTTACCTACTCAATTTTTGAATAAGGACGATGTGATAAGTAAACTAAAACGTTTTAAAAAGGACGATATTAGTTATTTGGATTCTATTGGGGTACAGTTCAAGAAATTAAACTTTAACGATTCTATATGGGTAAGTGCCACTAGAATTATTGAGGAAATCCCACCACTTACCTTTGAAAATGCCAATAAACACCTAAAAAAATCACAATTTTTTGAGTTGGAGGATGCAAACGGGGTATATTTGGCAAAGGTTACCGATGTTCTAGATGTTAATGACGTCGCTCCACTATCTTTTATTGAACCTACCATTAAGCAGGTTTTGCTAAGTAGAAGAAAACTCGATTATTTACGAAAACTGGAAACAGAAATTATAGATGAGGCTATTAAAGAAAAAGAATTTGAAGTTTACGAGCAAGGTGAATAAGTATATTGCCATTTTGGGTTGCTTCTTGATCGCGGGAAGTGCTTTTGCTCAAGAAACTGAAGAGGTTACCGAAAGTCAAGAAGAAGTTACGGAACCAGCTATGGATGCTGAGGCTAGTGCGGAAATGGATTCGGTTAAGCCTACAAACTTCAAAAAAATTAAGCTAGATGGTATTTCTGCAGTTGTCGGGGACTATGTTATCTTAGAATCGGATATAGAAAAAACCCTTATCGATTTAAAAAGCCAAGGAGTTTCAACTGCGGATGTTACCCGTTGCGGACTATTAGGTAAATTGATGGAAGACCGTTTATATGCCCACCAGGCCGTGCAGGATAGTCTTTTGGTTTCGGATGATGAAATTGCGGCTACTACCGATCGTCAGATTCAGTCTTTCGTGCAACAGACAGGCTCTATGGAGAAACTGTTGAAGTTCTACAAAAAAGAAGATGAGGCCAGTTTACGTGAGGATATCAATAAAATTAATAAACTGAGAATGCTTTCCGAAAAAATGCAATCCAGTATTGTTGAGAAAATTGAAATTACACCAGAAGAGGTTCGTCAGTTTTTTAATAAAATTCCGGAAGATGAACGTCCTGTTTTTGGTGCGGAAATGGAAATAGCACAAATCGTGAAATCTCCAAAACCTACAGAAAAGGAAGTTCAGGATGTTTTGGATAAGCTTAACGAGATAAAGGCAGATGTAGAGGATAACGATGCAAGCTTTAGCGTAAAGGCTATTTTATATTCACAAGATCCAGGTTCAAAGTCAAAAGGTGGTTTTTATAGTATAACTAAGGATACCGGGTTTGATAAGACATTTAAGGATGTAGCTTTTAGTTTGGCGGAAGGCGAGGTTTCTGAACCTTTTGAGACTCAATTTGGGTATCATATTATCTATATTGAAAAAATTAGAGGTCAAGAATTGGACTTGCGTCATATTTTGGTGCAACCTAAAATATCTCAAACCGCTTTGGATGAGGTAAAGCAGGAGTTAGATACTATTCGTAAGCATATTATGGAGGGTAAGTATACCTTTGCTCAGGCAGCCCTTAATTTTTCGGATGAAAAAGAAACAAAGTTTGATGGTGGCCTTTTAAGAAACCCTACCAATTTTGATTCTAGGTTTGAGTTAACAAAAATGGATCCAACATTGTACAACCAAGTACGGAACCTTAAGGATGATGAAATTTCATATCCTTTATTGGAGGAAGACCCAAGAGGTGGCGGTCCTAAATATAAAATCTTAAAGGTTACCAACCGTTATGATGAGCATGTAGCCGATTTTTCTAAGGATTATATTAAGATCCAACAGTTGGCAAAAACCGAAAAGCAGTACAAAGCCATTAAAAAATGGATGGACAAGCATATAGAGGATACCTATATTAGCGTAAACGAAGACAACAGAGACTGCGATTTTGCCAATAACTGGGTAAAGGAATAAATGCATGTCAGACGTTCAGGCAATCAACAATCTTGTAGAAAAACACCAGGCGCTTAAAAAGGAAATTGCCAAGGCCATTGTAGGCCAAGATGTGGTAATAGACCAAATTCTTTTGAGTATTTATACCGGTGGGCACTCTTTGTTGATCGGGGTTCCTGGTTTGGCAAAAACGTTAATGGTGAATACCATAGCCCAGACATTGGGGTTGGATTTTAAACGTATTCAATTTACTCCTGATTTAATGCCAAGTGATATTCTTGGTAGTGAGGTCTTGGACCAAAACAGAAACTTTAAGTTTATAAAGGGGCCGATCTTCGCAAATATTATTTTGGCGGATGAGATTAACAGAACACCACCAAAGACGCAAGCAGCCCTGTTGGAAGCCATGCAGGAACGTTCCGTAACCATTGCAGGTCAACAACATAAATTGGAGCTTCCTTATTTTGTTCTTGCTACGCAGAATCCTATAGAACAAGAAGGTACATACCCGCTTCCAGAAGCGCAGTTAGATCGTTTCATGTTTGCTATTGAGTTAAAGTACCCTTCCGTTGAAGAAGAAATAGAGGTTGTTAAAAGTACTACTTCGGACCGGTCAGTAAATATCAAGGCATTATTTAACGCACAGGAAATAATTGATGTGCAGCAATTGGTGCGTCGTATACCCGTTCCGGACAATGTGGTGGAGTATGCCGTTAAATTGGTGAATTCAACCCGTCCAAATTTGGATACGGCAAGTGATTATGTTAAACAATATATAGATTGGGGAGCAGGACCAAGAGCTTCGCAGAATCTTGTTTTAGCAGCAAAAGCTCATGCGGCTGTTCACGGTAAGTTTTCGCCGGATGCCGAAGATGTCCAAGCTGTTGCCACCGGTATTTTAAGGCATAGACTTATTAAAAACTACAAAGCAGAGGCCGAGGGTATTTCCGAAGAAACCATTATTGGTAAATTACTCTAGTTAAAAATTAACATATCTGCTGTAAATTTGCAGGTTTTCTGCCTTTAATGCCTTCGTTAGTGTAACCGAAAGGCAATCTACTGATCAATTTCTAAAAAAGGTGTGAATCCTAAGGCAAAAGTTTTATTTACGCTTCTTATTTTCTTAATTTTACGGGATTACAATAACTTAAACAAATTAGATAATGGCATTTGATATTGATATGATCAAAGGGGTGTACGCCAATATGGCCGAACGTGTTGAGAAAGCGCGTGAAATTGTCGGCAAACCGCTTACCCTTTCAGAGAAGATTTTATATTCCCATTTATGGGACGGTAACCCTAGCAAAGCATTTACAAGGGGAAAAGACTATGTGGATTTTGCTCCAGATCGTATCGCTTGTCAAGATGCTACTGCGCAGATGGCCCTTTTGCAATTTATGCAGGCCGGAAAGCCAAAGGTAGCAGTACCAACTACAGTACACTGTGATCACCTTATACAGGCTAAAAACGGTGCTACGGCAGATTTAAAATCCGCAAATACAACCAGTGCAGAGGTATTTGATTTCTTGGAATCTGTTTCCAATAAATATGGAATCGGTTTCTGGAAACCAGGTGCAGGTATTATTCACCAAGTTGTTTTGGAAAACTACGCATTTCCTGGTGGAATGATGATCGGTACGGATTCGCATACGGTTAATGCAGGTGGTCTAGGTATGGTGGCTATTGGTGTTGGAGGTGCAGATGCAGTTGATGTAATGGCAGGTATGGCCTGGGAACTTAAGTTTCCAAAATTGATCGGAGTAAAATTAACAGGTAACATTTCTGGCTGGACAGCTCCAAAGGATGTTATCTTAAAAGTAGCCGAAATACTTACCGTTAAAGGAGGTACCGGTGCTATTGTAGAATACTTTGGAGAAGGGGCCAAGAACCTTTCTTGTACTGGTAAAGGTACTATCTGTAACATGGGTGCTGAAATAGGGGCTACAACTTCTACTTTTGGATATGATGAGTCTATGGAGCGTTATTTACGCGCTACGGATAGAGCAGATGTTGCCGATGCAGCAAATGCGGTTAAGGAACATTTAACTGCCGATGCAGAGGTTTATGCAAATCCAGAGCAATATTTTGATGAGGTTATAGAAATTAACTTATCGGAATTAACACCATTGCTGAACGGACCTTTTACTCCGGATTTATCTACGGGAGTGGGAACCGATATGACTAAAAAAGCAACTGAAAATGATTGGCCACTTCAAGTAGAGTGGGGATTAATCGGTTCATGTACCAACTCTTCCTATGAAGATTTATCAAGAGCTTCTTCAATTGCGCAGCAAGCCTTGGACAAAGGAATAAAAATGAAGTCGGAATTAGGTATTAACCCTGGTTCTGAGCAAGTTCGTTATACTGCTGATAGAGACGGTATCTTACAGGTTTTTGAAAAATTGGATGCTAAAATCTTTACAAATGCTTGTGGGCCATGTATCGGTCAATGGGCAAGATATAACGATCCAAAAAATGCACCTAAAAACAGTATAGTTCATTCGTTTAACCGAAACTTTGCTAAGCGTGCAGATGGTAATCCAAATACGCATGCCTTTGTTGCATCACCTGAAATTACGGCTGCAATAGCTATTTCCGGTCGTTTGGATTTTAACCCTATTACGGATACTTTGATCAATGAAAATGGTGAGGAAGTTAAATTTGACGAGCCAACAGGATGGGAGTTGCCACCAAAAGGATTTGCTGTTGAGGATGCAGGATTCTTAGCGCCAGATGAAGATGGTTCCGGTGTAGAAGTTATTGTTGCTCCGGATTCTGAAAGATTACAGTTATTAGAACCTTTTACACCAATTAAGGACGAAAGCCTTATGGGTGCTAAGCTTTTAATCAAAGCATTCGGAAAGTGTACAACGGATCATATTTCTATGGCAGGACCATGGTTACGTTTTCGTGGACATTTAGATAATATTTCCAATAACTGTTTAATTGGTGCTGTAAATGCATTTGGCCATAAAACAAATATGGTTAAAAACCAGTTAACAGGAGAATACGGTGGTGTTCCCGATACAGCACGAGCTTATAAAGCGGCAGGAGTTAGATCGGTGGTAGTAGGTGACCACAACTACGGTGAAGGTTCTTCTCGTGAGCATGCGGCTATGGAGCCAAGACATTTAGGTGTTGCAGCTGTAATCGTAAAATCTTTTGCGCGTATCCACGAAACAAACCTTAAAAAACAAGGTATGTTAGGATTGACTTTTGCCAACGAGGCAGATTATGATCTAGTACAGGAAGATGATACATTCAACTTTGTAGATATTGCCGAGTTTGCACCGGATAAGCAATTAACTTTAGAGTTGGTACATGCAGATGGTAGCAAAGATGTAATCAAATTGAACCATACGTATAATCAACCTCAAATAGATTGGTACAGAGAAGGTTCTGCATTGAACGTTATCAAAAAGGAAAATGCAGCCTAATTCCTATTGAAATAGTATATTAAAACTCCCGTTAATTAACGGGAGTTTTTTAGTTTTATAACTATCCAACATTTTTTATGAAAAGAAAAACTTTCTTTACACTCATTATCATGGCCTTTGTGCTTTCTTTTTTTGTTACACCTGTGGGATATTGGGGAAAGGTTTGGCTTATGCGTTTGTTTGCTTCTCCCCCCGAAATTGTAGCTGTAGATGAAAGGATAAAAATAGATGGGTACGATTGGAAGCTTAAGGATGCCAACTGGGATTTCTTTAACCTGAATGAATCCAAAGGAAAGGTTTTGTTTATTCATTTCTGGGCTTCCTGGAATACGCCAAGTGCAGCAGAACTAAACGGTATTCAAACATTATATGATGCTTACTCGGATAGAGTTGATTTTTATATCGTTACAAATGAAGAACGTGAGCCGGTAGAAGAGTTCATGGCTAAGAATAAATATACATTTCCTGTAACCTACAGAATTGTGGGAGAGGGGGCTCCTTTTGAGATACCAAAGATACAAGGGACCTATATCATTGATGATAATGGAGAAATTATAGTTAACTCTCAGGAAACTCATGATTGGGATAGTGCTACAGTAACCCAACTATTAGATTCAATTACGGCTAAATCCTGAAGTTATCGTTCAAATATATATTTCTTGGGCTACTCCTTATAATTATTTGTGTCCTATTTACGCCTATAGGGCCTAAACTTAGAGCTTATGTGGGAAGAATTGTTTCATATAGTTCAGTAAAACTGAAAGCCGAAAAGACGATTCCTGAAAGTACATATAGTTGGGAAGTAAAAGACTTGGATGGAAAGGCATACCTTTTCCAAAACACTAAAGGGAAAATCGTTTTCATTAATCTTTGGGCCACATGGTGTAAGCCATGTTTAGAAGAATTGCCCAGTATTCAAGCTTTATATGAAGATTACCAAGATAAGGTAGACTTTTTGCTCGTTAGTAAAGAAGAGTCTAAGAGGGTCAATACATTTGTTTCCAAGAAATCTTATCAACTGCCTTTCTATTTGGCTGAAGGTCAGATACCTCAAATATTTAAATCTGCGACCTTACCAACAACCTATATTATAAATAAGCAGGGTAAAGTGGTTAGAGCGGAAAACGGTGCAGTTAATTGGAATAGCGAAGAAATTAGACAGTTTCTTGATCAACTTTTAATGGAGTAGCAGATTATGACCTGTTCTTGAAATACTTAAAGGGAACGATTAGCATACCAAAACATTCCCCATCTTTTTTACCTAAGTGTTTATGATGCATTTTGTGAGCTCTGCGTACACCCTTGGCATACCAGTGGTTCGCATTTCTAAATAGTTTAAACCGTTGGTGAATAAAAATGTCGTGGACTAGAAAATAAGCTATGCCATAAACCAATATACCAAAGCCTAAGGGCCAACCGTACCAAAAAGATGTCTCTGCACCTAAGTAAAAGAGTACGATGCTTACGATGGCGTAAAAAACGAAAAAAGTATCATTCTTTTCAAACCATGAATCATGGTCTTTTTTATGATGATCGCGGTGTAAATTCCAAAGAAAGCCGTGCATAATATATTTATGGGTAAACCATGCCATAAATTCCATAAAGGAAAATGTGCCAACAAATAGGAGTATCCAAATAATCACTTTCATTTAAACCAAGTTCAATTTATAATTCACGTACGATTTGGCCAATACACCAAACTTCTCGTAGTTGGGAACACGAATACGCACTTTTCTAATCTCCAAAGAGGGTGTACGCTGCAGTTTTTTCAGTAATCTGTAATAATACTTATAGGCTGTGTAGACGCCAAATTTGGCTTCATTAGGTAACTGAAGAATACCTGAGTAGGCCAGTTCAAAATCTGCTTTAATTTCATTTACGATTCTTGTTTTTGATTCTTCGTCCAACATAGCTAAATCCGTATTTGGAAAATAGCTTCGGTTTAAATCTTCAAAATCGCTTTTTAAATCTCTGAGAAAGTTCACCTTTTGAAAAGCGGACCCTAATGCCATAGCTGTCTCCTTGAGATTATTGTATTTCTCCATATCGCCTTTTACAAAGACCTTTAAACACATGAGTCCCACTACATCTGCAGAGCCATAAATATACGCTTTGTACTCCTCATCTGTCCTATAGACATTCTTGTAGAGATCCATTCGCATACTTTTCATAAATGCTGCGACCAGTTCGTAAGGCAGGTCATATTTGTGATAGGTATGCTGAAATGAGTTGAGAATAGGATTAAGGCTTATTTTTTGTTCCAAAGCATCCTTTAGGCTTGCTTCAAACTGATTAAAAAGTTTTTCCTTGTTGTATTGATCAAACGTATCAACAATTTCGTCCGCAAAACGTACAAAGCCATATATGTTATAAATATCCGCTCTAATGGTAGGGGATAACATTTTGGTAGCCAATGTGAACGAGGTGCTGTAGGACTCTGTCACAATCTGACTACACTGGTAAGAAACTTTATCAAATAGGGCTTTCATAGTATTGGCTTTTAGACGTTCTTATTGATTAATTCGGATACAAGTTTGCCCGATATTAAAGCCGGAGGAACGCCAGGACCTGGAACGGTCAACTGGCCGGTAAAATATAGGTTTTTTACTTTTTTACTTTTTAGACTAGGTCTCAGAAAAGCTGTTTGACTGAGAGTATTGGCCATGCCGTAAGCATTTCCCTTATAGGAATTATATTGCTCAACAAAGTCATTTACACAAAAAGACTCTTTAAAGATAATGTTATTTTTTACGCTTTGGTCTGTTCGTTTTTCAAATCTATCTAAAATGATATCAAAATATTGCTCACGTAATTCAGGTGTGTCAGTTAAATTAGGGGCAATTGGTATAAGGAAAAATCCTGTTTCGCAATTCTTAGGAGCCATGCTCAAGTCTGTTACCGATGGGAAATTAGCATAGAACAAAGGGGCTTTGGGCCAACTTGGGTTATCGTAAATTTCCTGTGCATGACGTTCAAAATCGGTATCAAAGAATAGATTGTGGTGGTTTATGTTTTCTAGCTTCTTGTTGAAACCTATGTAGAACAATAATGAAGATGGAGCAAAAGTTTTCTTGTTCCAGTAGGCTTCTGAATATTGCCTGTGTTCGGGGTCTAACAAAGTTTCGGAATGATGATAGTCGGCTCCGCTTAAAATTACATCGGCAGAAATATCTTTTCCGTTAATTGTAGCTCCAACGGCAATATTATTAACCACCTTTATTTTTTCTGCTGCTGCATCGGTACATATTTCTACGCCCAATTCTTCCGCTAGGTCATTCATGGCTTTAACCACCTGGTACATACCACCTTTTGGATGCCACGTTCCTAAACCAAAATCGGCATAGTTCATAAAGTTGTAGAAAGAAGGTGTACGATTGGGTTTAGCCCCTAGAAAAAGCACTGGAAACTCTAATGTAGAAACCAATTTAGGGTTCTTAAATTTTTTACGAACTTCTCCGCTAATCGTTTTAAAAAACTGGTCTACTCTTAAGGCCGTCTCAGGGGTAATGAGCTCTAAAGGTGATAGACCTGGCCGTAACACAACTTTATTTATGGCTATATCATAGTTCTTCTCTGCCTTTGCAATGAAATCCTTTAGGTGATTAGCACTTCCAGGTTCAATACGTTCAAATTCTTTGCAAATATCATCCATGCAATCACCAATGGTGATATTGTCGTCCGTAAAAAATATTTTATAAGCAGGATTTAATTTATCTAGCTGATAAAAATCTGCTGTTTTCTTTCCAAAGTCATTGAAGAACGAGTCAAAAATGTCCGGCATCCAGTACCAACTGGGCCCCATATCAAAAGTGAATCCGTCTCTGACCAGTTGTCTGGCCCTACCACCTACGGTTTTGTTCTTCTCATATATGGTTACATCATGACCTGCTTTTGCCAAGTAGCATGAGGCCGATAGTGAAGAGAAACCTGAACCGATTATGGCAATCTTTTTTTTCATTATTAGAGTAGATTCATTTTAAAGCTGTTCAATAATTTTATCCATTGAATTAAAAATCTCTACGGTATCGGGTAAACTTTTTGAATCTATATGCTGGGTTTGGTGACCTAGTAACCAGAGCTTTTTATTTGAATAGTTTGATGCGAGTTTGTCAAATTGATAAACATAGTCGTCTATTTTGTCCTTGGTAGGTGAAACTGTAAAATATGACACAAATGTTGTGTTGGAAAAGGTCTTCATTATTTCTTCTAGGTTCTCTAAGGGAACGGTTTGACCCAGGTAGACAGATTTGTACCCGTGCAGGGCAAATTCATAGTTAAGATAGAGCAATCCTAATTCATGAATTTCATTTTCCGGTAAATAGGCTACAAAAGTTGTGCTATTGTTGCTAGCGTCCCTTTCTTGAAGTTCTTGGCTGTTGATAAGAATTTTTTGTTTAATAAGGTTAGATACAAAATGCTCGTGAGCAGGACAAATGGTATCTGTTTGCCATAAAAGACCCAATTCGTTCAGGAGTGGTATAAAAACTTCTTTAAACACTTCAGAAAACGATTTTTCAAAAAGAAGAGTTCTATAGGTTTGGTTAAAGAGCTGTTGGTCAAAATTGATCATAGCAAGTTTAAACTCATTAATAACATTACTCTTATCATTTTTAGAGGTTAACTCCGTAACCAACTTTGGAATCTTTCTCTCATCTAATTTGGCAATCTTTGATATTTTATGACCATAATTATAAAGTAGAGTAATGTTTAGGAGTTTTTGCAGACTTTCTAGGCTATACCTTCTAATGTTGGTATCTGTTCGCTCCGGAGAAAGCAAGTTGTATCTTTTTTCCCATATTCTAATGGTATGAGCTTTTATTCCAGAGAGGTTCTCAAGATCCCGTATTGTGAAGGTTTTTTTTAAAGTGTTCATTCTTTTTGTAAAAATGTTAAACGAAATTACGTTTTTTTTCCCAAGATGCTCACTTGAAGTGTGCTCTTTTGCGGAAAAAATTGATTAGATAAGGAGAAGATAAGAAATATAGATAGAAAAAAACCATCAACGAATCTCATTGATGGTTTAATGTGCGCACGAGAAGACTCGAACTTCCACGGCCTAGTGGCCACCAGCCCCTCAAGCTGGCGCGTCTACCAATTCCGCCACGTGCGCATGAGGGTTTTATCAAGTGCTCAGATCAAAGTGTTAAAGATTTACAAACCTTGCGGATGTAACACCATATTTATCTAAGCAGGCTGCAAATATCCACAAAATTTATATTGTTTTCAAACTACTTTGATAAATAGCTTAAGAATCATGGTAACTCTTTGGTAGATAGGTAACTGATTTTATCCTTTTGCATAACAAGATTTAATTTTTAATAGAAAAAGTGATTTCACCTAGTTTTTTTAGGTAATTAGTCATTCATGTGTTTCTTTGGGTAAATGGCTTAACCAATATAATTTTCCATTCGTCTACAGTTGTAGGCTATTCGTCTATACCTAATAAAAATTACATTATTTATTTAGGAGCTTTGTAGTTCACATTAATAATGAGGCTATGGATATTTTATTGATTGAAGACGATGCTATTGAAGTAATGAAATTACAGCGAACTGTAAAGAAACTAGAACTCAAGCATAATATCATTGAAACGAAGAACGGTGAAGATGCTTTAAAAATCTTGAAATCAGGGAACCGATTACCGGATATTATTCTACTTGATTTAAATATGCCTAGAATGAACGGTATTGAGTTTTTAAGTATTCTAAGGGCAGATGATGTTTTAAAATACCTTCCTACAGTTATTCTTACAACTTCCGAAAATAGAGCGGATTTATTGGAGTGTTATAAAATTGGAGTGGCGGGCTACGTTATTAAGCCTTTGAAATACGAAGAGTACGAATCCAAACTACATAAAGTTCTTGACTATTGGAACATCAATCAATTAGTGAAAGGCTAACAATATATTGACTTTCACAACAAAAATTCGTTAGTACATACTACTTTTCCTACTTTTATTGATAAATAGAAGTATATGAAAGGTATAGTTTTTACGGAATTTTTGGAAATGGTAGAGTCTAAGTTCGGTCTTGAGACTCTAGATAACATTATTGAAAATGGTCAGTTGGCCTCAGAAGGTGTCTATACATCTGTAGGTACGTACGAATTTAATGAGATGGTTACGCTCATAACCAACCTTAGTGAAGAAACTAAAATTCCGGTTGGTGATCTTATATATGCGTTTGGTCTATACCTTTTTGCAGGTCTGGCCAACTCGCATCCTGAGGTTATTAAAAATTACAATACTCCACTAGGTCTACTTTATTGTATTGAAGACCATATTCATGTGCATGTCAAGAAGTTGTACCCTGATGCGGAACTACCTTCTTTTAAAATTTTGGATAAAACGGACACCACAATTTCTATGGTATATTCTTCTTCTAGGGGGTTGTATCGCTTAGCACATGGTCTTATAGAAAAAGCTTTTGAACATTTTGGTGGTACGGCAACAATTACCTATGACCTCTTGAAGGAAGATGGAACCGAGGTTAAATTTGATATTGTTCAAAATGGATAGCAGTAAAGAGATTGAACTTCTTAAAAAAGCCTTAGAACGTCAGAAAAAAGCGCGTCAACAAGCTGAAAAAATCTTAGAGCAAAAATCTACAGAGCTTTATGAAACGGCACAGCGCTTAAAAGAGGCCAATGGCAAGTTAGAAAATTTGCTTACAGAAAAAGTTTCGGAGTTAGATGGTGTCTTCGTTAACATTATAGATCCTTATGTAGTCATGGATCTGCAAGCCAACGTTATAAAGATGAATACTTCGGCCAAAGATTTTCTAGGGTATGACAATACCAAGGAAGACGTTAACTTAACGGGCCTTGTACATAAAAAATACCTTCAATATACTGCTGAATCTTTCAAATACCTTTTAGAAGTAGGGACACTTAAAAATTACCGAGCAAAAATTAATGTTAAGAACGGTGATGAGAAATGGATAGAGATTAATAGTAGTCTTATTTATAATACCAAACAAGAACCCATAGGGGCTCAAGGTATCATTAGAGATATTACCCAAGAAATGGAAATCAAGGAGTTGTTGGCACAACAACGCAAGCAACTGGATGTCATTGTGGAAAACTCACCTTTAGGCATTGTTCTAAGCGTTGGAGGTGAAATCATAAAAGCAAATACTACCTTCACGGAACTTCTGGGCTATTCGGAAAGTGAACTCAAAACCATGAAGTTGGATGACTTTTCTAAGGAGGAGGAAAGTTCTGGATCAGAAGATGTTGTACAGCAAATGCAGGAAGGAAAAACCGATAAGGCAGTTGTAATAAAAAGATACTTCAAAAAAGGAGGAGGCTGTTTGGTTGCAAAGACATCCGTAAGTGCTGTTAGAGGCGGAGACGGTAAGTTAAAGTACCTGTTGGCCATGATAGAAGATATTACAAGAGAGCGTGAGGCCGAGGAAAGACTGAGATACGAACGGGAAAAATATGCAAACATCATTGCAAACATGAATCTTGGTCTGGTAGAGGTAGATACAGATGATGTAATACAACTGGTAAACCAGAGCTTCTGTAACATGAGCGGTTTTAAAGAAGAAGAACTTCTAGGTAAAAAGGGAACCGAGATGCTAAGGGTACAGAATAAGAACGTTTTAGAGCACGAGGATGAAAAACGAATGCGGGGTGAATCCGATTCATACGAGCTGGAGGTTATTGATAAAAGTGGAAAAAAGAAACATTGGTTAGTTAGTGGAGCACCACGTTATGATAATGATAAAAAACTAATTGGTTCTGTAGGAATACATTTAGATATCACCAAGCAAAAGTTACTGGAACTTCAAAAGGAACAATTGGTAAAAGAATTGGAACAAAGCAACCAAGGTCTTCAGGAATATGCACATATTGTTTCCCATGACTTAAAATCCCCTTTACGGAGTATAAGTGCATTGGCAACATGGATTCAGGATGATTACAAAGATGTACTGGACGAAGCAGGCCAGCAGAACTTAACCTTAATGCAAGAGAAAGTTGCCTCTATGGATAAGTTAATTCAAGGTATCTTGGAGTATTCTACCGCAAATAATTCGGAACTGGACAATTCCAGTGTTGATTTAAATGAAGTAGTAGAAAATATCAAAGAGAGCATCTTTATTCCAGAGCATGTATCCCTTGTGGTGCCCAAGGTCTTACCAACAATTGTTGCGGATAGTACAAAGATGCATCAGCTGTTCCAGAATATACTTTCTAATGCAGTGGTTCACATAGAAAAGGAAGTAGGGCTGGTAGAGGTGTTATACGTAGAAAATACTACGCACTGGCAGTTCTCTATAAAAGATAATGGTGTAGGGATTCCAAAGGAATACCATAAAAAAATATTCGAAATTTTTCAGTCTATCGGAGCAAATGAAAGATCAACAGGAATAGGGCTTTCTATTGTTAAAAAAATAATTGACCGCTATGAAGGCGAAGTATGGGTAGAGAGTGAAAAGGACATGGGTACGGAGTTTCACTTTACCATAAAAAAAGAACCAACTAACCTTAATAGCTAAAAATGAAAATCAAACAGGCCGTAAAGGAACCGGGGCAACCGTTCAAAATTGTATCAAAAGTAGAATCTACTTTAAAGGAACCTCTTGTTTTGGTCTTTGGAAATAGATACGCGTTGGAAGATGCCAAGCTTTATGATGAAGTAAGAAGTATATTTCCGGACGGAAATATTGTGTTTGGTAGCACGGCTGGTGAAATCATAGGCGATTCCGTAAGGGAAAATACAGTCTCCTTGACCGCTATTGAATTTGAAAAATGCTCATATTCCATAAAGAGAAAGAACATATTGGAAATTGAAGATGATTTTAAATTAGGCGAAACTCTTCTTGAGGAATTTCCTAAGGAAGGTTTAAAACATATATTCTTGGTATCCGAAGGAAGTTCTGTTAACGGCAGTGCTTTAATCCAAGGTTTTGAGGGTGTTAGGATAGATAATATTGGCCTTTCGGGAGGTTTGTGCGGAGATGATGACCGTTTTGAAAGAACTCTCGCTTCCTACAATGAAAGCCCAAAGGAAGGCGAAATTATCGCTATCGGGTTTTATGGGGAGTCCCTAGAAATTACAAGCGCCAATTTTGGCGGGTGGACCCCTTTTGGTCCCGAACGGATTATTACAAAATCTAAGAACAATATACTTTATGAACTAGATGGTCAGCCGGCATTAGATCTTTATAAAAAATATCTGGGGGATAAAGCAAAAGAATTGCCAACATCGGCTTTGCTATATCCGCTTAATGTACGCATTAACGAAGACGAGGAACCTCTGGTTCGTACCATTCTTACCATTGATAATACTGCAAATACTATGACCTTGGCGGGAGACGTGCCTGAGGGAGCCCGTGTGCAATTAATGATGTCTACTGTAGATGATATAGCAGATGGGGCAAATACGGCCGCTCAATTTGCTATGAAGGACAGAAAAAATAAACCGGAACTGGCTATCTTAATAAGTTGCGTAGGAAGAAAATTGGTAATGGATCAGAGAACGGAAGAAGAGGTAGAGGAAGTAATATCCGTCATTGGTGATAATGCAGCGGTTACCGGATTCTATTCTTATGGAGAAATGGCGCCATTTGCTGGCCAAGATGCCTGTAAGTTACATAACCAAACTATGACATTAACCTTATTTAGCGAATAATGCACGCTCTACTTAAAAGACAGCTAAAGAAAAACCTACCGGCCCACCTTATTGAAAATGAGGAGATGCAGGAGTTTTTTGCTGCTGTAGAAAGGTCATATGAAAATTATGACGATAAGTTAAGTATGATACAAAGGGCTACCGCCATTAGCTCAGAAGAATTGTTCGAAGCCAATAAGGAGTTAAGAAAAGAAGCGGAGAGACAGAAAAAAATATTAGCGTCTTTGGAATTGGCAATGAACAGCTTAAATTCAAATTTGGATGCGGGCGAGCAATTTCAGAACAATTCCGATCAACAGTTTGATGTAGAAAAACTGGCCAAACATATTAGCCATTTGGCCGAGGAGGTAACCAAAATTTCAGAAGAAAAAAAACTGCTTTTACAAGATTTAGAGACTAGGAACGAATCTCTTAATAATTACGTGCAAATGGTATCGCACGATTTAAAGTCGCCTATTCGCAATGTAAACGCCCTGTTGAGTTGGATCAAGGACGATAATGAAAATACCCTTACCCAGGACAGTAAGGAAAATATAGAGTTGGCATCAAGTAATTTGATTAAAATGGACAATTTAATCAATGGTATTCTGGAACATGCCACAATAGGCATCAATATGGAATCCAAGATGAATGTTGATGTAAATACTCTTCTAAAAGAAATAGAAAGTTACGTGCCTTTGCCGGAAAATGTATCTATGGTTTATGGGGCTGGTTTTCCTGTAATTCATATTGAAAAACATTTGATAGAGCAGATTTTTGCCTATTTGATAACAAATGCAATCACAGCTACAAAACATCTGGAAAAGGGCTTGATTACCATAAGTTTTGAAGATGAAGATCAGTTTTGGAAATTCTCGGTAAAAGACAATGGAAAAGGAATACCCCAAAAGCACCAATCCTCTATTTTTGAAATGTTTAAAAAACTTGAAAACAATGACAGTGCCGCAGGTGTAGGCCTGGCATTGGCCAAGAAAATAGTAAAGTTGTACAACGGTTCCATAGAATTGGAATCAGAAGAGAATAAGGGAGCCAATTTTTCGTTTACGATTAAAAAATAATACTATGGAACAGCCCAACCTTAAATATATAAAGGAGTTATCCGGAGATGATATTGAGTTTGAAGAGAAATTTATTTCTATCTTAAAGGACGAATTTCCTTCGGAGAAGGCATCGTATCAAGAACACATAGTCAACAAAGAACTAGCTTTGGCCGCTGATGTTGTGCATAAACTGAAACATAAGTTCAATATTTTGAGCATGGAAGACGCCTATAGGTTTGCGGTTACATTTGAAGAACAGTTAAGAGCCGGAACAGCTGATATGGATTCGGATTTTTTAGTAATTTTAAACAAAATAGAAGATTTTCTAAAAACCATTTAATAGTATGACCTGTATTATCGTAGACGACGAAGCAACGGCACGCGCCATAGTGGAAAAGCATTGCTCTACCGTGGCAGATTTAAATGTCGTTGGTGAGTTTGATAATGCCATAGATGCTATTAAATTCTTAAATCAGCAAGATGTAGATGTGGTTTTTCTGGATATACACATGCCCGGATTTAGTGGTGTAGATTTTGTTCAGACCTTAAAAAATTGTCCTAAAGTAGTGTTGACCACATCAGATACGGAATTTGCCATAGCTGCTTATGAATATGAATCTATTGTAGATTATATGGTCAAGCCCCTAACGGCGGACCGGTTCAATAAGTCTATTCAGAAAATAAAAAATGCACTCGCCAAAAAAGAAACTCCTGTTACGGATATTAAGGCTAAGAGTAGTTCAGATACCGCTCAAGATCTATATATTAATATAGACAAAAGGCTTATAAAGCTTAAGTTTGATGAAATTTTGGTCGTTAAGGCGCAAGGCGATTATATTGATATTAACACAGAGGCAAAAGACTATCGCGTACATACCACGCTTAAAAAAATAAAGGATAAATTACCTGAGAAAACATTTCTACAAATACACAGGTCCTACATAATTAACTTTACGAAAATAATTGATATTGAAGACAACAGTGTCCTCATTAAAAAAATGGTAATTCCCATTAGTCGATCAAATCGTCCGGAACTCATGAGACGATTAAATTTGGTTTAGATTATTTCTACAGTTTTACACCGTTCACCTATAGGTTAAAGCAATTCATCGTAAGTGCTTTCCTATTTTTGAACATGAGGTGTAAATTTGTAACGAATATTTAAGCCATCTACACATGAAAGCAAATCTTTTATACATTTTAAGCTCAAAAGGAGCCGCTATACGTTTGATAGGTGTACTTGCTTCTGTTATTATAGGAATTGTTCTGGCTATTGTTAGCCTATGGAACTATTAAAACTTAGAACCGGTTGGTTCTAAGGATTACACTTTTCAATTCTAAATCTTCACGTAAGATTAAAATCTATAATTAGGAGCTAGAGTTCCTAGAAAATATTCTCATTTTAATTTGGGTTCGTGAGAATACATTTTGTCTCAAGACAATCTTGCTTAATTGACAGGTTGTCTTTTTTGGTTAGACCGATTTTTTTTGCAAATACTATTTTGCGATTTTCTTATAGAATAAAGGTTTTTTGGTCATTAGCCACTTTAATTTTAACCCGATTTCCGTAAACTCAAAACCAGCTGCCGTGGCCGAAGCAATATTGCTATACTTCCCGTAAATGTTACCGGTAAAGCGTTTAGAAAATTTATGGGTTACACCGGCTTCAGCCCTAAAAATTACCGTATTGGGGTCTTCTTCCACTTGTTGCAAACCTGTAGCAGCACTCATCATATATTGGGTGTTCTTAGAAAAATCCCCTCTAAGGTCACCAAAAATCTCTACAGCTTGGTATTTTTCTGGACTAAAATATATAGTAGGTACTTGTTCCGCAAATGAGAGGTACTGATAATTAAGCCCAACTTTCAAGGCCGGTTTCTTCATCACGTTATAATATAATGAAGTAAATAAAAGGTTACGGGTATTATTGTCACTTTGGGTAGTGTGTATGGCCTGCGTATACCAACCCAAATTAAAATTAGTACCCAGGTTATAATTCAACCCAAAATGGTTCATGACAATTTCCCGTTCAATTAGGTCTGCATTAAAGCTTTGAATTTCTCGTTTATAACCTAATTCCAGGTTTTGCAGTTTAAAAGGCTGCAATAATAGTTTAGCATCTATTACGGGTTGGGAATAGGACTCAGAACCAAAACTGGATTTATTCAAACCTAATACCCCTTTAAATAATGTTTTAGGAAACAACTTGTAATCCAACCCTGCGGAAAGCACATGGGAGCTCGCCTTATTATCTGTAATGGAATTGGAGGTTGTTCTAAAGTTATAGGATAAGTTGGTACTTAACTTTGTGGATAATGGTGCTGTGGCGGTGGTATTGGTTGAAAAAGCAACATTTTTACCATTATCAAAAGTATAGGCAAGGTGTTCTTCTAGAGTAGGGGTAAAGGATATGTTCAACTTATCTATAAATCCTAAAGCGTCTTTTTGGTCTTTGAAAACCTTTAAAGTTCCAAATGCAGCTTTGTAAGCTGGAATTATACGATCAGCAGCAAAAAGTGCATTGGCTTTACCTAGATTTCCATCAAAAGATGCACTGTCATTTTTTAAAATAGCATCGTAATTGGCGACACTCTTTTTTGGTGAGCCCGTATAAAGACCGTGCATAGCTTTTAAAGCATAAATCCAATTACGGTTCTTGTATTTGGTTTCTAATACTTCTATTTCTGCTTTTGCCTTTACATATTTTTGGTTCCATATCAAGGCTTGAACATAACGGTCATACGTTTGCTCCTTTAACTTTTCATCATCAACTAACTCAACTTTTTGTTTGGCGGTCGTTGCTACAGTTAAAGCCTGTTTGTCATCTTCTGCTATATGTTCGGCAAGGGCAATTCCGTTTAGTGCGGTAATGGAATCTTTTTGAGAAGTAGCTAAACGCCTGTAAGTTAATTTTGCCTTTTCGGTACTTTTTGTAATTAAATAAAGGTTGGCAAGGTTAAGTAACGCATCTTTATCTTCGGGAAAATCAACAAATATTTCTTTTAAAAGCGTTTCTCCCTTTTTGTAATTCTGTTTATTCACATAAGAATTGGCGTAGCCTAACCTCATATACTTTCTTGAAGTTTTAGCACTTGGGTTATCTGGTTGTATTTCTAAAGCCTTTTCTACCCATTGTAAAGCTTTTTCATATTTTTGGAGGTTACTCAATGTATTAGCATAGCCTAAGACAGCGCCAAAGTTTTCAGGGTACTCTTTTACGAGTTGTGCATACAAAGGTTCTGCTTCTTTAAATTTTTTGGCCCAAAGGAAAGATTCGTTATAGTTTATCTGTATTTCAAAATCACCGGGATAATCTTCTAAAAGATTGGCGAACATTCCTGTAGATTTCTCAGGTTCACCGCTAAGGCCAACAGCACGGCCATAGCAGAGTAGAGCAGTTTTATTCGTTGGGTCATCTATAAGGTAGTCTTTAAAAAAAGTTTCCGCTTGCTCAAAATCCCCTTCTTCCAACAGGGTAAATCCGGGTTGAAGCGGACTTTGTGCTATTCCATAGAGCGATAATAACAGGAAGAAGCAGAATAATTTAAATTTAAACATTAAAGTAGGGTTTTTACCACAAAGATATAACGCCCTTAAAACTGATTTATTGGTGTTCAGTGGATAAATGTTGAGAAAACCTTTTTCAGGGTTGGATACAATAAAAGTTTCTCATTTACAGTTATTTAAAGTCCATTAATAATGCTTTTAGGTCTATTAATACCTATTATGTTATGTATTGTACTACGAGCGAAAATTAACCTACAAAACTTTAAGATATGCCATTACAAATTACAGAAGCACGTGGAATATTCTGCATTCATGGAAACTTGAATAGTACTAATGCAACTATTCTTATTCGTCACATTGGTAGATATTTGGGGTCGGACAAGCAGATAGTGCTCAACTTGGAACGTTTAAAAGGGATGGATGCGAACGGAGCAAACGCATTGCGGCAGTTATATGATTATGCCATAAATAAGAATAGGCAAATAATAATTTTAGGAAAGACTAATGAAAATGTGCTTTCATCTTTACAAAAGATAAATTGTACTTACATTCTTAGGGCTAATCAAGCCTAGTTTTCTTACATGTAAATTTTGTTTGATTGAAAAAGTCGTGCTTCGACTTCATAAAATCGACTCTTTTACGGTTGGTTGTTTATGAAAATATGGTAAACGGGCTTTTTCTCACCATTATCGTCCAAAAGGCCAAAATGACGCTGGCGGACTTTTCGCCACGGTAACCGCCCAACAACCGATGTGGGAATATTTCTGAAATCATAGAGTGTCCATATCATATGGGACAAGTTCTCTTTTTCTACCACGTTTTGAATCGTCTCCATATATTCCTTTTGCTTTTCGTCCGATCCTGTATAAGCGTTCCATATTCCGTCATAGGAAGAATATCCATATTCTTGCAATAGTAGAGGCTTATCGGCTATCTTGTCTTTTAAGGTCGTAAAAGCTTTTTCAAATTCTGGAGCTTCACGGTAATAGTGAAAAGAGACGATATCTAGCTTATCCTGTAAGTTTGTTGCCGCTTCCGGACTAGACCACCCTATAGTTATAGCATGTTTTGGGTCTATTTTGCGAATACGTTCCACAGTCTGTTCCAACCATGCCAAAACCTGTTCTTTCCCTCTAGATTCAAAATCCAGATCGGGTTCGTTTTTAACGTCCCAGGCAATTATTGCTTTATGGTCTTTTAAAGCGTCTACAACTTGCTCTACATGCCGGTTGGTCATTGTCCAATCATGAATACTGTAATTACCATAGAAATCAAAAAGTGTGGGCATGATGTCCAATCCATTTTTCTCTGCTATATCTAAGGTGAGTCTTACCTTTTCTATTTTTTCTTGGTCTACATGTTCTTTGCCAAAGGATTCATAAGGAATAAAGATTCGTAAGCTGTTTACACCCATTTTGGCCATGAGTTTAAAATCATGCTTGATAATGGAGTCATTGAATTTTTTACCGAACATATCCCATGGAGTATCCTGTGGGTAATAATTAATACCCTTAAAATGGAAGTTGTCTAGATTCTGAACCTGAGATTCTATGGCTTTGGGCTCTTCTGGTAAAGAGGTTTCCACCAACTGCCGTATTCTCCAAAAACCGTCTTCCAACAAAAGCATTACTTTGTAATCCGATAGCAGTTTTCGTTTGGTAACCAAGCTTTCGTTTTGGTACACTTCTTCATAGGCTTCAACGTTTTTATCCGTAAAAACTACAAGCTTTCCGTCTGTACTGTAAAATTCCAATTTAGGGTGATGTTCTAGCGTAGTGGTCTTTAAGGTAATCTTGTTTTTAAGGTTGAGGTCCGTGATTTTAAATAGCTCGGTACGCATACTATCCGTATAATAATCGGCTATACCATAAGGCACATTGTTAGCATATGCTGCGTTGCGTACTTGCCAAGCACTCATGTAATCTCTCTCAATTTCACCTAGTGTCTGTTCTTCCATGGGCCTACCTTCGTTCATCGCAACCTCCCACTTTATTTTTGGTAAATAGCTAGCGGAAATATCCTCATGCAAATGAAGCATTGAGGTACGGTCCGCACCCGTATTCAAATACGTCCACGCGCTACTGATGCCGAAAAGAATTAAACCGTTAAGGGCTAAAAACGTTACCAGCAGAAAAATGCGATATAAAGTTCTGTTTATTTTCATTTTAGTTCTACTGATTTAGTCTTTGTTATTCCGGCAGTTTTTATCTGTAACTCATAATTTCCCGGAGGAAAGAAATCCGGTGACAGCTCAAATTTTCCTTCTCCCTGTACTGATGTGGTTCTAAGTACGTCCAATACTTTTCCATCCGAATTTTTGACCGTTAAGGACATTGGCATTCCATCCGGTACCAATTGATTCATGAAACTTTTTAGCGGACCGATAATCAGGGTTCTGTAATTGTCCAAGAAGTGCGTATCGTAATCGGTCACCGAAGCCTTAAAGACAATTGTTACGGGTTTGCTCCTTGCTGCACCGGTAACAAAAGCTTCAACGGACCAAGTAGCTTTATGTTCAGGATGTAACAACCGTGCTTCCGCCTTTCCATTCAGGGTTGTACCCTGAGCTTTAAGTTTTGCTCCTTTATCGTCCGTAATGATAAAGGAAACCAAAGTACCTTCACTGGCAACATTACCAAAGGTGTCCCTGATAATATCGGTTCTGAAAGTAATGACTTGGTTCCCATCTGCATATTCATGGTTTCGCTCATAGAAAATAGTAAAGTCTACCGGATTTGCTGGATAGATAATGGTTGTAAATTCTTTGGAGTCCGTTTCATTGCATGCTGCGGAAATGAGCATACGACCGGATTGCTCTGGTGACCGTACCTTGGTCCATGCCATGAGGTTTTTGGAACGTAAGACTTTTTCCGACTGACTATTTTGAAACTGAACTTTACTTAAAATGGCCGTACTATCGTTTAGTGGATTGTCATATAAATCTGTGGCCACCATAACGAACATGGAGTAATCTTCAGGACCGGCCGTAAGGCTCCTTGGACCTAGATAAGATTCTAAAAATGTACCTCTTTTCGTGTTCACCTGAATGTTTAACTTCCCGCTCATTTTCTCTTGGGAATTGGAAATTAATGACCAATAGCAAATACCCGATTTTTCATAGAAATTTTTGGGGACGTCAAATTCTAGTGTTCCATTAGTATGTGTAGCGTTTAGAAGGGTAGTGCCCACAGCATTTCTAAAGACCAAATGCGGACTAACTTCTTCCGAAGCTTTAAATTTTAGGGAAAAAGGTTCTCCGGCGATAAAATTTTCTTCATTTGTGAGCAGTTCAAAATGTGCATCTATATCTTTTTTTACTTCTTCTGGTTCTTTTGAACACCCTAGAAATAGCATGACAACCAAAATACCAATATGTAGATGATGCGTTCTCATTTGGGATTCCCTATGTAACTGTTCAACTCAAATTTTAAATAGTCAAAACCATTTCCGGAATAGGGTTGGAGTTGGTCTTCCGCATGCGATGTATCTCTATCGGGAAAAAGTTTTTTACTGATTTCCGAGTTGGGACTTCCGTTTACGAAACAATTCTCTAGGCTGCTGTTTATAAGTTTTATATCCGTTAAACAAGCGGGTTCATACTCAAAATAGCGCTTTCTTTGAATACGTACTCCATCGGTCAAAAACTCGTGTTCCACCCACAAAAGGTCTTTGTTTTCACCATAATAGGAAATTAAAAGTTGAGGGATGGTCACTTCCTGTATTCCCGAATTAAATAGCGTACCGCTTATTTTATCGCCTTCAAAAACCAACTCCTGTAGGCTTACCTGTTTGTATAGGTCTGTATTGGCAACATTACCTGCACATTGTAAATTGAATTTAGTGGGTTGTTCTTCAAACGTCATAGGGGTAAACTGGTCAGGATTGAATGTAGGGGGTAAAGTATCCTTTGTAGATGACCATGCGATACCTTCAAAATCTATCCTGAACGTAGTAGTTTCTTTAGGCATTAACTTATGTTTGGCTACGTCCTTGGCGTTGTACGTAGCCAATTCTTTGTTCAAGTCATTGTATAAAGTTCCTTTTATAACCACATCTGCAGGTACATGGTCTACATTTTGCAATTCGCCTATAATGCTATAACTCCCTTGGTACTGCACTAGTTTGGCTTTGAGCACCTCAAGAACTGGTTGTTTCAATACATCTTCATGATGCGTTTGCTGGGTAGTTATTTTTCTCCTACCATGATTAAAGAAGGTAGTGTTGTTAGAAGTAAACAATTGGTCCGGAGGCAAATCATTATCCAATGAAGAGGGTTCTATATACCACTTGCCTTTCTGTTTTATAAGACTGTGGTAATAGTCTTTGTTTATACTTTCCAAAGGGGTAATCCATCTTGTAGCCGCTTTTACTCGTGCACTGGTATCGTTTTCCTGTAAAAATTCAATACCTAATGAATCCAATTTGGCGTAAGAGCTAAGAATGCCATCTGTAACGGAAACCTCTAGCATGTATTGCGCAATGGTTTTTCCGCTATCCGGATTAAGAAATGAATGAGCTTTGTTGAACTCTTTAAAATCCAAGGCATCATAATAAGCTTCCACTACATTGGTAGGAGCTATTTGGTCTACATTCTTGATATAGAATAGATAAATACCGTACCCAAGAACAATTAATAGTATAAAGGCCCAAATATGATTTATAACCACTAGTTTCTTTGGAAAATTTTTGTGCTCAATGGCATACTTCATGAATTCTCCTTGCGGCAAAGCTTTTGCCTTTAATGCCCTGATCCAAATCCATTGAATATTGATCACAAATGCAATCAGCACGGTTAAAATGGGAATGATGCCCCACATCACCTTTAACGCCACGTGAACATCTTCCTTGGGCATAATGGTTGGAAAGGGCGGAACGTTCAGCTTTTCCCAGACCATGATACCGTTCTCCAATTGTTGCAGTCGTTGCCATCCGCAGAAATAGAGAATGGGATCATAGAATTTATCGTTGGAAAAAATGTATTTCAGGTTGTATTTTTCGGGTACGGTCAAAAATTGCTGTAATGAACCAATACCTTCTACGCCCCTAAATTTTGAATTTTCAAGACGTTCAATAGCTCTTGTGGTCAACTCGGGTAAACGCCGTGCAGAATGGTAATTTCCGTCTACGGTCATAGCTCTGGTCTGTGCCGATAACCATGCCATTTGATCTCCGAATCCCAAGGGTAGATAGCGCCAATGGTCATGTGAATCCTGACTCAAGAAATTAACAATAGGCTGCATCTTTATTTTCTGCGGTTGCGATGGTCTAAAATAACCCAGGCTCATAGTGAAAATAACCATGAACAAGATACCGCCCATAATGACGCCACCAAGAATACGGTGGTAAACGCGTCCCCAATATTCTTGAATACGGTCTTTTAGGTCTCCTTCAACCATACGGTAGGCAAACTCCCCAAAAAGGGGCAATGCCATTATGGTAGCCCAGAGTGTAAAGCGATCCAACGTCAAAATATTAAAAGCAGTTTCACCCAACAGTATTAGTGGAAGAGGTGTTGTACCTCCAGTTCCCAAGAGCGTAAGTGCGGAAAAAGATAAACCAAAAAAGATGTATCGCCTACTATAATACCTATAGAATAGAAAAGGGAGGATAAAGGTTAAAATCCCCCAAGGGATAACAAAAAACACGAGTCCGGATGAAGTAACCTCAAGAAAATTATCACGGGAACCATGTGGTATGGGTACTTGGGTAATCGGGTTTTTTTTTGAATTTATCCAGTAGGGCAGGATACAAGTAACGATAAGTACTAAGGAGGAAAATCCAAAAATAACTATTCTCCAAAAGCACTTTTTAAATTGCTTGAAAAAGACCCAAAAACGAACTTCCTTAAAACTATTTACCTGATCTCTGGCAGAATCCATTACAGCCATCCCCAGAAGTGGGAATATGAAAAAAACCATGCCGAATATTGGGGTAACATGATGAGAAGTTACGGTTACCGCTATTAACGACAGACTGGTGGCTATGTATCTGGATTTTCCGGTTTTTACCCATAAATAGATCTCGGGTAAGGAGTGTAGAAGCACCGATAAACCAACGATACTTGGCAATTGACCAAAAATATGAAGGGTTTCCACAAACGTGGAAGAAAATACCGCTAGGAGTGCTGTGTACCCGGCAATTTTTCTGTCTCCTGTCATGAGAAGCCCAAACCTATAGGCGCCGGTAATAAATAGGATAATGCCAACCAATGCTACGCTGAACATTCCAAATTTGAGTCCGCCAATATAAGATAAGATTCCAATGGACTGATGTACGAGTGGAGGATAGGCCTGTACTGTAAAACCTGTATACCAACGGTAATCCCAAGGTTCAAACCAACTATTGGCGTAATGGTCCGCAAAAAATAGATGTATCAAAGCGTCATAGGTAGTCTCAAGGGTAAAGAAGATACTAGACCCGTGAAAAGCGATACCTATGACCAGTGCTAAGATTAATAAAACATTGGTGCGTTGCATTCCTGAATAATTGTCAGAAAATATAACATTATAATGCTATTAATATTGTATTTCGTCGATGGTATTGCTTGTCTATTGCTTTAAGCCATTCATCTACGGTTAAGTGTAGATGGACTTTTATAGGTCTAAATTAAGGTAGATTGACTGAAATTTGTTTTAAAAAAAACGGCCTATCTAAAGCCATTAAAGAACTGTTTTAGTTTCCAATTATTGATTTTTATTGATTTAAAAGGGTTGTTTAACAGACGTTAGAGGGCATCCTAGGAATAAATCATTAATACTCTAATGAAGATGAAGGTTCTGCTTTTGCATGTACATTTTATCGATAAAATGCCGATTAGTTCTATGAAATGCTACATTTTATCGATTATAAGTTTAATCCTACAATAATCTTATAAAATTCCGTTTAGGTATCAAGCTTATATTTTGAACAAAATCTTGCTGCTACATATTTGAATCCCAGATAGCTATATATTTTAAATACTAAAATGTTCAAGAAAGCACATAATAAAATAATTACAGCATAAACTAAGACCACACCAACTATGACCGCCATTAAGTTAATGTTTAAGAAAGTTTCTCAGGAACAATTGTTCATGGGAAGCGTGCTTTTGGTCAATGGGGGAAACTACTTGTATAACCTTTTATTAGGTAGGCTATTAGGGCCGGCTGCATTTTCAGAAGCGGCACTTCTTGTCACCTTATTATTGGTACTATCCTTTATGGGAATGACCTTTCAACTGGCAACGGCAAAATTCGCGGTTATATTCTCTGGTAAGGAATGGGACATTTTTAAGAATATAACCTATCGTCAAGCTAGTGTAGTTGGTCTCATCATTGGAGTACTCATTCTTATTTTTTCTAAACAATTACAAGCACTTTTCAATACGGAAAGTCATTGGATGTTTATCATATTTGGTCTAGGTATACCTATTTACTTTTTTATGAGTGTAAATAGAGGAGCATACCAGGGCAGACAGGAATTTGGAAAACTGTCGATCACCTACCAGACGGAGATGTGGAGTAGGTTGGTGCTTACGATGCTTTTACTTTTTCTATTGGATATAGAACCGGGAACATTGGTGGCATTGGGCATTTTCCTTTCTTTTCTTTTTGGACTTTTTCCATCCGATAGCACATCAATATCCTTTGGGGAAACTAGAAAGCTTGATGCAGAAAACACAAAACGGGTTTCTCAGTTTATTTGGTTGACTGCCTGTTATGAGTTCACGCAAATCATAATCAATAATAGCGATGTGCTTTTGGTAAAGCATTACTTTGAACCTATGGAAGCCGGTCTTTACGCTTCACTGGCCTTAATTGGAAGGGTGGTGTATTTTGTAGCATGGATGTTCGTCATGTTATTGCTTCCGGTAGTGGTGCAAAAACAAAAAGATGGCGAGCCAACAGCTCCCGTTTTATTTAAATATGTATCCTACATCGGGCTACTTTCAGCAGGCATTGTTGTAGTATGTTATTTGTTCCCTGAATTGATAATATCATTAATGTTCGGCGATTCCTATATAGCCATGTCCAGTTTATTATGGCAATATGCTTTGGCAACATCGCTCTTTGCCATCTCCAATATTTTCGCTTATTATTTTTTATCGTTGGATCATTATGTGCCGGTTATATTATCCGGTGTATTGGGTCTTTCGCAAATTGTGTTAGTGGTATTGTATCATGACACTTTAGAAAGTGTGGTGTATATGCAATTAATAGCCATGAGTATATTATTGGTAGTCCAGTTGATGTATTTTTCAAATAAAGAAATAAGAAAGAAAAGTATATCCGAAAGTTGAAAAAATTAAAATCCAGAAATATAATTAAATAGTCCCAAATCTATCAAACCTGTAGTATGAAACTAGCCATTGTAACTGCATATCCGCCCAGTAAGGTAACCTTAACGGAGTACGGATATTATCTTGTAAAGCATTTTAGATTACAAGAAGAAGTAACTGAAATCATTTTAATGACGGATAAGACCGAAGCTCCAAAGGATCTTTCTTTTGAAGGGGAAGGTTGTAAGATAACCGTTTCGGAATGCTGGGAGTTCAATAGCTATTCTAATTTACTTACAGTAAACAAAGCTATTAAAACCCATAAGCCAGATGCCGTACTTTATAATTTACAGTTCTTAAAATTTGGGGATAAAAAAATTCCTGCGGCTTTAGGTTTGATGTTGCCTTATGCAACCAAATTTAAAGGAATTCCTACCATATCATTATTACATAATATTTTAGAGCAGGTAGATTTGGATAGTGCCGGTTTTACCAAAAGCAAAATATTACAGAGCATATATGGTTTTATAGGTACGACCTTGACCAAGTTTGTTCTTGCATCGGATATTTTAGCCGTGACCATAAGCAAATACGTAACCATCCTTGAGAAGAAATATAAAGCAAAAAATATAGCATTAATTCCTCACGGCTCTTTTGAAACTCCACCAGAACCGGATTTTAATCTTCCAGCTGGACCAAAACAGGTAATGGCTTTCGGGAAGTTCGGGACCTACAAAAAGGTTGAGGTACTTATTGAGGCAATAGAGGTAATTCGTAATAGGAGCAATGAAGATATAGAAATTGTAATTGCCGGAACGGATAGTCCTAATACACCAGGCTACCTTAAGAAGATGGAAGAAATATACAGCCATGTACCGCAAATACGATTTACAGGCTATGTAGCCGAAGAGGACGTGCCCGTTATTTTTGGAGAAAGTGCGGTAGTGGTCTTCCCGTATACCTCTACCACAGGTAGTTCGGGTGTATTGCATCAAGCAGGAAGCTACGGGAAAGCAGTTGCTCTTCCTGATTTGGGAGACTTGAGCGTACTAGTTAAGGAAGAAGGGTATAGGGGCGAGTTCTTTTTACCCGAGGACAAAAATTCATTAGCGGACGCCATAGAAAAAATACTCACGGATGATGCCTATAGAACGGAGTTGGCCCAAACCAATTATGCGGCTGCATGTTCATTGCCTATGAGTACCATTACCCAAATGTATCTGGATTATTTTAAGGCTATTCAGGTTCAAAAATCCAAAGGGCAGATTATAGACGTTAACGCCATTGGACTAACCCACGAAAAAGTAAAAGCATAAAAAAAAGGTTCCCACTTCTTAATAAAATATACCACCATGAAAATATTAACCATAGACGACCAGCAATTGATTTTGCTTTCAGTTGAAAAGAGACTATTAGAATTAGGTTATGAGGTTAAAACGGCCAGTTCTGGAGAGCAGGGCATAGAAGTATTTGATAGTTTTCAGCCAGATTTAGTTTTGGTAGATATAAATATGCCGGGCATGTCAGGCCTTAGGGTAGTTGAGCATATAAGGATCGAAAAGAAATCCGAAACACCTATTCTGGTCATGTCAGGTAATACCGATGAAAAAATCATTGTAGATGGTTTTGATCTGGGAATAAATGACTACATGAAAAAGCCTGTGAGCCTAGACGAAATGGCGGCACGTATAAAACGAATTATTGGCGCTCCTGAGGTTGAAGAGAAAGCGTTTAAAAGTGATAATGCACGTATGCTTCAAAAGAATTGCGTGGGTGTAATAATTCCTTGTTATAATGAAGAAGACCGTTTGTCCGGTCCTGAATTTAAGGAGTTTGCGCATAAGAATTTAGGCTATCATTTATGCTTTGTAAATGATGGAAGTACAGATAGAACTTTAGAGGTACTTCATGAACTACGCAAAGGGCATGAATCCAATATAAGCGTTTATGATTGTGAGAAGAACGGTGGTAAGGCCGAAGCGGTACGACAGGGAATTTTGCACATGATAAAAGATGAACAGTTAGATTACCTAGGGTATTTGGATGCCGATCTTTCAACTGATTTTAGAGATTTTGATGATTTAGTAAAAACCATTGAAAACTCGGATTTTAAAATTGTAAGTGGTTCCAGAATCAGTAGAATGGGGGCGAACATCACCAAGGAGTCGGCTCGTAAAATTATAAGCATGACCATCAATATGATCATACAGACTATTCTTGGTATGCCGTTTAAGGACACCCAATGTGGAGCCAAAATAATGGACCGTGAGATAGCTTCTACCATGTTCAACAAAAAATTTATTACCAAATGGCTTTTTGATGTGGAGATTTTTATGCGCATGAGAAAACACTATGGTAAAGAAGAAGCAAAACGCGTTATTTGTGAGCAACCATTAAAACGATGGATTCATGCAGACGGTTCTAAACTTTCTATGAAGGATTCAGTTAAAATTGTTGGCCAACTCGCCAAGATTGCTGTATCGTACAGATAATTCAATATATTCCTTAATTAGTAGACAGTTCAAAATTTTAATTCATGGGGCTATGAATTAAAGGTTTGAGCTGTTTTTTTTATCCCTAAAGCTAAAGTATTCTTAATTTTTTGTTCGTTTCAAAGCAAGTGCTTAGTTTTGTATCGTAGTTTAGAAATAATGGCTAGAAAAAAAAAATATAACGAAGATGAAGTAATAGAAAAGGCCACTGCTCTTTTTTGGAGAAATGGTTATGAGGCTACTACGGTTCGTATGCTTGAAAAGGAAATGGGGATTAACCAATTTTCTATTTACTCTAGCTTTGGGAATAAGCAAGGGGTTTTTGTTGAAAGCATTAATGCCTACCGGAAACGTGTACGCGTCATAACGGATAAACTTTCTAAGTCTAATAATGGTAAGGAAGGTATTAAGCAATATTTTTATGATTTCTTGGAGTTTGCAAAAGAAGATGGGAAGAATAAGGGATGTTTGGTAACCAATACCGTAAATGAAATTAACGCAGATGCAGATCCAGTAATTAGGGAGCAGTTAATTGAATTTGCCAATAGCATCAAGCAACTATTTGTAGATAATCTTTTGCAAGAAGAAGAAAACACTCAAGAAGAAGCTATTAGGCAGTCAAATTATTTAATGAATACTTTGTTGGGTTTGTCAGTTTCATCAAAAGTTTTCGACCAAAACCAAATCAATGATACGATTGAAATAACGTTTTTGAATATTTAAAAATTTTTTAACCCTAAACTAAGCATTTGCTTAGAAATATAAATAAATTAAAATTAGAACTATGAGTACATTAACGATTCACACTTTAGAAACCGCACCGGAAGATAGCAAGCCATTATTGGAAAAATCAATAAAGGCGTATGGTAATATACCTAATCTACATGGCGTATTGGCCTCGGCACCCGGTCTTTTGGAAGCATACCAATCTATACACGAGCTTTTTGTAAACTCTTCATTTGATAATGATGAACTTACTGTAGTATGGCAAACCATTAACGTGGAGCACGAATGTCATTATTGTGTACCGGCACATACCGCAATCGCAAAAATGATGAAGGTAGATGATGCTATTACGGAAGCGCTAAGAAACGGAACTCAATTGCCATCCGAAAAGTTACAGGTACTTCATGAGACTACCCTTAAAATTGTTCGCAATAGAGGGTATATTGACCCTAAAGATGTTAAAGCATTTTATGCAGCGGGTTATGATGAAAGACAATTGTTGGAAATCATTTTGGGACTTTCTCAAAAAGTAATTAGTAACTATGTGAACCACATTGCAGAAACTCCAGTTGACGCTGCGTTCGAGAAATTTGCTTGGAAAAAGGAAAACGAAGTTGCCTAATGTAAGCTAATGAAGCTTGATGGCAACATATAAACCTTCCGTTTTATGCGGGAGGTTTATTTTTTCATTTATAAATAAGGATTGAACACACAATGCTTATCAATTTTTTCGCATAGATGGTCTATTCATCAACTTTTTTAAAAAAAAGTACTATGATAAAGTTAACCGTAATGTACCCGAACAGTGAAGATTTAGAGTTCGATAAAGAATATTACACAACAAAACACAGTCAATTATTGGAGGACTTAATGGGGGATGCCATTAAGGGGTTGGATATTAATTTTGGAATTACCGGAGCAACCCCAGCGGATAAAGCCCCATACGCGGTTATTGCGAATTTACTTTTTGACTCGTTAGAATCCTTCCAAGAATCGTTCGGTTCCAATGCAGAAAAGATTTTAAGCGATTTACCTAATTTTACAAATGCTAAACCTCAAGTTCAAATTAGTAAGGTTGTATAGGCAAAATCGTCTTAGATAGAGAGTTTGCCAAACGCGTTTGGCAAATTGTTTATTGGTTAAAAATGATATGATATAAGTTATGGCAGAAAAGATAAAGATAGATTTGGTTTCGGATGTGGTTTGTCCTTGGTGTGTAATTGGTTACAAGCGTTTAGAACGTGCTATTTCCGAGTTGGGTGTTGAGGATAAAATCGAGTTGGAATGGCAACCCTTCGAATTAAACCCGAATATGCCTGCAGAAGGACAAAATGTTCAAGAACATATTGCCGAAAAATATGGTTCATCTCTTGAGGAACAAAAATTGTCTCAGGAACGTATGACGGAATTTGGTGAAGATTTAGGTTTTACATTCGATTATTTTGATGAAATGAGAATGGCCAATACCCGAGATGCACATGTTCTGTTGGAATACGCTCATGAAAAAGGAAAGCAGACCGAACTTAAGATGCGTTTGGTTTCCGCATTTTTTAGCGAAAGAAAGAATGTGTCCGATAGAGAAGTTCTAGCTCAAGAATTGAAAGCCGTTGGCTTAAATGTGGAAGAAGCAATGTCCCGTTTAGATGATGATACCGCCCGTTACGAGGTAGCTTCCAAGGAACAGTATTGGCAGGGGCTTGGCGTATCTTCTGTGCCTACTTTTGTGTTTGATAAAAAGAGCGCACTTACAGGTGCACAACCCGTAGAAACGTTTAAGAAGGTACTTGCAGACCTTATAGAAAAATAGACCGGAACCTGGTATATAAAATTATGAGTTACTTATAAACGAATACCTGTTTGGTATGAAAGCCATAAACTAATTTTAGTTTATGGCTTTTTTTAGTGAGCGATTTAAAGAAATAGGGTTGGAGAAATGAATTTCTTATTCTATTTTCGGACTTGCGGTAAAATATGCTGTACTGTCTTTAGGCGGATCAATGGGCAATAAAATGCCTTTTGAATATAAGATTCCCTAAAGTGTTCGGTTCAAAAACCAATCTGCTTAATTAATCAACCTATGTCAATGAAAATACATTCACTCTCCAGAACACGTTTTTCAGTATTAAAGTGCATCATTATGTTGGCACTGCTTGTATTTTTTATAGTATCAAGCTGTAATGTGTCCAAAACCGGAACGGACAATTCAAATAGCGCATCAGAACCGGTAGCAACAGAAGTATCAACTGTAGACTCAAATACCGCCCAAACCAATAACACTACAATATCTAGTGGAATTTACCGGCAATGGCACACGGTAGAAATAGATTTTGAAGGTCCTAAAACTTCGGAGGATGCAGAAGACAATCCGTTTTTAAATTATCGTCTAGAGGTGGTTTTTACAAATGCACAGACCAGCTATAAAATTAGAGGGTTTTATGCGGCAGATGGGAATGCTTCGGAGACTAGCTCAAAAAAAGGAAATATTTGGAGGGTACGTTTTTCACCGGATTTGCTGGGAGATTGGAGTTATTCCGCAAAATTGTACCACAAAGACAGCATCGCCATTCAGGAAAACGTGTCAGAAGCAAAAGAGGTGTCTATTTCAAATGCCAAAGGCATTTTTAAAGTAATTGAATCCGATAAAGAAGGGGTGGATTTCAGGGCAAATGGTAGGCTTGTGGTCTCCAAGGGCTACTACAAATTTAAAAATACGGACACCTATTGGTTAAAAGTAGGGGCCAACAGTCCAGAAAATCTGCTAGGCTACGTAGATTTTGATGGTACGTATAGGATAGCTTCTTCTAACGATGAAGGAGAGGCGAGCACTACAGATGAAATACATTCCTATCCATCTCACATAACTGACTGGAAAGCGGGAGACCCAACGTGGAAGGACGGTAAAGGAAAAGCTTTGATTGGGGCGTTAAATTACCTTGCAGATACAGGAATGAATACCGTTTATTTCTTAACCATGAATATCCTTGGTGATGGAAAAGACGTATGGCCATATACAAAACCGGAGGAGCTTAGCCGTTTTGATGTGAGCAAACTGGAGCAATGGGAAATTGTTTTTCACCATATGCAATCAAAGGGGTTGATGCTTCACGTTGTACTACAAGAAACAGAGAATGAAACGCTATTGGATAATGGAGAAACCGGGCCAATGCGAAAGCTTTATTTAAGCGAGTTGATAGCCCGTTTTGGCCACCATTTGGGCCTTACTTGGAACTTGGGAGAAGAAAATGGACCTGCGGAATGGTCGCCTTTGGGCCAGAACGATGCGCAAAGAAAAGCTATGGCCAAATTTATTAAGGAGACAGACCCTTACAATCATCCGCTGTTGTTACATACGCATGCTCATGCCCCTTTGAGAAGCGAAATTCTAGACTCTATTGTGGGCTATAGATATGTAGATGGGCTCTCATTACAGCAAGACGAAAGAAAGCATGCTGCTAATGTTGTTGAAGAATGGAGGACGAAATCTAAGGAAACGGGCCATGAATGGATGATTACCATGGATGAGATAGGGAAATGGTTTCAGGGTGCTGTTTTGGATAGTGAAGATCCAACCCATGAAACTTTACGAAAATACGTGCTTTGGGGAAGTTTACTTTCTGGTGGAGCTGGAGTGGAGTGGTACTTTGGAGCCAAGCATCCGCACAACGATCTTACTTCAGAAGATTGGCGCCAGCGGGATAGACTTTGGAAAATATCAAATCATGCACGTTCGTTCTTTCAAGAAAACCTGCCGTATTGGAACATGCAGCCACAGCACGATTTGGTCAATATAGATGAGGCGTATTGTTTCAGGGAAAAAGGTAAGGTCTATGCGGCATTCCTTCCCCAAGTAAAAGAGGCTACGATCAACCTTTCTGAGGAATCAGGAGAGTTTGAGGTTTTTTGGTTTGACCCTTTAAATGGAGGAGAACTTCAAAAAGGCTCTATCCCGATTGTTGCCGGAGGTGCTGTTAGAACTCTCGGAAATCCGCCGGCTACATCCGGGTTAGTACATGAAGACTGGGTGGCTCTTTTAAAGAAGATGTAACCGTCGTCCGGTCAGTCTAGTTTTAATTTTAGTAATGGAGGCTTAATTAGCTGTTGGCACATTCAAGGAAGTGGGAAGCTCAAAAACCTCTAAATTGAAATAGGGCAATGCGGCCAAGAGGTGGTCAAAAATATCGGCCATGATATACTCGTAATTTTCCCAGCGCTTATCCGCACTAAAAGCATATATTTCCAAAGGAATACCTTGTGCTGTTGGTGCTAGTTGGCGTACCATTAAGGTCATACCCTTATTTACGGCGGAATGGTTTTGAAGATAATCATTTACGTATTTACGGAATACACCGATATTGGTCAGGTTCCTGCCGTTTATAGCTAGATTTTTATCTATTTTATTGGTGGTGTTGTATGAGTTGATTTGCTCATTCTGATTGATAAGATAAGGCTGTATAAGCTGAATTTTTTCAAGTGATTCCATATCCTCATCGGTTAGAAAACGTATGCTTTTTTGACTGATGATCAAAGCTCTTTTAATGCGTCTTCCACCCGAAACTTCCATACCTCTCCAGTTTTTAAAAGAATCGGAAATAAGGGAATAGGTAGGAATGGTGGTAATGGTCTTATCAAAATTCTGGACTTTTACGGTGGCCAAGGTAATTTCTATAACGTCGCCGTCTGCACCAAATTTTTCAAAGGTAATCCAGTCACCAATACGCACCATATCGTTTATACTAACCTGTATACTGGCAACCAGACCTAAAATGGAATCTTTGAATATCAGAAGAATAACGGCCGAGCCTGCACCAAGTGCCGTGAAAAACTTCCAGATGAGAACATCCGTAATTATAGCAAATATGGTTAAGATACCAATGAACCAGGCAAAAATCATAAAAACCTGAATGTAACTGTCCATGGGTTTATCTCTAAACCTAGGCTTGGTCTTTAAGTAATCATTGGTACTTGTAAAGAGACTTTTGACAATTAAAATCGTTAGGATAACAAATAGAATCTGCAGCAATTTAAGCGCCAGTTGGCCCACATAGTCAAAATGGAAAAATGCAAAAGGAATAAACTCGAACAGAATTAGCAAAGGAATTATGTGGGCTACGTAACGAGGTACTTTATTGATAACAAGAAAGTTGTCAAAGTTGGTTTTTGACTTTCGGGCAAACCTTAAAGAGATGTAGCGTAAAACGCGCCAAATAATTAGGTCTAAGAACCAGGCTAGGATAAGTGCCGCCACCAGTACTATTCCTAAATTTAGGTATGATGCTAGGCTGTCGCTCATTCCTGTTTTTAATAGGTAATCGTATAGTAATCTGTGTAAACCTTCTTCCATGGATTTTATGCTCTTTATTGCCGGTGCAAAATTACATCAAAGAAGGAATAAAGAACGGATAAAAGGGGGAATAATTGATGGGTTTAGAAAAGTGGTAGACAGATGTAAATCTGCTCTTATAAGGTAGTTTAACAGACGTGTTCTACCTATCATTTAATGCGAGTACGGGTATATTTTCAAAATAGCCTAATTTGCCCAATGTATGTTTTCCAAAACCTAGCCTCTCCCAAAACGTTCGTTTTTTATTAACGTAACTTACCATGTTACTTTTTCTAATTTTAACGAAACAGTTTAATGCAATATCCATTTTTGCATTATGTACTATGTTGAAGCCAAGGTCTATATCTTCAAAATATTTGATAAGCATTATTTTATTCTCTTTTTGCTTAGGATTTAAAGTAGCATCGCTTTCTAAACTGAGTACTTGAATACTGGATTTGTTCAATTTTGCTATTTCAGCCAATTGCTTAACATCAAAAAAATTGAAATCGGTTTTAAAGTCCGTAGCAAGAACGATTTCTTTTGGATGATTAAAGATTGCATTTCGTGGCACCACTAAAACAGGACATTTTCTAACGCTTTCTATTACAGAGAGTGTGGTTTTTCCGTATTTTCCAGTTCGCTTGTTTGTCATGCCTTTGGCCCCCATGATGACCATGTTTATATGCAGAGATTTAATAATATCATCTATGGCATCTAATAGCAGTGTGGAACGAGAAAGAACATGAAAGGCATGTTTGGGGTTTTTATCCTCAAAAGTCAAGTGAGTTAAAATAGCTCCTAAACCTTGTTTTGAACGTTTTTCGGAGAGTTTATTAAAAGCATCGTCCGGGTCTAGACGGTTGAGGCTATCAAGGCCATATCTATCTTGGGAATAGATGTTGAGAATATAAAAATCGCATTTTTCATGCGCATATAGTTTTATGGCATATTCAATTGCGTTCAAAGAATTTTTTGAAAAATCTGTTGGTAATAGAAGCTTTTTCCCCATGATCATAATTTTTTAATTGTTTTCCTCAATCCAAGATGAGTAGGTCTTGGATCTCACAAACTTCTGTTTACGGTATTTAGATGTACTAAGACCTTATGGTTTTCATAGATTAGTATGAAGTATGGGGAACAAGTACATTCTTTTCTATGATACCTAAAGAATAATAAGCAAAGAGCGTGCCTTTGTATTTTATTTTTTTCTTTAAACAATTGATTACAAGTGAATTATATTGTTTTCTTAACGAATGACCATATAACCGAGTGAGGAAAATTTACCCGGTTGATTCATTATAGGCCAATGGATAGTTGGACCTTTCTAAAGGGGTAAGATTAAAATTTATGGGTTTAACTGTAAAAACCTCGTAAATCCATGATTTACGAGGTTTTTACTTTAGGTTTTTCCCAAATTGTGACCTGGCTGGGGCTCGAACCCAGGACCCTCTCCTTAAAAGGGAGATGCTCTACCAACTGAGCTACCAGGTCATAATGTCAAAAACTAATGTGTGTATTTTTCTAAAAAAACGGCTCACATGATTAAATAAAAAAGCCTCTTTATTTGTTCAAGAGGCTGTTATTTAATTGGTGACCTGGCTGGGGCTCGAACCCAGGACCCTCTCCTTAAAAGGGAGATGCTCTACCAACTGAGCTACCAGGTCAATAACAAATAAGGATTGATTCCCTCAATGCGGGTGCAAATATAAGTCGATTACTTTATTTTCCAAGCCCTTTTTGAGATAAATTTATTTTTTTTTGAAAACCCCTAGAAATAAGCCACTTTTACATTAAAATAAAATTGTGAAAATAGTATTGTTGGGTTATATGGGTAGTGGCAAGAGCACAATTGGCAAGTTGCTATCCAAAGAAAGAGGTTTAGAATTTATAGATTTAGATAACTACATTGAGGAAGCAGAGCAAATGTCCGTGCCCGATATTTTCAAAACTAAAGGCGAACTTTATTTTAGAAAAAAGGAATATGCGTATCTAAATGAAGTACTTGCCCAAATGGACAATTTTGTGTTATCCTTAGGAGGTGGTACCCCGTGTTATGGTAATAATATGCAAGCAGTTCTGGATGCTACAAAAAATGCTATTTATCTAAAGGTATCTATAGCTGAACTTGTTAATCGTCTTTTAAAGGAAAAGGACCAACGTCCGTTAATAATGAATATACCGGAAGATGAATTACCGGAGTTTATTGGTAAGCACCTTTTTGAAAGAAGTTATTTCTATAACCAAACAGATAAGGTCATTAGTTCGGACGGAAAAAATCCAGAGGAAATTGTGGCCGAAATGGGAGCCTTATTAGTCTAGGTAGACCATGTCATTTTTAGCCTGAAACAGTACGTGTACATGCTCTTGCAGTGAGGTAGATAAGGAAATACCTTTATAATCTGCCTTCACAGGATATTTTTTATGGTTTCTATTTACTAGAACAGCTGTCTTAAGTTGTTTTACCGGTGTTTTTAGAAAATGATGAACACCGTAAATAAGGGTAGTACCGGAGTTAAGCACATCATCTACCAACACAATGGATTTATCTGTGTATTCCGACTCTGGAATAGAAGTCTGTACGCCACTTTGTAATGGATTTTCTTTGTCCATCATAACCTTGCAAAGTGTTATTTCGGCATCGGTTACTTCTTTGAGTACCCGTTGCAATTTTTTGGCAAAATTCAGTCCTCCACCATCTATACCGGCAATAATAATTTCTTTTTCCTCAACATTGGCCTCGTATATCTGATAAGCTATACGCTCTATTTTATGCTGTATTTGCTGGTGGGTAAGTATTTTGTTCTCCATAAACGGGTATTTTCAATTCAAAGATAGCCAACGCTATGCAAATTCACTCTTTTTATTCGGTGCTTTTAAAATCTTCAGGAGCTTGGTTCGGGTCTTCCAAATACTCCTCAATATCACGACGGTCTTTTTTAGTAGGTCTTCCGGTTCCTTTCTTGCGGTAATGTTCTTTGGCCTGCTTAAGAAGTTCGTTATGTTCAAAAGCTTCTTTAGGAGTCGTATCCGTACGGTAAATATCAACCAATTTGGCGCCCACTCTGCTTTTAGGAATGTCCAGAACCGTTAGTTGTAGGTTAATTTGTTCCTTCCTCACTATAATTTTATCCATTGGGTACACTTCTCGAGAAGGTTTCGCCACTTGGTCATTAATTCTTACCTGACCTTTTTTACAGGCCGTAGAGGCAATGTTTCGGGTCTTAAAATAACGGGTACTCCACAAGTACTTATCAATTCGCATAACTATTAAAAATCTTTGTTAAGGCTCTCTACAAAAATAAGGGAAAATTGTATCTTGCCGCCTGTAAAAATGAATTGATGAATTTGAATCGAATAGTTGCCTTATCGGCGTTAGTGGTTGTACTGTACTCTTGTAATAATGATGATGGAGGTGTAACGATTGAACCACCAAGACCGTTAAGTGAAGTTTTAAGTGAAGATGAAGCGGAGATTCAAGAATATCTTAAAACGCATTATTACAATTATGCCGAGTTTGAAAACCCCGCTGAGGATTTTGATTTTAAAATTGAAATAAAGGAAATAGGTGAGGGTGATTCTGATAAAACACCTCTTTTGGACCAAGTGGTTCCTATTGAAGTAAACGTACCTTCTACACATTTCTTGATTTCTGGGGAAGAAACGAATACAAAACACACGTTGTACTATTTGGAAGCTCGGGAGGGTGTGGGTGATGCTTTAAGCGTGGCCGATTCTGCTTTTGTACGCTACAGTGGAAATCTTATTGATGGTACTGTCTTTGACGATAATAATGAAAATGATCCAGTATGGTTTGATTTGGCAAGTTTACAAGCGCCGGCAACACCCACTGTTTCAGGTACTCCTGCTAGGGGTTTTTCTGAGGGAGCGGCACTTTTAAAAGGAGGAGCACCTGCGGAGATTAATGATGATGGTACGTATTCTGTAAACGGATATGGTGTTGGAATGATAATTTTTCCATCTGGTTTGGGTTATTTCAATATAGCAAGAGGTAGTATACCTGCCTACAGCCCATTAATTTTTAAGATGGATATGTTTGCGGTAAATCAGTCAGACCATGATGGTGATGGTATTCCGTCTATTGAAGAGGACACGAACAAAGACGGTTACTTGTTCAACGATGATGCCGATGGAGATGGTATTCCTGATTATCTAGATGCCGATACAAACTAAGAAGTAAAATTATTTACTACCTATAAATAAAAAGAAAGCCCGAAACATTTGTTTCTGGCTTTCTTTTTATAATAACAGTTTCCTTATAACGTCAAAGATAAACTAACGATCAACTGGTCTGGGCGCGCATCTACACGACTAGGGCCTAAGTTGGTAATGTTCGTATTGATAAAGGTAGCCTCGTTGCTGTTAAAACCTCTTTCGTACCTAATATCAATTCCCAGCTTTCCTAAATCTACACCGGCGCCTATATTGGCTCCTACGCTAAAATCATTTTCAATATCATCTATTGAGATACCATCAAACTCGGTATCAAGAATATACTGAAACGAAGGACCTGCAAATACATGCAGCGGACCTAAAATTTTTGCGCCTACCAGTAAGGGCATGTCCAACTTACTTATGTCCAACTTATCACCGCTATAATCAGACTTGGTTTTGGTGTACATTAACTCAGGTCTAAAATAGATGCGATTAACGCCTATTTTAGTGAAAAGACCTAAGTGGTAACCCATGTTTCGGTCTGGATCTCTGGCCGCATCACCAATAGATTCAAAATAATCTCCGTTGGCGCTATAGTTAAGACCGGCCTTAACGCCAATTTCAACTAAATCTTTTTGTGAAAATGCAGCAATGCTTATCAAAGCAAAAACTGCCGTAAGGAGTGTTTTTCTCATATGTTCTCGTTTTTAATACCACAACAGTATCAAAAACGATACCATTGTTATTTCCTTTTCAATACCTTTAAAACGGCCTTTTCAATAGCTTTATTGTTTAAACCGTACTTCTCCATAAGCTGTTCAGGAGTACCACTTTCACCAAAAGTATCTTGGGTTGCAACAAACTCTTGAGGCGTAGGATTATGAATACTAAGGGTTCTAGCAACACTCTCTCCAAGTCCGCCTAAGAAATTGTGCTCTTCAGCAGATACAACACAACCTGTTTTTTTAACGGATTTTAACAGAGCTTCCTCGTCAAAAGGCTTAATCGTATGGAAATTGATAACCTCTGCAGAAATACCTTGCTCTTCCAATTTCTCAGCAGCGATCAACGCTTCCCAAACTAAATGTCCTGTAGCAACGATGGTAACATCTGTACCTTCGCTAAGCATAAGTGCTTTTCCAATTTCGAACTTCTGGTCAACCGGAGTAAAGTTGGCCACTTTTGGTCTACCAAAACGTAGGTAAACAGGTCCTTCATGCTCGGCAATGGCCAAGGTAGCTGCTTTTGTCTGGTTGTAATCACACGGGTTGATAACGGTCATGCCCGGAAGCATTTTCATCATACCTATGTCTTCTAGAATCTGGTGGGTAGCACCATCTTCACCAAGGGTTACACCGGCATGGGAAGCACATATTTTTACGTTCTTACCAGAATAGGCAATAGACTGGCGAATTTGGTCATAAACCCTTCCTGTAGCAAAGTTGGCAAATGTACTTGCAAAAGGAATTTTACCACCAATGGTAAGGCCTGCAGCAATACCCATCATGTTAGCTTCGGCAATACCTACTTGAAAGAATCTTTCTGGATTCTCATCAATAAAAGGTTGAATTTTTAGCGATCCAATTAAATCGGCACAAAGGGCTACAACATTAGGGTTGGTTCTTCCCAATTCCGTCATGGCAGCTCCGTAGCCACTTCTAGTATCGTTTTTTCCTTGATCTATATATTTTGTCATTGTGTTTCGTTTTTGTCGTTTCCGTAAAACGGAAAACTAAAATTTTAAGATAGTTGCGGAATTTTAATAGTCACCTAAAGTTTCAGGATTTTGACCCAAAGCGCTCTCTAGTTGCTCATCACTTGGCGCTTTACCGTGCCATGCGTGCGTGTGCATCATAAAGTCTACACCATTACCCATCATTGTATCCAAAATGATACATACAGGTTTTCCTTTTCCGGTTCTGCTTTTGGCTTCGTTAAGACCGTTAACTATAGCTTCAAGATTATTTCCTTCAGCAACCTCAATAACATCCCAACCAAAAACTTCAAATTTTTCTTTTAGGTTTCCTAGCGGAAGGATTTCTTCCGTAGGTCCATCTATTTGCTGTCCGTTTCTGTCAATAGTAGAAATTAGGTTGTCTACTTTGTTTCCTGCGGCATACATGATCGCTTCCCAGTTTTGACCTTCTTGAAGTTCGCCATCACCGTGAAGGCTGTATACCAATTTATCGTCTCCGTTTAATTTTTTACCTAAAGCGGCACCAATTGCTACGGACATACCTTGGCCCAATGAACCTGAAGCTACACGAACGCCGGGAAGACCTTCATGAGTGGTTGGGTGACCTTGCAGACGGGAGTCCAATAAACGAAAAGTGTTCAACTCTTCTACCGGGAAATATCCTTTTCTGGCCAAAACACTGTAAAATACAGGAGATATGTGTCCGTTGGAAAGGAAGAAAAGATCTTCGTCCTTACCGTCCATATCAAAACCTTCTTTAAGGTCCATTACCTCATTATAAAGTGCTACCAAAAATTCAGTACAGCCCAAAGAACCCCCTGGGTGACCTGAATTTACTTTATGTACCATACGTAGAATGTCCCTTCGGGTCTGTACTACGATATCTTGTAGTTCGTCTAATTTTGCCATTTGTAAATGTTCGTTTTTAGTAATTTTCAAATGTAATCGCAATCTTTTGGGAATACAAATAGGACCTTGTTTATTTTTGCCCTCAAATCAAAAAAAGAGTGACAAAAGCAACAGATGCCAATATTTTGAACAATAAGGGGTTGTTTGACCAAAAAGCCCATAATTGAGGAGTGCCTGCCGATCCAAAAGTATAGTTATGACCTAGGACTATTTGGTAGATGCAAACTTTATTTTTTCGTTAAGCCTTTTATGCTAGGCAGTTGTTTATCTTTGCGTCCATAAATACAATTTTGAAGTTTACATTACACCACACAGACCCAAAAAGTAAAGCTCGTGCCGGAACTATGGTTACCGATCACGGAGTAATAGAAACCCCTATATTCATGCCGGTTGGTACGGTTGCATCCGTAAAAAGTGTGCATCAAAGGGAGCTAAAGGAGGAGATTAACCCAGATATTATTCTTGGGAATACATACCACCTTTTTCTTCGGCCTAAAACCGAAATATTAAAGAAAGCTGGCGGACTCCATAAATTTATGGGGTGGGATAGGAATATTCTAACTGATAGTGGAGGATACCAAGTATACTCACTTTCCGGAAACCGAAAAATAAAAGAGGAAGGGGTAAAGTTTAAATCGCATATAGACGGTTCTACACACCTTTTTACACCGGAAAACGTAATGGAAATACAGCGTGTGATCGGGGCCGATATTATCATGGCCTTTGATGAATGCACACCTTACCCCTGTGATTACCGGTATGCAGAACGTTCTATGCACATGACACATAGATGGTTGGAGCGTTGTATTGCGCACTTAAAGAAAACACCTTTTGAGTACGATTATTCTCAAACGTTCTTTCCTATTGTACAAGGTTCTACCTATAAAGATTTAAGAAAACGCTCTGCGGAGTACATTGCCGGCGTTGGTGCCGAAGGTAATGCCATAGGCGGTCTATCCGTTGGGGAACCTGCGGAAGAAATGTATGGTATGACCGAGGTGGTCTGTGAAATTTTACCGGAAGACAAACCTAGGTATTTAATGGGGGTAGGTACGCCTATTAATATTTTGGAGAACATAGCCTTAGGAATTGATATGTTTGATTGTGTGATGCCTACGCGAAACGCTAGAAACGGAATGTTGTTTACCGCTCATGGCACGATAAATATTAAGAACAAAAAGTGGGAAGATGATTTTTCTCCGGTAGATGAAATGGGAATTACCTTTGTAGACCTAGAGTATTCAAAGGCCTATTTGCGTCATTTGTTCGTAGCTAAGGAGTATTTGGGCAAACAAATAGCCACTATTCACAACCTAGGATTTTATCTTTGGTTGGTTCGTGAAGCTCGAAAGCATATTTTAGCAGGAGATTTTACGGAATGGAAAGACCGTATGGTTAAACAAATGGATAAACGATTGTAGTGCTTACCATATTAGATAAATATATACTTAAGCGATATTTGGTCACTTTCTCGGTGATGATCTTGCTATTTATTCCTATTGGGATCATGGCGCATTTGGCCGAGCAAATTGGAAAAATGCAAGCCAATGAAGCTCCGTTGGATGAAATACTCGTCTATTTTGGAAACTTTACTATCTATATAGGAAGTCTTCTATTTCCTATTTTCCTCTTTCTGTCTATAATTTTCTTTACCTCTAAATTGGCGGGAAATACGGAAATTGTGGCCATTCTTAGTTCAGGTGTATCGTACTCTAGATTCTTGCGCCCCTATATTATTGGAGCCTCTATTATTGCGGTAATTATGTTTGTTATGGGTATGTTTATAGTACCTAATGCTAGCAAGGGTTTTAACGAGTTTAAATACAAGTATCTTAAGAAAGGAAAGCAGGACCGGGTTACCAATAATATTTTTACACAGTTAAACGCCAATGATTTTATTTATGTGAGCAGTTTTGATCCTGCCAGACAGATTGGATACAACTTTACTTTTGAAAGGTTTAACGAAGAAAATGAGTTGGAGTTCAAAATATCGGCGGCCAATATCAGATATGTAGATAAGGATAGTGTGTACCGTTTAACTACCTATAAAAAACGAAAGATTCTCAATAATACGGCTTTGGTGGAAACCAAGCGTCGTTTAGATACCCTTTTCTCTTTTCAAATTGGAGACCTTACCCCGGTGTCCTATGCCGCGGAAACCAAGAATATTTTTGAACTGAACCGGTTTATAAAGGACCAAAGGTTAAAAGGGGCATCCAACATCAATACCTATATCTTGGTAAAGTATAAAAGATGGGCTCTGCCCATTACAGCTTTTATATTAACGATAATCGCTGTAGCTGTGTCGTCCGTAAAGAGGCGTGGAGGTATGGGGGTTAACCTTGCCTTTGGAATTATAGTGGCCTTTGTCTTTGTTTTCTTTGATAAAGTTTTTGGTACCCTTGCGGAGCAGTCTGGCTTTTCGCCTTTATTGGCAGTACTTATACCCAATATGATTTTTGGAGTGCTGGCCGTAGTTTTACTGCAAAAGGCAAAGCGGTAACGCGTTTTCGTTTAAATAGGCTTTTATGGGGGCTCAGCTAAAAAATTACCTGCACTTACATCTTATTGTTTTTATTTGGGGCTTTACGGCAGTACTGGGTAAACTTATTACGTTAGAGGCTATGCCTTTGGTATGGTACCGGATGCTTATCGCCTCAATATTTATCTTGATCTATGTTATAGCCAAGAAATACTCCTTAAAGGTTTCGAAGGGTATGTTTTGGGCGCTCATAGGAGCGGGAATAGTAATTGCGCTACACTGGGTGACTTTCTTTTTGGCCATTAAGGTATCCAATATATCCATTGCGTTGGCCACGATTTCTACGGGTGCTTTTTTTACGGCGATACTTGAGCCCTTTTGGTACAAGCGGAAGATGATTTGGTATGAAATTGTTTTTGGTATCGTTGTTATGCTTGGGCTGTACCTGATTTTTAAGGTAGATACGGAGTATCTGTACGGTATAGTTTTAGCCTTAATATCCGCGTTTTTGTCGGCGTTTTTCTCATTGATCAACGGGAAGCTCATACAAAAGGAAAGGCCTTCTGTAATTTCTTTTTACGAATTGGTAAGTGGGGTGGGGCTGTTGACTTTATTTTTGGCGTTTCAAGGAAGGTTTAATGCAGAGTTTTTTAGTCTATCGCAAAACGACTTGCTCTATCTGTTTATACTTGCATCAATTTGTACTGCCTACGCCTTTATAGCATCGGTTAAGATTTTGAAATATATAAGTCCGTATACGGTAATGCTCACAATAAATTTGGAGCCTATTTATGGAATAATTCTGGCGTTTATTATTTTTGGCGAGTCGGAGAAAATGAACCCCCTATTTTATTTTGGTGGAGGCATCATCCTATTGACGGTCATTGCCAACGGAATACTGAAAAATAAGAGAAGGTTTAAAAAACCCTTCAGGACATAAGCTTAAAATCCTATATTTGCCTATCAAACTAAACCTATTACACTAATGGAATATCTCGATTTTGAACTCCCTATAAAAGAGCTTGAAGACCAGCTGGATAAATGCATGATTATTGGGGAGGAAAGCGAAGTAGATGTGTCGGAGACCTGTAAGCAGATTGAAAAGAAGTTAGCCGATACCCGAAAAGAAATATATAAAAACCTTACCGCATGGCAACGCGTACAGTTGTCCAGGCACCCTAATAGACCTTATACTTTAGACTACATCAACGCTATTTGTGGCGATACATTTTTGGAACTTCACGGTGATAGGAATGTAAAGGATGATAAGGCTATGATTGGTGGTTTAGGTAAAATTGGTGATCAGAGCTTTATGTTCATTGGTCAGCAAAAAGGGTACAATACAAAAACTAGGCAGTACCGGAATTTTGGTATGGCCAATCCGGAAGGTTACCGCAAAGCTTTACGATTAATGAAATCTGCGGAGAAATTTAATGTTCCTGTAGTATGTTTCATAGATACCCCAGGTGGTGCCGCTGGTATTGAAGCGGAAGAACGTGGTCAAGGAGAGGCAATTGCCCGTAATATTCTTGAGATGACTCGCCTTAAAGTACCTATTATAGTGGTTATCATTGGAGAGGGAGCTTCCGGTGGAGCTTTGGGCATAGGAGTAGGAGACAAGGTATTGATGTTGGAAAACACATGGTACTCCGTAATATCCCCAGAATCCTGTTCTTCTATTCTATGGAGAAGCTGGGAGTATAAAGAAGTAGCTGCAGAAGCGTTGAAACTTACGGCTACAGATATGAAAAAATTAAAGTTGATCGATGAAATCGTGCGCGAACCGGCAGGTGGTGCCCACGCAAATCGGGAAAAAACTTTTGAGGTGGTAAAAAACAAAATATTGACTCAATTTGAGGCTTTAGAAAAGTTATCCCCAAAAGAATTGGTCAATACCCGAATGGAAAAATACGCCCAAATGGGTGTTTTTAACGGTTAACGGACACTTTTATCAAGCTGACTAAAATCTGAGAAAGACTTTTCTCAGATTTTTTTTGTTATCAACATAAAATTGTAACTTATTAACAGTATAATGTTCATTACCTGTTAACTTTACTTCGCTTTATTTTTTAGTTAATTGCATAATTTCGTGAAATGGAAAAAATTAATCCGGTCGTAGCCCGTAAAATAGATAAATCTACCCTAATCAATTTAGAGCGTGGTAAAATTCCGCCACAATCAGTTGATTTAGAGGAGGTTGTTCTTGGTGCGATGATGATTGATAAAAAGGGGGTAGATGAAGTAATAGATATCCTACATCCTGATGTTTTCTATAAAGATGCCCATCGTTTTATCTATGAAGCGATTTTTAAGCTGTTCGAAAGTTCCGAACCAGTGGATTTATTAACGGTTTCGTCACAATTAAAGCGAGACGGACGATTGGATGCCGTAGGAGGGGATTTTTACCTTATAAAACTCACTCAAAAAGTGGCTTCATCTGCCCACATTGAGTTCCATGCACGTATTATTCTTCAAAAGTATATTCAGCGTAGCTTAATAAAAATATCCAACGAAATCATTGAAGAGGCTTATGATGAATCTACGGACGTTTTTGACCTTTTGGATAGTGCGGAATCTAAATTGTACGACGTAACTCAAGGGAATCTTAAACGATCTGCGGAGACAGCTATGGATTTGGTAATCCAAGCCAAGAAAAAGATTGAGGAAATTTCCAATAAAGAGGGGATGAGCGGTATTGCTACCGGCTTTGATAAATTGGATAAATTAACCTCTGGATGGCAGCCCAGTGATTTAATTATTGTTGCGGCGCGTCCTGGTATGGGTAAAACGGCATTAACCTTATCTATGGCGCGTAATATTGCGGTAGATGGTGGGCAGGGTGTTGCTTTCTTTTCCTGTGAGATGTCATCTGTACAGCTTATTACCCGTTTGATTTCTTCGGAAACCGGACTGTCGTCCGAAAAATTAAGGACCGGTAAACTGGAAAAACACGAGTGGGAACAATTGAACGTAAAGGTAAAAGCGTTGGAGAAAGCCCCATTGTTTATAGATGATACACCGTCCTTATCCATTTTTGATTTACGTGCAAAGGCCAGACGTTTGGCCTCGCAGCATGACATTAAGATTATTATCATTGACTACTTGCAGTTAATGACCGCCGGTGGAACCGGTAAAGGGGGTAACCGTGAACAGGAGATTTCTACAATTTCGCGTAACCTTAAGGCCCTGGCAAAGGAATTGAATATTCCTGTAATTGCACTTTCTCAGCTGTCTCGTGCCGTTGAAACCCGTGGCGGTAGTAAAAGACCTTTACTTTCGGATTTACGTGAATCTGGTGCGATTGAGCAGGATGCGGATATTGTATCGTTCATTTTCCGTCCGGAGTATTATAAAATTGATGAGTGGGATGACGAAGAAAGAAGCCCAACCCAAGGTCAAGCAGAGTTTATTGTAGCAAAACACCGTAATGGTGGTCTTGAGAACATTCGTCTGAAATTTATCGGTAACCTTGGTAAGTTTGATAACTTGGATGATTTTGATTCTCCGTTTGAGTTTCAATCCAAAATGAACGAAAATGAGGATAATCCATTTATCACAAAGAACTTGCCGGATGCCAACCAAGCATTTGGTAGTTCTATGAATGATTTAAGTGCGGATGAGGATAGCGATGTTCCTTTCTAAAACAATATAACTAAGCAAAATCCAGCAGTTTTCAAATAGCTTTAACTTTGTGTGCCTTAAAAAGCGAGGTTTTTCAAGTATCTTTAGAAAAAATCTAAGTGCTAGAAACATGGTGAAATCGTTCTTGTCAATTTTTTTCATACTTGTTGGGGTTCTACAACTTTCGGCATCTTCCATTTTAATACCTATGGATGCCGAGAGCCAGAGAGATCATCTAAAGGCTTACGGAATTACCTATTGGGTGCTAAGTAAACAACAAAAGGTACAGTGGCTTTTAAACTATAGGGGAGGGTCCTTTTTATTGCCGGATGGAGATGCTATCCGAAAGGAATGTCAAATACGTGGGGTTTCCTTTGAAATTTTATCGGATGGCCAGACACAAGGTATACTGGAAGAAATTAGTAGTCCTTCCAAAAATCAAGATGCCGTAATTCTTGAAAAGGCCCCGAAAATCGCCGTTTATTCCCCAAAAGGAAACCAACCTTGGGACGATGCCGTTACCATGGTTTTGACTTATGCCGAGATTCCTTATGTTACCGTTTATGATGATGAGGTATTGGGAGATAAATTAGCCCTTTATGATTGGTTGCACCTGCACCACGAAGATTTTACCGGTCAGTATGGAAAGTTCTATGGCGCATACCGTGCCGCCCCTTGGTATATAGAACAAAAAAAGGAAGCTGAAGCAATGGCTGCGGAGCACGGTTTTTCTAAAGTTTCGGAGGAGAAAGGTGCGGTAGCGCAAAAAATTAGGAAATATGTCATTGGTGGAGGGTTCATGTTCGCCATGTGTTCGGCTACGGATAGTTTTGATATAGCGCTTTCCGCGGAAGGAGTGGATATTTGCGAGCCCATGTTTGATAATGACCCCAGTGATGCCAACTACCAAAGTAAGCTGGATTATAATAAAACTTTTGCCTTCACGGACTTTACTTTAGAGCGAAACCCACTTAAATACGAGTTTTCTTCCATAGACATGACCAGCAAACGGGGCAACGTTCCCAAAGAATCCGATTATTTTTCGTTAATGGATTTTTCCGCCAAATGGGATGCTGTGCCTACTATGCTTTGCCAGAACCATACGGCTTTGGTAAAAGGTTTTATGGGGCAGACCACCGCCTTTAACAGAGATGAGGTAAAACCCACGGTAATGGTGTTGGGAGAAAATAAACTAAATGGAGAGGCACGATATATTCACGGGGTTAAAGGAAAGGGCTTTTTTACGTTTTATGGCGGTCATGACCCGGAAGACTACCAGCATAGGGTAGGGGATCCCAAAACGGAATTGGAGCTGCACCCCAATTCTCCGGGGTATCGTCTAATTTTGAATAATGTTTTGTTTCCTGCGGCACGTAAAAAGAAGCAGAAAACTTAATGCGATAACCTGTTATTCAAGCTTAATGTTTCACTTGTCTAATAACAGTCCATTTTAATTTGCTTTCGGTTTTGATAATGGCTAAGGTCCTTACCTAAATATGCGTTGCTCAATTCCTGTAGTTCTTGTAGCACTTCTTTTTGCATGGCTATGGAACCACAGATCATAATGCATCCCTTATTTTTCAAAACCTCTAAAAATAATTCTTGGTCTTGTTTAATTAGGTGCTGAACATATATTTTATCGGCTTGCTGGCGAGAATAGGCGGTTTTAAAATTGGTCAACTTGCCTTCTTGCAAAGCCGTTTCAATATAATCTTTATAAAGATGGAAGGCATCTTTGGTACGTGCTCCCCAGTACAAGTGAATTTCCTTTCTTTTTATATTCTCCTGTATCATTCCTAAAAAAGGACCTATACCCGTTCCGGTTGCTATAAATACTGTTTTTTTAGAGTTTTTAGGAAAATGGAAATTTCTGTTGTTTACTACCGTGGCGTTCAGTTTTTGTCCATCTTCCAGTTGATGCAAGTAATTGGAACATAGTCCTTTTTCGTGCCTCCGAATGCTGATTACAAGGGTGTCCGTATTTACTTTACCAATTGAATATAAACGCTCTCGAGCTCCATCGGCGGGTACGACCGATAATAAATCCCCCGAAACTGGTTTTGACCCGTTCAAATTTTTAAGGCTCAATAAGAAGGTATCGTCTTCAGGTAGCTCCGCTTTATGAATGACTTTAAAAGTGGAGGCAGGTTTTGAACTGGTAACCAGTTTTGGTTTTTTCAGTTGAACAGGCAATCCCATTTGGTTGGCCCAAACCGAACACCAATTGTTGAAAGACTCAAAAGATTGGTCGTTAACCGTAAAGACCTCTTGTAGAGCAGTACTGTTATTTAACCCTTTTAAAGCTTCATGAGTTTCATAAGCAAACTGGCAAAAATTGGGATAGGCAGTAGATCCAAAGCCCACTACGCTAAAAACAAAAGCCTGTTTCTGGGGATTCTTTTTAACCAATTGTATAAAATTCTCTGCGGATGCCGGTGCTTCTCCTTGTCCGTATGTTGCCGTAATGACAATTAAATGCTCCATTTTCTTGAAATGGGTGTATTGGTTCATTAATGCTAAATGACTTTTTTTACCTGATTTCAAAATTTGTTTATGTAACTCTTGAGCAAATTGAAGCGTGGTACCCCCTTCGGTGCCTAGCAAAACCACATATTCACTTTCATTTTTTGAATGCTCATTTTTGATCTTGGTTTTAGGCCTTTTAAAATAAACGATAAAGCCGGTAACCGTTAAAAACGGAATGGCTAGACTTCCCAAGCCAAGTACGATGGACCATAGAATGCTTCCTTCTCCGGTGTGTAATACCGTAGCCCAAGAAGACATGACCTGTACGGTGGGATATTTTTCTTCGGCTAAGATATCTCCGGTAACTTGGTTGAGATATAATTCCCTATCTCTTAAGCGGATGATGTAGTAATCCTCTACGAACTCGGAAAAAGGGTATTCCAGTTCACGTAGTTCGGAAAGAGAGGTAGTTTTAAAAAAGTCAAATTCCGTGTACTTTTTAAAAGGTTCTTCTTGGATAGCATCAAAATCTACTTGTAATGAAACTTTGGAATCCGGAATAATATCAAACCGAAGAAGTGAAAGATATACGCCCGTAATGGCTAGCACTAATAACGGAAGTAAAGAAAATCTGGCGTATACAACGTGATGGTATTGTGAAAAATTTTCACGAACAACGGGAGCAAAGAATTTCTTGTATCCTCCTTGTCTCTTGGCAATTAGAACAATACCCGAAATGCTGATGAGAATTAGTAAAAACGAGGCGAATCCGATTAGAAAACGCCCCGTAGATTTTAGAAATAACGATCGGTGTAGGTTGGTAGCAAACTGGAAAAGAGGTTTTTTTTGAATAAGATTGCCCAATTTTTCACCAGTAAATGGATCAATATAGAATTCTTCATTCTTTCCATCTAAGATAACCGTAATGCTTACAAAACCATTTCGGTCTCGTTTTACCGCAAGTACTTCTTCATATTTTGTATTGATATGCTTTAGGGTTTCCGACAAAGAAAGTTTATCTGCGTTGGAAACACTGTAGGGTTCAATTTTGTTGGAAATTGGTTCTACAGCTAGAATAACACCGGTAACCGATGCAATCAAAAGAAAAACAGAAGAGGCAATGGCAAAAAGCAAATGGCTATACCTCCATACCGATACAATCATAAAAATTATCTGTTTGGTACCATTCTAATATAACGGATGTAACCTTTACCGTCTACTTTCTCTTTTATAGTTGCCGAATTCAAGTCTATCTCTGCATCTATGGCGTAATATTCCTGATTTTCTACAGCAGACTCAAAGCGAACTTTGTAACCGGCATCAATATGCGAGGCGTCAAAGCCTAAAGAAATGATGTTTCTTTCGCCGTTACCAATGGTAGCGCCCGAAATGGCATCGACGTTTTCCTTGGAACCGTCACTGAACTCCCACCAGTTTTTCAAATCCGGGAACCACTCTTTATCATCTCCTTGAACGTAAAGCGTCTTCTCATATTTTCCTTCAGGATTTATCAATGAAACCACTACATAAGCTTTCTCACCTGTATAGTTGGTCATTTGAATCATACATTTGTAACTTACTTCAGGTTCTTTTACAAAAGAAGATAATACAAAGAATGCAGAAGCCAAACAAAGGGCACCAACCGTCTTAACAATTATATTTTTCATGTACTATTAATTTAAAAATTGAAGATTAACCTTGTTCTTGGCCAACAGTTCATTTTCGCTTGCAAGGTCGTGTGCAGTTTCACCAAACTCTGTAGTAGATTTTAGGTCGGCACCATTAGCTATCAAGTACTTTAAAATTTCTGCATTTTCGGTTTTCATTGCCGCGTAATGCAATGGGGTATTTCCGTCTTTGTCCTTACCGTTGATGTCAGCACCAAATGCTTTCACCTTTTTTAGAAGGCGCAGATCATTCTTTGCAACCGCTAAATGCCATACGGTACTGTTATCGCCTTGTACTTGCGTAAAATCAAGGCCTTTGTCTTTTAATACGGCAACCTTAGCATCAAAATCACGAGGTTTACCACGACCGTTAAAAAGGTAAGAAACCAAATTGTTTCCTTTGTTATCAAGCACATCAACACTGGCTCCTTTAGAGATTAAATAGGTTACTACGTCTGCGCTGTTATTTTGAATTGCAGCGGTTAAAGCAGTATGTCCGTCTTTATCTGCATGGTTTATTTTATCCGTTTTTTCGGCAAAATAAGAGATAGTTTCCAAATTATTTCTTCCGGCAGCTTTAATTAAGGCGGTTTGACCTTCTCCATCTACCGCATTAGGATCGACTCCCTTTGATATGAAGTAGTCTAGAATTTTAATGTCTTTTGATGACGCTAAATTGTGCAAAGGAGTAGTGCCACTTTTAGAAACAACATTTGGAGAAATACCAAGTTCTTCTAAATACTTGAAAACCTCTATACTATTGCCACCGCCACGGCCAACTCTACTTGCTGCAAGCATAGCATTGTCTCCGGTTTTATCATTTTTAGCTATTGAAACCCCACGTTCTTTTAGGGATTTAAGAACATCTATGTTTCCACCTTTTGCGGCATAATAAAAGATACCATTACCGTCATTATCCGTAGTGTTGATATCTAGTCCTTTGGAAATTAAATAGTCTGTAAACTTAAGGTCTTTAGCGCTGGATGCTGCCACTAAAAGTATATTGGCACCATGATGGTCTTTTTCATTTTTTAGATCGGCACCATTTGCAATAAACAATTCATAAATTTTTGGATCGGTTTGTCCGCCAGCTGAAGCAAACGAGCTGGGGTAGTACCCATGAGAGTCTACTACGTCTAATTTGGCACCCTTTTGAATAAGGTATTCCATTGCTTCTACGTTTCCTTTGTAAGCGGCCCAAAAGATATAAGTACGGGAATCATGTGTTTTTTTGTTAACGTCGTTACCATGCTCAACCAAATATTTAATTGTAGATAGAGGATTATTGGCCAATAGAGCATAAGTGGTTGCATCAAAACCACCGCCGTTGGCTACAGTGGCCGAGTGGCCCTCTTTTATGTTAGCTTCAATAGTGCTGATACTTGGTTGTTTTTCCCAATAGTCGCCACTTAAGAATGGATTGGGGTCTTTGGGTGTATTCCTTTGTGCAAAGGCACTTAAAGAGATAAATGCAAAGCAGAGAACTAAGGCAAAAGTTCTGATACTATTTTTTTTCATGGCCGTGTATATTAGATTTCAAATTACTAAAACCATTACCGGGCTTTGTTACCCGATAATGGTATAGTTTACTAAAAGTTATAATGGTTTACCAAGCGCCGATAAAATGGCTTCCTTCTACATTAATTAGCTCGGCACCTTTGGTTACAGTTCCAGTTTCGGTATCTATAACATAAATATTTCCGTTTTTACCAACGGGTGCTTGAGTAAGGTAAATTTCGTTTCCGTCTACGGCATACCCTTGGTACTGGAATAATTCAAAATCTACCTCGTAAGGAATATCGGTTATTTTGGTTGCTGTTTTTGCATTCAAGTCAACTAGGGCAAAAAAGCTTTCTCCTCTCCCCGAAATACCTTCTGCGGAACCATCATGACGGTAGGCTAAAACTGCTTTTCCGTTTGGTGCTGGTCTCCAGGCCAATACATAAGCACCATCAACACCCAAGGCATCATCTAAATTAAAATCATACGAATCGTCATACAAATTGTCAGCTCCAATTTTTAAAATATGAGAACCTTCAGGATCACTCTGGTTAGCTTGGTATACGCTTCCGTCATACAAAAAGGCGTTGATGCTACGGTAACCGTTGGTATTACCGTGTCCTACGCTAGAAGTAATTAGCGTTGGGTTCAATAAAGAAGGATAGTCCAATACAATAGTTTTGGAACCAAGAATCTCATAATCACCACTATCACTTTCTAAAGTAGTCGGGTCTATCTTGCTTAAGCGCGCACCAATGTATAATTTGTCTCCAGCGGCATTAAGTGTTGGCATATCTATTCTAGAGATGTAGTAGCCTGCTGCAGATTCTTCTTCGCTTAACGTAATAACATGCTCTTCAAAGTTGTTGATTTGAGAATCCACTAAGTCTAAAGTAACAACGCCAATAGTAGAATTTGTGTGCAGATATGTGTCATCGGTTACATCATCAGGAGTGTCATTGTCATCAACTTGGTGCTCTGTAGAGACGTAAACGGCAGCACCGGTTTTGTCCCCATCAAACAATTTGATCCATCTAGGAGCAGTACCAACATAAGGGGCTATACTTATTTCAGACCCGGTTGGATTGAAAGTTCCACCACCTTCTACGGTATATTTACTGTAATTTCCTCCGGTATCTCCGGCATAACTAATATTGAAAACGGTATTGCCGTCTTCAGAAGCTTGTAGTCTTGCCGTTCTGTTAGATGGTGCTACAAAACCATTGTTAAAAGGATCTATTTGAACCGTAGGGTCCTTAGCATCTTTACTGGTTACGGAATAAATTAAGGTTCCCCCGTTTCCGTCGCCAGGGGTATCACCCATTTTGGCTCCGGCAATGGTTATCCATCTACCGTCTTCTTCGGTTTCCGTTTCTGTTTCGGTCTCAGTTTCTGAGTCGGTATCGGGGGTAACTGTACCATCATCGCTACTACAAGCGGTCATTAAACCGGCTAGAAGCCATACGGAAGCCAATGTTTTAAAGTTTAAAAAAGTTGTTTTCATGTTAGTTCTATTAAGTGATTAAAGATTATTGATTATGTAGTTCAATTTTAAATAAAAGCCTCGTCCTGGTTTTTGTACGGATAGGTTATCATAAATGGCCTGGTCAAAAATATTCTTGACATCAAAACTCATTACAAAATTCTTTTTGGGAAATGTATAGCTCAATCCAAAGTCATGAGATATCTGTTCAGGAATAAAGAATTCCTCTTCTCCTGTAGTATTAGTACCTGCCGCGAATTTGAATGCAAATTCATCTGTATAGTAGGTGTTATAAAATAGGTTTAACAGTGATTTTGATTGGATAAAATCCTTGATAGTATACCGTAATCCGGCATTCATGGTAAACAAGGGAACGTTGGGAACATTTGTTTCAACTCCGGAATTTACCGTGGTTAAGCTCATGCGGGTTATATTAAAATTGAAGCCAAGATTATTGTCATACGTGTAAAAGAATTCGGCTTCAATTCCTTTGGATTCCGCAGTGTTCTCTAGATTGGTGTATTGAACAAACTCATCACTTTCCCTTAGTCCGTCTGCATTGGCCGGTAACCCTATTCTGTTTTCAATATTTCTAGCAAAGAAGTTAGAGGTCAATGTAAACCCGTGTTTGTTAAAATTGAATTTCCCAAGCCTAAAACCAATGTTAAGATTATTACTGGTTTCCGGTTGAATGGTTAAGTTGGGGAGCAAATTGTCTCCTGCATCTCCAAAAACCTCATTTTCACTCGGTAGACGAATGGCTTTTTCAGCCGAGGTTAATAGTGTAAGGGTTGGAAAAACAATATATGAAGCCGCAAAACCGTATCCGGTATAGTCTTTATCGCTTTGGTAAACTTCATTTATTACTTCCGTATTATCCTCGTTAAATACGGGCCTAGTGTTCAGTACTTTTTGCATATACTGTTTTCCAAAAGCATTGATTTTAAACTTATTGTCAAACGCTTTAAGTTCGTAGCTTAACGAAATAATATTCTTGTATAGGTCACTAGTTTCTTGAAAGGTGTTTTCTAATAACGATACCATTTCATCGCTGTCTTCACGGTCTACACCACTATAAACATGGTTTAGTAAGACTTTATGGTTGTCATTTATAGCATACGAAAGACCTGAACGGATAGAAGAAACATTTCGGGTTATTTTGGCTAGTGTTGGCCCATTTTCACTTTGTGAACCCCAGGTATATTCGTGTGGTTCTCCATCAAAACCAATTAATCTGGTTCCTGCCCATGTATAAGCTTGCGCCACCGTATCATTAATTATACGATTACGTTTGCCGTACACACCAGTAACGTTTACGTCTAAGCCTTTAGTGAACAAATCTTTCTTTTGATAGGTTAGATTGCCCAGTACGGCATCCGACTCTAAAAAACGACCTTTATAAGGTGATATGGTAACGAAAGTACCGTGCTGTACTTCATTGTATTCATCAGAAGCGGTAACGCCCACTAAAAATTGATCGGCCCAATTAACATTGGTAAACCCTATTTGGGCCATGCCTCCCGTAGACCGGTAAGCGTCATTGAACCTTCTGGCTACAATTGGTGTTTGAACTCCATTGGGAGCTATATCTACAATAGTCCTGCCCCAGATTTTGTAATCGTTGTCCGAGTAGTTGTGAAAGGCTGATGCTTTTACGGTGAATCCTGATGTATCATGTCTATAGGCTCCGTTCAGATTGGTTTGCAGGGTGTTGAAAGATCCGTATGAAACAGATGCATTTAAATTGTTCTTACCTCCTTCATGGAGTACAATATTAATGGCCCCACCAACGGCGTCACTGGATAAGTGTCCTGGTACTACGCCTTTGTAAACTTCAATGTTTTTGATCATAGAAGGCGGAATGCTGTTCAAGCTAAAGGAAGAACCATATATAGAAATAGGAATACCATCTATAAAAATGCTGACCGATCTTCCGGACAAACCGTTTAAACTGTATTGTACATTAGACCCCAAACCACCGTTCTGTCTAATTTTTACGCCCACTGTAGTGTTTAGTAGTTCATTAGTTTGAATACTTCTAAGCCCAGCTTCTTTGGTCTCAATTGAATTTACCGAGAAACCCTTAGTCTCAAGGGCTGTTTTCTCTGTTTTTCCGCTTACGGTTACCTCGTCTAGATTTTCCACATTTTCCCGTAGAGAGAAATCAAGGCGTATGCTATTTGTGTTTTCATTGACTTCAATAGTCCGTGACCGCGTGCCGTACCCGATAAAGGAAATTATTATCCTGTGGTTTCCACTGGGGACTTTTTCAATAGTATACGCCCCGTTATCATCTGTAAGAACACCCAGTTTTAGTTCTTCTAAAACAACACTAGCAAAGGATAAAGGTTTTCCGGAAGCATCGGTAACAATACCGGCTATTGTTGCGGAAGGTTCTTGGCCCAAGACGGACAAGGAAATTAGAAATAGGAAAGCCGTAGCTAGGTTCTTCATAATTAGTTTAAAAAAAATCAATTGTTTTTATTAAGATTTAGTCTAAATAAATAACTTTGCAAAACTAATCTAGGATTTCAGGTAGCACTAACGCAAAAAGAAGTTTTAGTTACGAATTAGGAATAAATGAGAATAGGTCTTTTTCCGTCTGCAAATTATAGTGCCAAAAATGGTATTGATCCCATGAAACAGATGGGTGATACTCATGTGATATCTGATGAACTTGCTTTAGGAAAAGGGGTTGCAGGAAGCCAACAAGTATTGTGTTTAGATGGTGCTTCCATACTATTGCGGAAGTTAAGTTTAAATAGTATTTCTAAGGTAGAATATGAAAATAATCATTTCTGTTTTGGAGTTCATTTTTTGCTTGAAGGCAATTATAGCTTTGTTAGTACGGAAAGTAAATCTAGACTTAACATTACTTCTGGCAGCTATAACCTTGTGCAGTGGCCAAAGACCAATGGAGTTGAAAAGCTTAAGGGAAGGGAATATACTTCTATAGAAGTTTTCTTTACTCAGGAGTTTCTTGAAGATTTATTAGGAACTGAGTACAATTCGGCTTTTATAAAATTTGCTGATGCCTTCGTGGATAAACCTAAATATCTGTGGAATGAAATGAAACCAATACCAGGTAGGTTAAGGTTGTTGCTACTGGATATTTTACATTGTTCATATACCGGAATCGCCAGAACCAATTTTATAGAATCTCAAATACGATGTTTGCTGATAGAGGTCTTTTTGGGAAAAGAGAATGGTATGGAGCAGATAGCAGGGGAGACAACGCTATCTACTTTGGATAAGGAGGCCATAGATGAAGTGGTTTCATATATCAAACAGAATCTTAAGCGGAAATTAACCATTAAGGAACTGTCCGAGGTAGCTGGATTTAATACTACCAAACTAAAAAGTTGTTTCAAGAAGGTGCATCAAACCACAATCTTTAAGTTCATTACACAGCTTCGCATGGAAAAGGCAAGACTTTTGGTGTTAGAAGAAAATTACACTGTTGCTCAAGCATCTTATGAAGTAGGGTATTCCAACCCACAACATTTTACCGTAGCCTTCAAGAAGACTATGGGCTATTTGCCTAGTCTTTTGCTTACCAATTTGTCTTAGGTTTTTTATCGCCAATATATAATTCCAATCATATCGTTATTCATCCCATTAGATTTGATTAGATACGCTTTCTAATGGTATATTGATTTCGGTTTTCAATTGGGAAAAATTTTAAGAGTTATGGCGCTTTTAAAGAGACTCTTGGTAAAAGATGTAAAAATTGTGTGACTTTTTAGAGAACATTGGTGTCTTAAATATTGAAGGAAGAGGTGATATTTTACTATTCCCATAATCAGTACTATTTAAATTAAAACGATAAAAACTATGATCGATCAATTGAAAAGCTTGGCTTTTGATAAATTAAAAGATGCGATGGCATCCAACTCTTTAGGTGAAGGTGAAACTACAGCTGCAGCGGAACAAGGTTCTGCCGCTTTGGTGAATAGTTTGATGGAAAATATATCGACCGGGGATTTGGGTTCCATTACCAGTTTGTTTTCTAATGATGGTAATGCTTCTGAAGACAATGGTGTTTTTAAACTTATTGTAGGTAAACTTGCTGGAATTTTACAAGGACAGGGTATGGACGCTTCAGCGGCACAATCTGAAGCGAGTAATATAGCACCGGACTTAATAAATAGTCTAAAAGAAAAATTTATGTCAAACGATGCTGCTGATAGTAGCTTTGACCTAGGAAGCATTGGAAGCCTTCTTGGAGGAGGCGAAGCTGGAGACCTTCTTAGTAAGGCTAAAGGCTTGTTTTAGTAAGATTGTATTTGAGTTGGTAATTAAAAAGGTTGCTCTTTACAGGAGCAACCTTTTTTATATATGTGAATCAATTAGTTTTTGTAATACTGTTTCTACACCAAATTCGTCATTGTTCAAAGTTTCAAATTTTGCTGCTTTTTTTACATTGGGATGTGCGTTTTCCATGGCAAAACTGAAATCCGAAAGAGCTAACATTTCAAGATCGTTATTGTAATCGCCAAAGACCATGGTTTCTGCCGGGGTAATGTTAAATCGTTCCTGCATTTTTTGAAGAGCGTAACCTTTATGGGCATTTGGGCTGGATATGTCTACCCAATTTTCTCCGGATACCTTAACCTTTAAAGACCCTTCTAGATGGGATACGGATGGATAAATGTACTTTTCCGAACTTTCAAAGTGGTAGATGGCAATCTTGAGTATTTCGCCATCAAAATCCTTTAGGTCGTCAACAACTTTATAATCGGTGTAATACTCGCGTAACTTGGCTTCAAATTCCTTGGAGTCACTCTTTATGTAAGCATTGTGTTTACCGCAAAGTACAGGGTGAATGTTGCCTACGGTGTCCAATATCTTAAGAACTGAATTTTTGGCATCATTAGGCAATGGTGTTGCAAGTAGTTCGGTAGTCTTTTGCATGGCAAATGCACCGTTCTCTGCAATTACGATAATGTCGTCCTTAATAGGTTCTAATTTATCAACTATACTATGGTACTGTCTGCCACTGGCAGCTATAAAAATGATGCCTCTTTCTTTCATTTGTTCAAAGAGCTCAAAAAAGCGACTGCTAACTTCGTGATTGGAGTTTAATAGCGTGCCGTCCATATCCGTGACGACCATTTTTATATTTGATAGATCCATGTGTATTTTTTAGAAGATGCAAAGGTATCTGTTCATAATTTAATTAGGGTTCGTATTTAGAAAGTTTTACATTTATTTGATATAAAAAATGTATGAAATTCTATCAAAAAGAAATTAAACTAAAAGCTTATAATCGTGGTTTTCATTTAGTAACCGAAGCTATTTTAAGCTCGTTTCCGGAGCTTAATACTATAAAGAAAGGAATGTTTCAGGTTTTTATAAAGCACACATCTGCTAGTTTGACCATTAACGAGAACGCTGACCCCACGGTGCGATTGGATTTTGAAAGCCATATGAATAAAATGGTGCCGGAAAATGCTCCCTACTATATACATACATACGAAGGTCCGGACGATATGCCTGCGCATATAAAATCATCCTTAATGGGAGCATCCGTACAGATTCCAATAACAGGGGGAAGGTTGAACCTTGGGATATGGCAAGGTATATATTTGTGTGAGCATAGAAATTATGCCTCCGGAAGAAACTTGGTAATTACCGCATTTGGGGAATAAAAAAAGCCAGTACACAAATGCACCGGCTTTCTTATAAGTGAGATATATTCTTAATTTATTTAACCTTGTCTACGATTGCTTTAAAAGCTTCTGGATGATTCATCGCTAAATCTGCAAGAACTTTTCTGTTCAATTCAATTTCACTAGCTTTTAATTTCCCCATAAACTGAGAATAAGACAATCCGTGTAAACGGGCACCTGCGTTAATACGTGTAATCCAAAGAGCACGAAAAGTTCTCTTCTTGTTTCTTCTATCGCGGTAAGCATATAACATTGCTTTCTCTACCGCATTTTTGGCTACTGTCCAAACGTTTTTACGTCTTCCAAAGTAACCTTTGGCTTGCTTCATCACCTTTTTTCTTCTGGCTCTGGAAGCAACTGCATTTACTGATCTTGGCATAATTTTAAATTTTTGTAGTAGGCGGTGCTTTTTTTTGCACACTTTTTGAGCCTAACTCCATGGTTAATACTGTTTTACCGTAAAGAATATTACTTTAAACGTAATTGTTCTTTAATACTGTTAACGTCATTGGCGTGAACCAATGTGTCATGCGTTAACTTAAGCTTTCGCTTCTTTGACTTTTTAGTCAAGATATGACTCTTAAAAGCGTGCTTTCTTTTAATTTTACCAGTACCGGTTAGCTTAAAACGCTTCTTGGCACTCGATTTTGTTTTCTGTTTAGGCATTTTTCCTATTTATATGAATCTCACTTATTTATGCTGAAACTGCCCGTAAATAACGGACAGATATCAGTATCTTTTGTAGTAACTTAGAAAAACTAGGTTACTTTATTTTTTAGTTTTAGGGGCAATGAACATGGTCATTCGCTTACCTTCTAATCTTGGTAATTGTTCTACTTTTCCCCACTCTTCCAAATCTTGGGCAAGTTTTAAAAGTAGAATCTCACCTTTGTCTTTATAAACTATAGAGCGTCCTTTAAAAAACACGTAAGCCTTTAATTTGGCTCCGTCTTGCAAAAACTTTTCTGCATGTTTCTTTTTAAAGTCATAATCATGGTCATCAGTATTTGGACCAAAACGGATCTCTTTTACGATAACCTTTGTGGCCTTGGCCTTCATGACTTTTTCGCGCTTCTTTTGTTCGTAAAGAAACTTCTTGTAATCTATAATCTTACATACCGGAGGCTCGGCATTTGGTGATATTTCCACCAAGTCCAAACCCATTTCTTCCGATTTATCTAGAGCTACCCTTATAGGGTATACACCTACTTCAACGTTGTCACCTACCAACCTTACCTTAGGTGCTAGTATTTTTTCATTGATTTTGTGAGGGTTTTTGTTTTCCCTCCTAGGTTGGGGCCTAAATCTCTTTCGTATTGCTATGACTAATTCTTTTTAGTTAAACTTTAAATTTTTTAAAACGACTTTAAGGTACTATTTATTTCTTTAGTTACCAAGTCTGAAAACTGTTCAAGGGAAATAGAGCCTAAATCCTCACCACCATGTCTACGTACAGATATGGTATTTGACGCTTCCTCGTTTTCCCCAACGATCAGCATAAAAGGAATTTTATTCATTTCTGCTTCACGTATTTTCTTGCCTACCGTCTCATTTCTAGCATCAACAAGGGCGCGAATTTCGTCATTTTCTAAGGATTTTAAAACTTTTTCCGCATATTTTTCATGTTTCTCGCTCACGGGCAGCACAATAGCTTGTTCTGGGATAAGCCATAAAGGAAAATTACCGCCTGTATGTTCCAGTAACAGGGCTATGAAACGTTCCATGCTACCAAATGGGGCACGGTGTATCATAACCGGTCTGTGCAACTCGTTATCACTACCTTTATAGGTAAGGTCAAAACGTTCAGGTAAATTGTAGTCTACCTGAATGGTTCCTAACTGCCATTGTCTGCCAAGGGCATCTTTAACCATAAAGTCTAATTTAGGGCCATAAAATGCAGCTTCACCTTGTTCAATTATAAAGTCAAGACCCTTTTCTTTCGCAGCGTTAATAATGGCATTTTCTGCTTTCTCCCAGTTTTCTACAGTACCAATATACTTCTCCGGAGTGCTCAAATCCCTAACTGATACTTGTGCCGTAAAGTTTTCAAATCCTAATGAACCTAAAACATATAAAGATAGGTCAATAACATTTTTGAATTCTTGATCCAATTGGTCCGGAGTACAAAAAATGTGTGCATCATCCTGTGTGAAGCCTCTTACTCTTGTAAGACCATGAAGTTCACCGCTTTGTTCATATCTGTAAACTGTTCCAAATTCTGCATAACGTTTTGGTAATTCTCGATAACTGTAAGGGCGTACATTGTAAATCTCACAATGATGTGGGCAGTTCATTGGTTTCAACAGAAATTCTTCATCTTCCTTTGGTGTGTGAATAGGCTGAAAACTGTCTGCGCCATATTTTTCGTAATGCCCGGAAGTAACATAAAGTTCTTTTTGTCCTATATGCGGCGAAACCACCATTTCGTATCCTGCCTTTTTTTGAGCTTTCTTTAGAAAATTTTCAAGACGTTCTCTAAGTGCTGCGCCTTTAGGAAGCCATAATGGTAGTCCTTGACCAACTTTCTGAGAAAAAGCAAACAGTTCAAGTTCTTTGCCTAGTTTTCTATGGTCGCGTTGCTTAGCCTCTTCAATTAAAGCAAGATACTCGGTAAGTTCTTTTTGTTTAGGGAAAGAAATACCGTAAACCCGGGTTAATTGAGGGTTCTTTTCGTCACCTCTCCAGTAGGCGCCGGCAACGTTCAGTATTTTTATGGCTTTAACAATACCGGTGTTAGGTATGTGCCCACCTCTACATAAATCCGTAAAAGTGTCATGATCACAAAAAGTAATGGTTCCGTCCTCAAGATTTTCTATAAGCTCAACCTTATATTCGTTTCCTTGACTCTTATATAGTGATAGAGCTTCGGCTTTTGATATAGGGCGCATTTTAAAGTCATGCTTACCGCGGGCAATTTCCAAAGCTTTCTTTTCTATAGCGGGAAAATCTTTTTCGGAAATAGAATGCGCTCCAAAATCAACATCATAATAGAACCCGTTTTCAATAGCGGGCCCAATAGTTAATTTTATGCCAGGGTATAATTCTTCTAGAGCCTGTGCTACAATATGTGAAGAAGAATGCCAAAAAGCTTTTTTACCTTCTTTGTCGTTCCAAGTATAAAGAACAAGTGCCCCGTCTTCGGTAAGAGGGGTGACAGTTTCTACCACCGTATCGTTAAATTTTGCCGAAATAACGTTTCGTGCAAGACCTTCACTAATACTTTTGGCAATGTCCAATGGAGTGCTTCCATTTGCAAACTCTTTAATACTTCCGTCAGGTAATGTAATTTTTATCATGCCCATTTTTTGTAATAAGGGTGCAAAGATAGTATACGCGTACAAGGCACACAATATATAGGGTTAAGTTTATTGGTTGAATGTTGTGGGTGTTTTGTAATCTTTTTGGAAATCTAGTGTGTATGTTGACTATTACTGTTTGTGGTCATAAATTTTTCGTTAGATTAGAAGGGAATGTAAAATTGAGGTTAAGAAAAAAAATATTCTAAAATTTGGAAGGAAACTATAGTTTGGGGCTTGTGGGAATGAATAAAAAGTTCTAATTTTAAGACCCTTCTTTTTTGGTAGAAGTGTAATTTATTGAAGCGCAGGGGTTTGTGAAAAATCCAAAACTTTATTCAGAAAATTCTTTGAGAATTAAAAAAGGGTGTTACATTTGCAGCCCGCTAAACAGGTATGAAGATGTTTGTTAAGCGGGGGTTAAAAAAGAGTAAACGTTCCTTGTGGTATATTGTTTTGAGACGGCGAAAAAAAAAGATTTCGATTTTTTTTAAAAGAAAGTTGCCGGTTAGAAAAACAGTTGTATATTTGCAGCCGCTTAGACAGACAGTAAGATGTCGGGAAGCGTTTTCCGGGAGACCGGGAGGGATATAGAAGTTCATTTGACATATTGTGGAGACAGCGTAAAGGGATAAATTGGGAAACCTTTTTGTTCCGGTGAATTACGAAACAACATACAGATTAGAGTTTAAGATTTTTATTTTAGGATGAGAGT